>JAFMJD010000137.1 GCA_017853685.1 Actinomycetota bacterium | reverse complement strand
GCTCGCCGAGAAGCAGGGCATCCAATGGATGATCGCCGACTCCACGATGGAGCTGTACCAGGCGAAGCTGATGGTGCTGCACGCTGCATTCCGTATCGACCACAAGCTCGACTTCAAGAGCGAGGTGTCCATGGCCAAGCACTTCGTGGCGAACATGCTCAACCGGGTGATCGACCGTTCCATCCAGGTGCACGGGGCCCTCGGCTACTCCACCGACACACCGCTTGCGCACATGTACCAGCATGCGCGCTGGGCACGGTTCGCAGACGGCGCCGACGAGATCCACCAAATGCGGATCGCGCAGCGCGCCATCGGCGCCTACCGTGACAGTGGCTCCACCCGCGCTGCCACGGGCGACCTGCCCATCTGACGCGCAGTCGCCCGGTCAGGGCGAACAGGTGGAACAGAGGCCGTAGATGTCGATGGCGTGGTGGCGGGGCACGAAGCCCTCTGCCCGCCCGAGTTGGGCGAGTGCGGCCTCGAGCGATGACTCGATCTGCGGCCCGAGCGCCACATCTTGCACACGCCCGCACTGCTCGCAGATGAGGTGGTGATGATGCTCGGTGAGGTCCTCGGCGAGTTCGTAGCGCGCATGATCGGGTCCGTGCACGAGTCGACGCACCACGCCGGCTTCCTCGAGCACCGCAAGATTGCGGTACGCCGAACTCTGTGCGAGCGATGGCTCGTCCACCAGCAGTTCGGGCAGCGTGAGCGGTGACTGCGATACCAGGAGTGCGTCCACGATCCGCCGGCGCACCGGCGTGTACCGCTGCTGTCGACCACGAAGGCGTTCGTCGACGAGGCGGTGGAGTTCGTGATCGACCGACGGAACGTTGCTAGCCACGAGCACCTCCTGCAGAGCGAACGAGCCTGCGCAGTGACGATGTCGCGAGCGCCAGCACGAAGAAGCCGATCGCCATCAAGACGATGGTGCCTCCCGAGGGCAGGTCGGCCGCATACGACACCACGATGCCCAGCACCGCAGCAGCGACTGCCAGGAGCACCGCACCGATACAGGTACCTCGAAAGCTGCGAGCGA
The DNA here is from genome assembly GCA_017853685.1 of Actinomycetota bacterium. Lineage (GTDB taxonomy): Bacteria > Actinomycetota > Acidimicrobiia > Acidimicrobiales > Ilumatobacteraceae > WLJO01. The sequence continues at coordinate 6,182 of JAFMJD010000137.1, read as the reverse complement.
AGAGTTGTGCTGCTGCCACCGGCACCACCATCAGTGCGCTCACGAGCAGCACACCGACCACCCGCATGGACACCACGACCGTGAGCGCAGTGAGCGCAGCCAGCGTGAGGTTGATGGCGAGCACAGGCAGCCCGAGCGCACGTGCGAACTCTTCGTCGTTGCTCACCGTGAACAGTGCAGGCCCACCCAGCAGCACCACGGCCAGCACCACGGCGGCGAGGACGCCGAACACCACCAGGTCACCGTTCGACGTGGTGGTGATGGTGCCGAAGAGATACTGCGTGAGATTGCGCGAACCGGTAGGTGCCTTGCTCACCAGCACCACACCACCTGCTATTCCGCCGTAGAACATCACGGCCAGAGCGATCTCGCCGCTCGTGTCGCTCAGCGAACGAACGAGTTCGATGGCAACGGCCCCGATCACCGCCACCACGACCGCCACCGCAACAGGAGCACGATTCAGCACCAGTCCGAGCGCCACGCCGGTCACGGCCACGTGTCCGATGCCGTCGCCGATGAGAGCGAGCCGACGTTGCACCAGGAACACGCCCACCGCAGGGGCCGTGATGCCCACGAGCACGGCGGCAATGAGGGCGCGGCGCAGAAAGTCGTATTCGAACACCGCCGAGATCGCGTTGGCGGCAACGAGCGCGAGGGCCATCAGCGCACCAGTCCCAAGCCGTGGGGCGGCTCGGGCCCGCCGTGTGGGTCGTGGTCGTGGCCCATGTGCAACAACTGCGGGGGCGCGTCGTCGAGCGCACCATCGAATCGCACCCTGCCGCCATCCATCACCACCACACGGGTGACGAGGGGTTCGAGCGGACCCAGTTCGTGCAGCACCACCACCAGCGTGAGTCCGTCGTGGAGCAACACATCGAGCGAATCCGCGATCGCCTCTTGGTTCGCCTGATCCACGCCGGCGAAGGGTTCGTCGAGCAGCACGAGTCGGCTGCCGCCCACCAGCGCGCGGGCGAGCAGTGCGCGTCGCTGCTGGCCACCCGACAAGCGATCCACTCGGGTTGCGCCGAGGTCGCCGAGACCCACCACATCGAGCACCGAGCCCACCGCACGATCGTCACGGCGCAGACCGAAGGGGTGCCGGCGCGAGAGTTGCCCCGATCGCACGAGTTCGCGCACGGTCACCGGAATCGGACCGGCCGCCGATTGACGCTGTGGCAGGTAGCCGATGGGGGTGCGCTCGCGCAGTTGATCGACCGGTTGGCCGAGGAGATCCACCTCGCCGGCGAGTCGATCCACCAGGCCGAGCATGCCCTTCATGAGCGTGGTCTTGCCCGAGCCGTTCGCCCCCAGCAGGGCCACCACCTCACCCGCACGGATCTCGAGGTGGTCCACGTGCACTGCGGCGTGTCCGCCGTAGCCGAATGCCGCGTTGCGCACCGAGATCACGGTGTCGCCCAATGGCTGACACGCGTGTGCCCGACTGTGCGCGTGGTCGTGGTGATGGTCGTGGTTCACGAGCACCCCAGTCCCGTGCGCAGTGTGGCGAGGTTGGCGCGCATCACCGTGAGGTAGTCACCAGTGGCGTCAGAGGTCAGTCCTTCGAGCGGATCGAGCACTGCGGTACTCACGCCGGTCTCATCGGCGATGGCGCGTGCAACGGCGGCACTGACGAGTGTCTCGGTGAAGATCGTGGTGACTCCCTCGGACTTCACGAAGTCGGCCACGCGGGCCAGTGCCGCAGGGGTGGGCTCCTCGTCCGGGCTCAGACCGCTCACGCTCTCCTGGTGCAGGTTGTAGCGGGTGGCGAGATACCCGAACGCCGCATGACTCGTGACGAGATCACGGCTGGTGCACGAGCGCAACCCTTGTGCGTACTCGGTGTCGAGCGCAACGAGATCGGCGCGCAATGCCGCTGCGTTGGTCGCATAGGCAGCGGCGTTTGGTGGGTCGATCGCCCCGAGTCGTGCCGCCACGGCATCAGCCACGTCGGCGAGGCGAATCGGGTCGAGCCAGAAGTGCGTATCGACGCCGAGATCGGCGCGTCCGTGATCATCCTCGTGTCCGTCGTCCAACACGGCGTGATCTGCATCGGCGAACTGCTCGAGACGTGCGTCCTCGCTCACGTCGAGACTCTGTTCGGCAGCAGCAGTCGCTACGGCGTCGTCCACGGCGGTGGCCACGCCCCGCAGGTACACCACGAGATCGGCTTCACGCAGCGACACCAAGTCATTCGCGCCGAGTTCGAGATCGTGTGGTTCGGCGCCCGGAGGGGTGAGGTTCTCCACGGCAACCAGTCCGCCACCGACGCGCTCGGCGACGAATTGGAGGGGGTAGAAGGAGGTCACCACCCGCACCGACGGCGCACTGACGTCGGGATTCGCCGGCGTGCCACCCGAGCACCCCGCCACGCCCAGCACCACGGCCGCAACTCCTGCCACGCACCCGATCGACATTGCGAGACGTCGAATGAATGGCATTCTCATGGTTTTGAGAATGATTCCCACAACGTCACGGTAGCAAGAATGATTCTCAGATCGCTACCCGAGGGTGGCCCCGCCGTGACGAAGTTCATCCACTGTTCGCCCGTCGGTGCCCCGTCGCCGCAGGCAGGCACCCGTACCCTCCCGGGGTGAGTTTCACCCCGATCCTCGGCGTGCTGTGCACCGTGCTCAGCCTCGGCTTCATCTGGCCCCAGGTGATTCGCGTGTACCGCCTGCGCTCGGTCGAGGGCATCGCCGGACGGGGAACGCTGCACGGACTTGCCGGTTCGAGTCTGTGGACCGCCTACGGCATCGCCAAGGTGAACCCGCCGCTCATCATCTCCAACGCAACGATCATGCTGGCAACCGTGCTGATCGGCGTTGCGCAGATCCGCCACGGAGTGCTGCGCGGTTGGCAACCCTTCGCCACCATCGCCGGGTTCATGACCGCTGCATTCGCCATGACGGCAGTGTCGCCCGCCATCACCGGATGGGTAGCCATCGTGATCGGCGCCACGTCGATCCTTCCGCAGACGGCACACGTGCTGCGCGCACCCGACCTGTCGGGCATCTCGCTCACGATGTACGCCATGCTCATCGCCACCGCGTTGTCGTGGGCCCTCTACGGCGTGCTGCTCGGTGACCTGCTGGTGAGCGCACCCAATGCGTTGGTGATCCCCTGCGCTCTTGTGGTCGCTGCAAAGACATGGCGATTCCAGTGGCAGGCACGTCGCAGCGAGGTGCCCGTGGCCCCGCCGCAGCCCGACCTCATCGAGGCCTGAACCCTGCAGATCTGCAGTTCGTACGGGTGGGCCGCCTGGGACTCGAACCCAGAACCCGCGGATTAAAAGTCCGATGCGCTGCCATTGCGCCAGCGGCCCGCGCACAACAGCACATCACTGTCGTACCCGATCAGTATGCCCGGCCCGCCACGAACGTGGAGCACCCCACCTGATCAGGCCGAAATGACGGTGACCAATCCGGTGGTCCCGTCGACGGCCACGGTGGCCCCATCGGGGATGCGACGCGTGGCATGCGTTGCCGACACCACACATGGCACACCGAGTTCCCGACTCACGATGGCGGCGTGGCTGAGCGGAGCACCCACGTCCACCACCACTGCCGCAAGGCTCACAAAGAGCGGGGTCCACGCCGGATCGGTGCCGGGAGCGATCATCACATCGCCGGGCTCGAGCTTGTAGCCATCCGCGGGATCAGTGATGACGCGTGCCGTTCCGGTGGCCTGACCCGGACATGCACCGATGCCCTGAATGGTCTCGCCCGCAGCCATGGCGGGAAGGTCCTCCACCGTCCGCTTGCGCCAGGTGGAGGGCGGCGGCGGCATACCCACCGTGATGAAGGGAGGCTCGAGTTCGGACAGGGCGTTGTGCCACTGACGCCGGCGACGGACCTCGGGGGCCAGTGCTGCGGGATTCGCAATGAACGGTTCGAACTCGTCGAGTTTGAGCAGCACAAAATCACTGAAATGGTCGAAGTGGCCGGCTGCTGCCATACGACGACCGAACTCCTGCAGCGCCTCACGTGCTTCGTGCAACTGCAGGATCACTGTGGTCTTCGACCGCTCACGAGCGGGAAGCCACAGTGCAGCCGCCCGCAGTCCGGCCTGCAACTGACCCTGCGTTGCAGGGTCGCTCTCGAGCATCGAGAGCATCTGTGCGCTTGCAGCCTCGCGGTCGGCGACGAGACGCTGATGACGCGCCGACGGCGAATCGGAGTCGGGCATCGCACGCATCTTGTCGATGGAAGTGAGCGGCACTGCAGGGTCGCTCTCCCATGCGAGCACTGCAAGGTCCCACTCGCTCACACAGCGCGAGCCGTGGTCGTGGAGGAACTGTGCGAACCCGTCGAGGAATTGACGCGCGTCGGCCGAGCCGGAACGACGAAGGCGCTCGACGACGTCGCCGGTTCCGGCATCGAACGCTGCAGAGAGCTCACTCGACCTCGCAACGATCCTCGAGAGGTCCCACATCGCCCACACGGGGGCGGCGGAGTCCACGTCTCCGAGACCGGCGATCGCCCGCACACCGAGACCGGGATCACCGAGTGCCGCAGCAACTCCCATCACAAGACCGATCGGGATCGAGCCGACTGCGGTGTTGAACATGTGCTGTGACATCAACTCCTGCTGCCGCGTCGTGATGATGGGGCGCACGAACCGGAACAGGTCGAGATTGCTCATCGACGAGAAGTCCGGCCGCTTCGCTCGCATGGCGCGTACCTCGGCACGCTGCTCGTCGAGCTCGGGCAGGGACTCCACCGTGAGCGCCCAGCCGATGGTCTCGGTCATCTTCTCGGTGTGGCGAGCGCTGTCGTCGCGCGGATCGGCGATGTACGGGGGGACATCGTTCGCATCGCCGAAGAACGAGGCGTCGATCACATCGGGGCTTGCGCCGGGCATCCGCACCCCGAAGACGCGCTGCACGGAGAAGTTGAGGTAGATGTACCCGTAGAACACCCCGAGCATCTCCTGCTCGGACGGGTCGAACTCATCGGCGTCGAAAGCCCCGATCCGTACGAGCGAGCCGCGCCACGCATTCTCGAACGGCCAGCCAGCCATGCTCGTGGCGGTGAGGGGCGTGGCGGGCCCGATGAAGACCTCGCCGACATTGGCACGGGTGTATGCGGGGAAGCGTGTACTCGGTCGGTTCGCGACGACGAACTGATCGTCGAGATTGATGTCGGCCATGTCGGTACCCCCCTGCCGTCGTGACGGATGCAGCCGCACCCGCACTTCCCCTCGGGCGAGATAGTAGAGGATTCGATAATCGGGTGCTGTAGTGATCGTTCATGGGGTGGACTACGCTCACGGCGATGGCTCCTCCCGAGTACGAAGACCCGCTGGACTGGGTGGACCACTACTGGCGCAAGCAGAAACTCGGCGACCCGGCGTCGTTCATCGCCATGGGTTCGATGTTCCGGATGCACCAGTTCATGACCCAGGAGATCGAACGGGTACTCAAGCCATTCGAACTCACACGCACCTCGTACCTGGCGCTCGCCACGATCCAGTTGAGCGAGCACGGTGTTCGGCTGCTCAGCCACATCGCCACCTACATGCTGGTGCACCCCACCACGATCACGCTCATCATCGACAAACTCGCTGCGCAGGGCCTGGTGGAACGGGTTCCCCACCCGACTGACCGGCGTGCGACCTACGCGAAGATCACCACCGCGGGCACCGCGCTCATGAAGAAGGCCTCCGCTGCGCTCGAGAAGGCCGACTTCGGGATGCCGGGTGTGCGGGGAGAGCGGGCATCGGCACTCACCGCCATGCTCACCCCGGTACGACGCGCGGCGGGCGACGCCGACCCCAAGCACGCTTGAGGTCGGACCGTTACAGCCCCCACAGTGGCCGTTCTATGCGCAGGAACTCAGGCGGCCAGCGCCGCCGAGATCACGCGCAGCACATCATCGCTATCGGCAGTGCCGTGCAATGCACGCCACGATGCCAACTCGGCGATGAACCGCTCGAGGGCCCCACGCGCGAACAGTAACTGCTGCACCACCTCGTCGAACGATGACAGCTCCACTCGCTGAGGAACGTCGACTGCGGTGAAGTGCGATACACGCAACGGGTCACTCGCGCACCACGACGCACACTCCGCAAGGGCATCGATCGCACGGTCCCGGGCGCGCATCACCTGGAACGCAGCATCGTCCCAGTTGGTCTGCCCGAGGACTGAAATCACCTGCTGCAACTGCGCCGAGGCATGCGGGTCG
>JAFMJD010000136.1 GCA_017853685.1 Actinomycetota bacterium | reverse complement strand
TTGAGCACCTTCACGTCCCAGATCGCCTCGACTGCGTCGTGGATCTCGGGCTTGGTGGCCCGGGGGTTCACCTTGAACGTGTAGACGCCCGACTCGATGAGTCCGTAGCTCTTCTCGGAGACGACGGGCTCGATGATGATGTCGCGGGGATCTTTCATGATGTCGCTCCGCTGGTGGCCGGTGCCGAACCGGTCGGCAGGGTCTTCTTCGAGAACACCACGTACTGATTGCACAGCACGTCGTAGGCGTTCAGTTCCGACTGCAGCACCAACTGCACGTTGGGGATGTTGCGGAAGCTCTTTGCGGCGGCGTCTTCGTCGCGGCCCACCACGATCAACGCAGTGCCGTCGACACCGAGTGCCTTCAGCGCAGCGACTGCGTCCTTGGTCTTGGAGAAGCCCCAGTCGTCGACGACCACGACCTTGCCCTCGCTGAGGCGGTCCGACAGGGCCGACGCGAGTGCGAGCTTGATGACCTTCTTGTTCACCTTCTGGCTGTAGCTGCGCGGCTTGGGACCGAGCGCAACGCCACCACCGCTGTAGTGCGGTGCACGGGTGGAACCCTGACGTGCGTTGCCGGTGCCCTTCTGGCGGAACGGCTTCTTGCCGCCGCCGGAGACCTCGGCACGCGTCTTGGTGCTCTGAGTACCTGCACGGCGGTGCGCCAACTGCGCCACCACGACCTGGTGCATCACGGGCACGTTCGGCTGCACGCCGAACACCTCGGCGGCGAGTTCCACCGAACCGGCATCCTTGCCGGCAACGGTCTTCACGGAGATGCTTGCCATCACTTCTTCCCCTTGACTGCGTTGCGCACGATCACGACGCCGCCGTTGGGTCCGGGAACCGATCCCTTCACGAGCACGATGTTGCGCTCGGGATCGGCCTCGACAACCTCGAGGTTGAGCGTGGTGACCTGCTGGTGGCCCATGTGACCCGCCATGCGCAGACCCTTGAACACTCGGCCCGGGAACGAGCACGAACCGATCGACCCCGGCGCACGGTGGTGCTTGTGGTTGCCGTGGCTCGCGCCCTGTCCGCCGAAGTTGTGGCGCTTCATGCCACCGGCGAAGCCCTTACCGCGGCTCACTGCGACCACATCGACCTTCATGCCCTTTTCGAGCGCATCGGCCTTGAGCTCCTGGCCGACAGCGAAGCCGTCGACGGAGTCGAGTCGCAGTTCCACCAACTTGCGGCCTGCTGCCACACCCGCCTTCGCGAAGTGACCTGCCTCGGGCTTGGTGAGTTTCTTCGGATCCTTCTGGCCGTACGTGACCTGGAGCGCGGTGTACCCATCACGCTCGCTGGTCTTGATCTGTACGACGCGGGCGGTCTCGACGCGCAACACCGTGACAGGGATGACCTTGTTGTCATCTGCCCACACCTGTGTCATGCCGAGTTTTTCGCCGACGATTGCCTTCGTCGCCATAGCGGCTGCCTCTTGTTCCTACGGACTCCGCGCCGTGCAGCGCGGGGTTTGTGCCTTCACGCAGATGCTCCGCTCGACCAAGTCACCAAGGACCAAGCCGGGCGGAGCACCGGGTTCAGTTGTCGCCGTGAGGTCCCCCGTTGACTGGGGCGCACACGGACGTCGATTGTCTTTCGGCGCCTTCGCCCACGAGGGGCTCGGTGCACGAAGAGGAGATGCTATCGGCGGCATCCACCATCGCCAAGCGCGCCGGGAGGGCGATTTTCGGTACCGTCGCCTGCCGTGGCAGCCATCCCGGGACACCCCGTCACCGGCCGGGCCAGGGCCGCGGTACGCCTTGCCCTCGGGGCTGCGGTGGGAGGCGTCACCATCGGGCTGTGGGCCCTCGGTGGGTGCGGTGCTCGCGCCGGGGAGACCCAGTGGGCCCGGGTCACGGCACGTACCTGTGACTCCACCCTCGCCCGGGCGGGACTGGCGACCGACCCCGTCAACTCGGTGGATCCGGCCCGGTTCCTCGCCGAACGGCGGCGTCTGCTGGGCGCCCGGGTCGGGTTCAACACGGTCACCCCGTTCCGCACGGTGTGCACCGAGATTCGCGAAGAACTCTCGCCGCCTTCTGCCACCGGGCCCACCTCCACTCGGCCGGCGCCCTAGATGCCCAGCGAATCTGCCCAGCGTCCCGCGTCGGCCCCGCCGACCGACGGCTCGTCGGCCCCGCCGACTGACGGCCCGTCGACCCCGCTGACCTGCGACGATCCGGTCGGGTCGGCCAACGGCGACGCTCCGCCGACCCCCCGGCCAGCACCGCCCGAGGCAACGCCACAAGCACTCCGAAGGCTCCCGGCGAGGCTGTGGGGTCTGGCCGCAGTACTGGGTGCCATCACGCTGGTGAGCCGAGTCATCGGACTCGGGCGACCATCGGTCCTGGTATTCGATGAGGTGTATTACGCCACCCAGGCGTGGGAGGTCAGCCGCCGGGGCGTGGAACAGGGCATCGTGGTGCACCCCCCGTTGGCCAAGTGGGTGATGGCGCTCGGCGTCCGGGTACTGGGCTTCAACCCCTGGGGATGGCGGGTCATGTCGCTGGTGGCCGGGGTCGTGGTGGTGATGGCCACCACGGTGGTCGCCTACCGACTCCTCGGAAAGCTGACTGCGGCAGCAATCGCCGGGCTCATCGTGATGACCGACGGCATCGCGTTCACCACCGGCCGCCTCGCCCTACTCGACGGTTTCGTCGCCGCGCTCACCACCGTGGCACTCGCGCTCGTGGCAGAACTCGTCGCCCGTCCGCTCGACGTACCGCTCCGACGACGCCGGTCCATCGCGTTGGGGGTGGTGCTCGGGGCAGCCATCGCCACGAAGTGGTCCGCCATTCCGGTGATGGCGGCATGCATCGGCGTGGTGGGGTTGCTGGCATGGCGCACCTCCACCTCGTCGCACGAGCGGCGGCGGGAATCCGTTCGTGTGATGGGGTGGCTCGTGGTCCTCCCCGTGGCGTGCTACTGCCTCACCTATCTGCCCACCGTGATCCGATTCGACGACTCGTCGATCGGTCGTGAACTCTGCGGACGAACCGGACAGTGTGATCCCGGTTTCACCGACCGTGTCTCGGCCATCGTTCGGAACCAGTTCAAGGTCCTCGACTTCCACCAAGGTCTGCAGCCGCGCAATCGGTATGCCCACAACGCAGTCGCTTGGGTGTTCCAGACCGAACCGGTGGTGCTGTTGTCATCCGCGTGTCCGTCCACCGATCCGGTGTGCGACTCGCAGATCGCTACCGACACGAGCACCAGTCACGACACCGAACTCGGCACCGAGCGCAACACCGTGCGCAGGGTCGTGGGCGTCGGCACGCCGATCATCTGGATGCTCGGCACACTGGCGCTCATCGTGGTGTTGGTGAGCGCGCTCTGGCACCTCGACGTGCGACGCGGGCTCATTGCGTTGTGGGCTGCAGTGCTGTGGTTGCCGTGGGTGGTGCGACTGCGATTCGACGTCATCCCCATCGAACCCGCTCGACCCGGGTACTCGTTCTATGCAGCACCGTTGGTGCCGGTGATTGCCGTGTCACTCGCCACCTGTTGGACCCTGCTCACACGACGCTGGCGACGGGGCGCCGGAGTGGCGCTGATCGTGATCGCGCTCGCCGGTGCGGTGGTGCTGTACCCAACGTGGACCGCGCTGCCCACATCCCCCGGATACCTACAAGGCCTCGTGGAACCGTGAGCGGATCCCCGCATCACCCCAGCGGTTCGTACGGTTCGGTGTCGCGGAAGAAGGTGGGGTCGGAGTAGAACGCGTCGCTGCTGAACGAATCCTTGATGTCCGAGGTGGTCACCAGCAGCCGGCCGAGCGACTCGAGCACCAGTCGCACGTTCGCTTCCTTGCCGTCGGCCTCGATGACGGCAATGCGATACACGCCATCGGCGAACGCAACGAACGAGGCGGCGTCGGGCACGCCCTTGCAGCAGCGATCGACTGCCTTCAACTGCACATAACCGCGCATCGCTTCGCGAACATCTTGTTCGTCGAACAACTGCGTTGCGTCGGTGTACGTGTCGATCACATCCGCAGGATCGGTGATGTCGGAGATCACACCCGCATCAGACACATACTGACTGGCGTAGGCCGTAGCGATGTCCTCGGGGATGAGCAGGTAGGTGATGAGGTCACGATTGGCCGGACTCTCCACACGGAAGCGAATGACCTCACCGCGCAACAGTCGGACATCTTGGTAGTAGAACCCATCGCCCTCGGCGATGAAGCCGGTTGACACACCTGTGGGGTTCCCCTCGCTCCCACCGAGGCTGCGGAACACGAAGAGATAGAGCGCACCGCCCACCAGTCCGAGCGCCACCACGACCGCCGCCAGGATCTGCCCGATGTGGCGACGGGTCGGTGCAGGCGGCGTTGCGTATACCGGTCCACTCGCGTCAGGTCGCGTGGGCGTTGTGGGGTCGCCCGCGGTGCTGATGCCCCGATACGGCGTGGGATCGGCAGGCGGAGCACGGTGCAGATCGGGATCGGTGGACACCACGATGCGACGCGCACCCGAACCCGGCACTCCGGGCGCGGGCTGGCCGAACGATGTCGGGTACGGATCACGCGATTCGATGCCGTGATTGGCAACCACATCGGTCCACGCCAGTCCATCCCACCAGCGGTACTGGTGACGGCCGGTTGGGTCGGGCTGCCATGAAGGATCCATCGGACTGGATGCCACGCTAGTCGTACTCAGGGATACCGACGCTGCAGCCAGTCGGCCACCACCGCCATCGCCTCCACGCGATGACCCTCGAGATAGTGCGGTGCGCCTCGCATCTCTACATAGGAACGATCGGCCGCACCGGACGCATCGGCGATCTCACGGGCCTGATGCATACGGATCTCGGTATCGGCTGTGGGATGCAACACCAGTGTGGGAACGGTGATGCGCGGCATGGTGTCTGCGAGACGCGCATGGCTCGACAGACCCGACCATGTGGAGAGCCAGCCCCTCGCCGTCATCGTTCGCGCAAGGCCGCCGCGTCCGTAATTCGCATCGAGTGGATCGGGGAAGGCGAACAGCGAACCCATCGGACGATCGTCGGGATCGATGGATAGATCGAGATACGCAGGGTCGGCGAGCGTGCGGTAGATCACGAGGTACTTGGTGAAAACGGTGCGAGCGCGCAGGTCACGCCAGCGTTCGGGCTCGCTGGTTCGGTCCACGCCCCTGAGTGCTTTGGCAGCATCGGCGGAATCAGCGATCGACTGCTTGGCCACTGCATCGAGGCGGGCCACCCGGGCCACCTGCGCGGCCCGGTACCGGACCAACCAGTCACGGTCGTACGTGCAGGGCTCGGGCCATGGCCGCCAGCCATTGTCGGGGTTGTACATGTCCAGTTCGGGAATTCGGCTGAACGGATCACCCTCATCGGCCACGGAGGGGTCAATCACCTGATTCATGAACACACCCTCACCCGGATGTGCAGCAACCCCGATCCAACCATCGCCGATGCCCAACTCGGCTTGGGCCAGTGCCATCAACGAACCCCCACCGGAGTTCCCCAGCAACACCACGGCCTCTGCTCCCCGACGCCGCATCTCGTCGTACGCAGTCTTCACGTCGACGATGCAACTCTCGTGCAGACAATCGGTGTCGTTGTTCACGTATCGAGTGGCGAATCCCAGCACTGCGTAGCCCGCAGCAGCCAACAACGGGCACGCGTAATGGACGCTGAAGTCGCCGCGCGGGTGCGTCAGGATCACGGCGGTCCGCCACGGCCTGCCGCCAGGCGGAGTCCACAACACGCCACGCACGAGCGCACCATCGGGCGACACCAAGCGAATCGACTCCCGAGGGATGTCCACCCCCGGATCGTCCTCGGGCAGTGGCCAGTAGCCGAGCCCGAATGGCCGTTGTCCGCCGAGGTGCGCGTCGAGTTCCTGCATGTCCGGACTCTAGGGAAATCGACAATGTTGCGCCGAGGTCGTTGCCCGCGCAGTACCCCTACCGAGACGGTGCGACAGGGGCCGCCGCAGCCACGAGCAGTACCCCGGCAACGAGCAGGTCCTCGTCGGAGACCGACGACAGATAGCGACACTTCCGAAAATCCGACAGATCGTTCGCCACGTGTCGGGGTTGGTCGAGGAGTATCTGAAAGCCAGCATTGCCGAACAGCGTGCACCAGTCCGTTTTCCGCAAGCGGTTGACCCAGATACTCCGTTGGTCCGCCATGAGGTTCCACAGGCGTTCGGAGTACCGCAAGAAGTCGTACATCACAGACGCGTCGCGGCGGTCGTGATAATGGGACTGAAGATCGATCGACGAGACGAACAAGCCGCCCGCTGCAAGCACCCTGTTCACCTCGGCGAGCAAACGCTCCGGGCTCCGAACGTGTTCGAGCACCGAGTGGCTCCACACGACATCGAACATCCTGTCTGGGAACGGCAAGACGTCGCCGTCACCGATCGAGTAACCGAGATCGAAGAATCCAGCCTGTTCCTGCGTGAGGTACCGACACACGTCGAACCCGCCGTACATCGCCCCACGGGAACGAGCGATCTGGGCGAGCGACCAACCCTTTCCGGGGCCCAACTCGAGGATCTTGAGACCCGATACGTCCCTCGGGAGATGTCGGCTCAATTCCTCGAAGACCACTTGCGCGCGGGCTGAGTCCGACTGCAGACCGGTGCGATGGCGGTTCTGGGCAAGACGTCGAATCGGGGGCAAGCGCATCAACTGGTTGTGCACAACTGCCTGCAGGACCCTCATGCAACGGATTCCTCTCTCGCCCTCGATGCTCAAACTACCGAGCCCCGCCTTGCGAGGAGGGCCCCTCGGATGGAGACCCCCTGCCACAACCACGACCGCCATCCGAGGGACGACCGATCCGGCGAGCGGTACGTGCCACAACTACCGCACAAAACAACAACGGGCCGCCCCGCAGGGCGACCCGTTCGTCAGAACCGTTGCTGTTGGTTCAGCCGTTCTGGATCTTGATCTCGATGTCCACACCGGCAGGCAGCTCGATGCGCTGCAGGCTGTCGATGGTCTTGGGGTTCGGATCCACGATGTCGATGAGGCGCTTGTGAATGCGCATCTCGAAGTGCTCGCGCGAGTCCTTGTCCTTGTGCGGCGAACGGATCACCGTGTACCGGTGCTTGTCCGTGGGCAACGGGATCGGACCACGCACGGTTGCATTCGTACGGGTGACCGTCTCGACGATCTTTCGCGTCGACTGATCGATGATCTCGTGGTCGAACGCCTTGAGACGAATTCGGATGGATTGTGCCATGTGCCTGCCGCCTTACTTGATGATCTTGGTGACGCGGCCGGCACCCACGGTCCGACCACCCTCACGA
>JAFMJD010000135.1 GCA_017853685.1 Actinomycetota bacterium | reverse complement strand
ACATCGGTGAGGAAGATCTCGTTGAAGTGCTTGCCGCCGTCGATCTGGTGGATCGGGCGGATCTCGATACCGGGCATCTTCATGTCGATGATGAACATCGAGATGCCTGCGTGCTTGGGTGCATCGGGGTTGGTGCGGGCGATGATCACGCCGTAGTCGGAGAGGTGGGCGAGTGTGGTCCACACCTTCTGACCGTTGATGATCCATTCGTCTCCGTCACGCTCGGCCTTGGTCTGCAGACTGGCAACGTCGGATCCGGCGCCGGGTTCGGAGAACATCTGGCACCACACCTTCTCGCCCGAGATGTTCTGGGGGAGGAACTGCTTCTTCTGCTCGTCGGTACCGAACTGGTTGAGCACAGGGAGGCACATGCCGTGGCTGATGGTGAGCTCCGAGGTCATGTCGGGGAACTTGCCGTACTCCTCGCGCCAGATGCGCTCGTGGGCACGGGAGAGCCCGGCACCTCCGAACTCCTTGTCGTAGATCACGCCGGCGAGACCTGCTTCGGCGAGTGCCTTCTGGAACTTCTTGGCGCCCTCGATCAGGCCCTTGCCACGGTCGTCGGCCTGGCGCGCGCCGATGGCAAAGCCCACGGCGTGCTGTTCGAGGAATGCCCTGCAGCGCTGGCGGAACTCCTCTGCCTCGGCGGTGCTGAGAGTTGCAGTGTCGCTCATCGACGTCCTCCGGTTGCTCGGTGCGAGTCGGGTTGTTCGGCCCACCCCGAGTGTAAGCAACCGACGGGGAACCCGCTCTACTCGTGCCCGGAGCCGGCCGGGTTGGTTGGGGAATCTCGGTGGGCGAACCCTGCGTCTCGGTGCGGTCGCCGACGGTCGTGTACCCGGCCTGGACGGTGGAGCGGGAGGGCACCGTTTATTCTGACCCCCCGGCGGGCGCTTACTGAGAGCGACTGCTGTGGAGCCACTGACTTGATACTCGACAATCGCGTGTTTGTGACCGGTGCGGGCCGTGGCGGCACCAGCCTGCTCACTGGCCTGCTCGACGCGCATTCGGCCGTGACGATGGAATTCGAGTTTGGAGCGGGCCCGTTCTTCGTCGATCCATCCGAGCAGGCGGCGGAGGAACGACTCGCCGAGTTCCGCCGCGAGTGCGACAACCGAGCCGCACAGAGTGCATCGCCGATCTGGGGCAACAAGATCACCACCGGACAGATTGCATTTCTCTCCGAGGGTCGCTACTCCACGGATGTCGCTGATGTCGATGACCCGTTGCTCGAGCAACTTTTCCTCGTGCACTTCGCCCGTTGGAAAGTGATCTTCGTTCTGCGTGAGGGCACTGCCTGCGTGGACTCGAAACGACGACGAGACGGCCTGGATGATGACGAATCCGCCGATCGTTGGATCTACTCCGTGCGGCTGCTTCGCTTTCTCCAGCTTCGGCACCCATCGCTCCATTGCGTCCGGTTTGAGGAACTCGTGCACGAACCCGAACGGGTGTTACAGGGTGTCTGCGATTTCCTCGGCATCGCCTACGAAGACTCGATGCTCAACGGCACCATGAACCCGAAGATGCGTCCCGAGTACCGACGAGGGCACTTCGAACGCTCAGCAACCTCGCCTGTGGAAGTCTCGCCCGAGCTCGCCATCAGGATCGCCCCTGCGATGCGACTGGCTGGCTACACGGTTGCCCCACCTCGGTGAGCGAGCGTCAGGCCTCGAACCAGCCGAGTCGAGGCCGCCCGGTGCACCAGTGGGCCTCGTGGGGTGCGAGTCCCCAGCGTTGGAGGAATCGTGGCGACAGGTCGGCGGTGAACTGGAATCCGTCGAGGCGGAATTCGGTGTCCCCGGTGTCATCGACGTCGTCGGTGGCGTCTGCGGGCCCGCAATCGGGATGGCGGTGGGTCTCGTTGTTGTCGGGCGCGAGCGTGCGGTCGAGGCGCGCTACCGGTGCTGCTCGCCATCCCACGCAGTAGCCGCCGATCGGGAGATCGTCCACATCGACGGTGAGTCCCCAGCGCCTCGCAACCTCGCCCGCGAGTGCGGCGGACGCCTCGTACGGAACCGCAAACGACTGGAGCACCTCGGTGTGCCACACGATGCGTTGTGTGGCGACGTCCACGAGGTACACGGTGCCGCCGGGGTCGACGTCGTGGATGCACCACACTCCGTCGGACCAGCCGACGAGCCATGATGCGCCCGCAAAATCGCTGAAGGTTCGGGGCATGAAGATGCCGGGGTCGTACAGCAGTGCCATGTGCTTGCTCCCTCGTCTGCACACCGAACAACGCACCATCGTGGTTCCGGTGTGACGGTGCGACAGCCGCGTCCTCTGGGCGCAGTGCACGCCCAGCGCATACGGTGGGGTGTCTGTGGGGGAGTCGCCGCGAGGCGGAGGAGTGCGTCGTGCCGGATCATCCGTATGTCACTGCCGAGATGAAGCGTCGGTTCTGGGACGACGGCGTGGTGCTGCTGCCCCAGGTGCTCGATCGTGCGTGGGTGGACCTCGTGCGCCTCGGCATCGAGCGGAATCTGAGGAACCCCGGTCCGTACCGCACGATGCACTACGGCGGCAGCCCACGTGAGTTCCTGGACGACTACTGCAACTATCACGCCGTTCCTGAGTACCGGATGTTGTTGCAGTACTCACCGGTTGCCGAGATCGTCGCCACCATTCTGGACACCGAGAACCTCTGGCTGTTCTACGAGCAGATCTTCGTGAAAGACGCTCCTGACTCGGTGGCACGACGCACGCCGTGGCACCAGGACACCACGTACTGGATCACCGGTGGAACCCAGCTCGCCGGCTTCTGGATCACGGTGGACGACACACCGGCGAAGGATTCGCTCGAGTTCGTGCGCGGCTCGCATCGCGGCCCACTGTTCGCCGGCACTGCGTTCGACCCGAACGACGAGACCACGCCGTACCAGCCGGGTGATTGGCCGCGGATCCCCGACATCGAAGCCGATCGTTCGGCGTTCGACATCGTGTCGTTCGACATCCGCAGCGGCGACGTGGTGATGTTCCACCCGGCATTGCTGCACGGGGGCGGTGCATCGGCCGACGCGAAGCCACGTCGCACGCTGTCGGTTCGGTTCTTCGGCGACGACGTCACGTACCAGACGAGGCCCCGACCTGCGCCGCCCTACCCGGGCACTGCTGCGTTGCTGAAGCCCGGGGATCCGCTGCGGGGACCGTGGTTCCCGCAGCTGTATCCGGCGACGGACACACAGCCGAACTCACCGCTGCGCACCTGAGGCGGGGTCGCCTCAGCTGGCGAGCATCGCCGTGATCTGCTCCATGATCCCCTCGGGCAGGAACAACTCCGCAGGCGTGGTCTCGGCCTCCGTGAGGTCTGCCAGTGCCTTGGACACCTCGGCGGGGTCGAGCTGGCCGGTGAGGATGGCCGCCGAGACGAACTGGTGCATCTCCTTGGCGGCTTGGTCGTCGGCGTCGATGTACGTGGGCACCGCGTTCACCATGCGGTCGTTGAAGCCCGTGTTGTACGGACCGGGGTTTACCTTGGTGACGTCGATGCCGAGCGGTGCGAGTTCGGCGCGCAGCGACTTGGTGAACGCTTCCACTGCGTGCTTGGTCATGCAGTAGGGGGAGCCCTGTGCGGAGGCGAACACGCCGGCGATGGACGACACGTTGATGATGCGGCCCCAGCCGCGGGCCTTCATGCCGGGGATAACGGCCTGCGACATGGCCACCATGCCGAACACGTTCACCTCGAAGCTTGCGCGCACGCGCTCCATCGGCACCGACGCCATCGGGCCGAGCACGCCGAGCCCTGCGTTGTTGATGAGGACGTCCACCTGCAGGTCGGGCACCTTGGCGATGTCGGCCGCATTGGTGACATCGAGTTTCATCACGGTGAGGCCGGGCTGCTCGGCGGCGAGCGCGTCTGCCTGTGCCTGGGTCTCGGTGGTGGCGATGACTCGGTGGCCGCGCCGTGCGAGTTCGATCGCCGCTCCCTTGCCGAAACCGGACCCTGCCCCTGTGATCAATACCGTTCGTTGCATGGCGCCACCGTATCGGCGGGCGCAGCACCCTCGCGGCGGTGTCAGGCGGTGAAGCGAACGCCGGTGAGGCGCTCGCTCAGTTCCCAGAGCCCGGCGGCCTTTGTGTCGTCGAGGAGGTAGGGGAGAAAGCCGTTGCGTCCCGGGTCGCCGTTGAGCACCCCCACACCGCAGTCGGCGAGGTAGGCGCCGTTGTGGTTGGCGAGCTCGGGGGCCACCACGGCCCACACCTGTGTGGCGGTGCCGGCCTCGATGGACTTGAGCTTGAACCCGGGGCTGGCGGTGACACCGGCCCGCTCGGCGCGTTCTTTCGCGAAGCGAGCCATGTCGGCCATCAACTCATCGTTCAGGTGACGACCGAGTTCGGTGATGATGCCGCCCGGGTGTACCGAGAACGACAGCACGCCCTTTCCCGAGTAGCGAGTGGCGAGCTCGCGCGCGAACAACGCGTTGGCGGTTTTGGAGCGTCCGTAGGAGACCCACGCGGAGTACGGCGTGGTCTCGAAGTTCGGGTCGTCGAGATCCACATCGGCACGCGAGTGCCCCGCCGACGACAGCGTGATGACGCGCGGTGCGTTGCCGCGCAGGACGGCGGGCATCAACAGCGCGGTGAGCGCGAAGTGTCCGAGGTGATTCGTGCCGAACTGTGTCTCGAAGCCGTCGGCGGTGTGCCCGAACGGGCAGGCCATCACGCCGGCGTTGTTCATGAGAACGTCGATGGCATCGTGCGAAGACAGAAACTTGTCGGCGAAGCGCCGGATGCTGCCCAGATCGGCGAGATCCACCACGCCCGTCTCTACATCAGCGTTCGGAACCAGTGCCCGCAGCTTGGCGAGACCCTCGTTCACCCGCTCGGTGCTGCGTGCCAGCATCACGACGCGGGCGCCGTGTGCGGTGAGCGCTCGTGCACTCTCCAACCCGAGGCCGGTTGCGGCACCGGTGATCACGATGCGACGACCCGAGAGGTCGATTCCCTCGAGGATCTCCTCGGTGGTCGTGGTGCTGCCGTCTCGCTCGCTGCTCATCGAGTGTTCCCCCCGGTGGTGTGTGGTGGCGTCACTGTAGATCGGCTTGCTCGTGGAGTCCCCAGAGCCCTCGGTGCGCTGCCGTGGGTGGCGGGCGAACTGGTGGCCCAGCGAATCGTCGATGCGACCATCCAACTGTTGCGTGAGCGGCGATTCTCCGAGGTCACCCCGCGTGAGATTGCCGATCGCGCCGGGCTCTACAAACAATTGATCCCTCGTCATCTTGGTTCGCTCGACGGCCTCTTCATCGTGGTGGTACACGAGTTGATCGTTCGTGTGCTGAGCAACTTCGACGGCACGGCCGCTTCGCTGGAGTCGTCCCGGGCCGACCTCGACCTCCGCTCTCGGCTGATTGCGTGGCTCGTCACGAGTGGCGTGGAGCCGCTCAGTATCGTGCCCGTCGAGGAACAGGAACGCTTTCGGGCGTTGATGCGCTCACGGGTTCCCGGTCTCGGTGACGAGGTCTCCGAACGGTCGGCGCGTGCGCTGTCGTCGATCGTCAGCCTGCTGTACCAATCGGCTGCCGTGTTCGCCCCGGCTATTCATGGAGTCACCGAGCAGGACGCGCTCGACGTTCAGTTGCTCATCGTGTTCCTCTGGCAGCGACTTGCCGAGGTCGATCAAGTGCTCGGCTGGGATCGCTAGCCGGCCGACGCGATTAGAACTCGGTTCAGTAAGATCTTCAGCGCCGGTTGGGTCGACCCCATCGCAGTTGTCGAGTTCGCTGGACGACCGCCCCGGCGTTGAAACCGACCTCATGTAGTGAAGTAACGATCTGGAGGATCGATGCGACGTTCATTCGCTCACTGCGTAGCCCTCGCGGCTGCTGTGCTCACGATGTCTGCCTGCTCGGACGCTGACCGGAGCGGCACGCTCATCGATTACTCCGGTGTCGGGCTGTCGTGTTCGTACACGAATCGGGTTGCGCGGCTGACCAACACCCCGAGCTCGCTGAGCTATGTGAACTTCAACTACGCGTCATCGACGGCAGGGAGCGCGCAGACCGAGTACCACACGCAATACGGACCGTCAGACTCCAATGTGCCTACCTGGGCGCGGGTTGTCAGCGTGTTTGCCTACGACAACGCTGGGTTCGCGCGGTCGTGGCTCAACGTTCCGTGCAGTTGATTGCCCGGCATCGGTGACATGGAGGCTGACGACTCCCATGAGGTTCTCGGTGGGAATGGTGCTGTCGTGTCGAAACCAGCCGAAGCGAAGGTCCTCGCATGCGCCTGACCCACGAGCCCGCGCCCGATTACGTAGACCGACTGCGGCGCACGACCCTCTCTTGCGGCGGACCCTCCATGTCATGCTGAGGTTTCGATGAGTGATGACCGAACTTCGTCCAGCCGGTTCCGTCTCGGGCCGCTGCCGGATCCGGATCGGCTCGGGGGCCCTCGCTGGTTGAGCGCCAGCGGTGGTCGCCTGACGTGGGACCAGCGCCGTCGGATGCTGATCACGTCGTTCGGCACCCAGGGCCAACTGATCAGCCAGCGGCTTCGTCGTCGCAAGCCGGCCACGGTCGATCTCGCAGACGTCGTTCGCATGCCCGACAGTCGTCTCGTTCGGGAAGCCGAAGAAGCAGCGCTGTGCCAGTCACCCGCAATCCTTGCCCATGGCTATCGAACCGCCGTGTTCGCTCGGGCACTCGCTCTCATCGACGGTGTTGAGGTCGATCACGAGTTGCTCGCCGTCTGCGGCTTGCTGCACGACGCCGGCTTGTTCCCGTCCGTGACCGGCGAGGACTTCACGCTCCGCAGTGCGACGATCGCCGCCGATGTCGCACGTCGGGTGGGTCACTCAGAGGCGTGTGAACATCTCTTTGATGCCGTGGTCGTGCACACGACCATCGGGATCGAAGCGGCCCGCGATGGTGCCCTCGGTGCGTACACCCAGTTCGGGGCCATGGTGGACCTCGCCGGACTGCGTGAACGTCACCTGCCGCACGACCTCGTGGCCCGAACTCTTGTCGAACACCCTCGGAAGGGTTTCGCTCGGGAGATCCTGAAGGGACTTGCCGGAGAGGCTCGGGCCGTGCCAGGTGGCCGGTTCGCCTTCTTGCGATGCGTCGGTTTCGGCCCCGCCGTTCGCATCGCATCTCTCCCGTCACGTCCCTGAATCCAACGGTGGAGTCGTCGGCCGCGCCTGAACCGCACTGCGCGACGCCCCGACACGCCGAGTAGACACCATCGGCGCCTCCGGGCGCTCTGCAAGCAGATGAGAAAGGGCGGGGTACCCTTGTGCACCGGAACGTTCCACGTCTCCCAGCCATTTCGGAAGGGGAATCGGAACACTCCCCGCTCCCGTAGCTCAGTCGGATAGAGCAACGGTTTCCTAAACCGCAGGTCGCAGGTTCGATTCCTGCCGGGGGCGCC
>JAFMJD010000018.1 GCA_017853685.1 Actinomycetota bacterium | reverse complement strand
AGAATCACCCTTTTCGGGTGAGGCCAGATCGCGGGTGGTGTGGTTCCCTGCCGGTTATGAGCATTTCTCGTGAGTTGTCTGGGGACGGGCGGACTGGCCGGCGGGCCGGTCGTTCGGCTGGTCGTTTCGGTGGTTGGTCGTTGCGTCGTGGTGTGGTGGTGTTGGCTGCTGCGGCGGTGGTGGTGTCGGCGTGTGGTTCGAGCAGCAAAGAGTCGGCACCGTCGCCCAAACCGGCGGGTGCGAAGGAGAACGCGGTCACTTCGGGTGCGGTGTGTTACGGCTGGCCGAACGGTACGACGGATGCGCAGCCGTGTGCGGTTGGTCTGAAGGGTCCGGGTGGCGGTCGGGTGTTCTACGACGCAGGCAGCGTGCAGCCGTGGGGTCGGTTCCTCGAGGTGGCCCCATCGAACTGGAACGGGACGTTGGTCTCGTGTGACTCGTGCGGCGCTGCGCCTGGGGTCACGAAGGAGACCTCCGACGGAGGAACGAGCGCCGACAATCCGGGCTACAAGGTGTGCACCGTCGGGTTTGCTTTCACGGGTGCTGCTGGCAAGGCGATCGGTGACGGCCGCCGTAACACCGAGGCGCTGGCCCAGCGAACCGAGTGCACGAGCCAGCCGCCGACCGCGGTCACCCTCGCGGCCGGTTACCGCGGTCTTGGCCTTGCGGATTGGTACCTGCCGTCGCAGGACGAACTCTATGAACTCTGCAAGTACGAGGGCCGCAACGCCATCGGCGGGTTCCCAGCCAAGCAGTACGTGTCGTCCACCGGGGTCGGCTCGAATCCCACGAGGTTTGTGGACGTCGACTTTGGCGACGCACCGAAGTGTTCTCTGGCGGAGGATTACACAGGCACCGGGGGGGGTTACGGCGACTACAAGCGGGAGTACGTCCGCCCGATCCGGGCGTTCGCGTGATGTGGGGCTCGCGGGCAGGTCGTTCGGGGAGCCGTTCGGCCGGTCGTTTCGGTGGTGGGTCGTTGCGCCGTGGTGTGGTGGTGTTGGTAGTTGCGGCGGTGGTGGTGTCGGCGTGCGGTTCGAGCAGCGAAGAGTCGGCACCGTCACCCAAACCGGTGGGTGCGCAGGAGAACTCCATCATCGTGCCAAAAGGTGCGCAGGAGGACTACGCCACCGTCAGTCTTGCGGCTGCGGTCACCTCGGCTGCGGTGTGTTACAGCTGGCCGAACGGAACGACGGACGCACAGCCGTGTGCGGTTGGTCTGAAGGGTCCGGGCGGTGGTCGGGTGTTCTACGACGCGGGCAGTGTGCAGCCGTGGGGTCGGTTCCTCGAGGTGGCCCCGCAGGCCTGGGGGCCCGACGGACTAGTCGATTGCGCCGGGTTCAGGAGCAACACGTGCGGCGCTGCGGACGGGGTATCGAAGAAGACCTCCGACGCTGGAGGAAACCTGAACGGCTATCTGACCTGTAAGTCGAAGGACATCGCCCTGTTCCCGGGGGAGGCGGGTGTTACCGGAAACGCAATCGGTGACGGTCGCCGCAACACCGAGCTGTTGCTCCAGGCAGCCGAGTGCACCGACGGGTCGAAGAGTGCGGTCACGATCGCGGCCGGTTACCGCGGTGGTGGTCTTGCCGACTGGTACCTGCCGTCGGAGAGGGAACTCTATGAACTCTGCCGCTACGGGGACCGCAACGCCATCGGTGGTTTCGCGAGCAAGGATTATGCGTCCTCGACCACGTACGAGATCCCGGCCAAGGACGCCGAGACCACGGGCAACCCGGCATACACGGACTCCTGGAACATCGAGTTCGGCAACGCACCGACGTGTCCCTCGAAGGCGAACGCCACGGCGCGGTACAGCTCCTGGAACCACAACCCGTCGTACGTGCGGCCGATCCGGGCGTTCAGCTAGCGGGTTGCTGCGCAACTGCCCAAGCTGGGGGAGCCGAGAATCACCCTTTTCGGGTGAGGACAGGTCTCGGGTGGGCGGCTTTGCTGGGTGACATGGAACGTTCTCGTCCCCGCAGGAGCGGCCGCTTGGCCGCAGTTCTCGTCGTCGCCGCCACTGTTGCGGGTCTGCTTGCCGGGTGTGGGTCGAACTCGTCGTCGACACCTTCGGGACCCGACGATGTCGTCCTCCCCGTCATTATTGGACTGCGGCGCGACGACGCCGGCCTGGCTGCTGACACGCTCAAGCGGAGCTCTCCGAGCGAGGCGACCTACCGTCAGTGGCTGAGCCCGGCCGAGATCACGGCCCGCTTCGGCGCCCCGCCCGATCAGGCCAAGGCCGCGCTCGCCGTGCTCACCGAAGCCGGGTTCACCGGCGCCATCGACCCGACCGGAGGACTCCTCGTGGGCACGATGCGAGCGTCGGACGCTGCGCGGTTCTTCAAGACCGACATCGTGCAGGTGACTGTGGGTGCCGCAGGCGTGGTGGTGCTGCCGGCCAAACCCGTCGAGGTCCCCAAGAGCCTCGCTGCCTACGCCACCGAGATCGTGGGCCTCATCGCAGGCAGCGACCGGGACACCACCACCACCGTCCCACCACCCGCAGACCCGCCGCCCACAGACCCAGCGCCCGGGGATCCGTCGTGCCCGCCGGCCAAGGGTCTCGGGCCGCTGCTGCGCACGCACTACGGGATGCAACCGCTGATTGATGCGGGCGGTACCGGCAAGGGCGTGCGCATCGCGATGGTCGAGGTCTCGCCCACCTCGCAGCAGGCATTGCGCGTGTTTGCCGCCTGTCGACCGCGCGTCAAGTTCCCGCCGGTAAATGTCATCAATGTCGACGGATCGAGCCCCGAGGTGTTTGACGGTCGGGCAGTCGAGTCCACCCTGGACCTCATCGCCGCCGCGCTCGTTGCACCGAGCCTCGATGCCATCGACGTGTACCAGGTGAATCCCTACGCCCCCGTCGCCGTCAGTCTTGCGGCCGTGGCCGCCAGCGCCGACGGTCCCAACGGGCTGCCACAGCTGATCTCGTTGAGCCTCGGGTTCTGCGAGAAGCAGCTCACCGATGCCGAGATCGCAACGAGCGAGCGGGTGCTCATGGGGTTGGCGGCCATGGGCACCAGCGTGATCGCGTCCACCGGTGATTTCGGTTCCTCGTCGTGCGCCCCCGACGACCTCTCCGAGGCAGTGCAGTACCCGGCTTCGTCGCATTGGGTTGTCGGTGTCGGCGGAACCAGTTTCGTCGTCGCCGACGGCAAGATCACCGATGAGGTGGCCTGGGGGGCCAACGGGTTCGGGGGCGGGGGCGGACGCACCAGTCGCATCGCCCGGCCGTCGTGGCAGGCCGACATCGGACTGCCGGGCACCGCACGCATCGTGCCCGACGTTGCGTTCCTCGCCGACCCGACGAACATCGGTCCGATCCCGATCTGTGACACCGCCGGTGTTTGCGTCTGGCAGGTCAACGGCGGTACCTCGGCCACGGCCCCGGGCGCTGCGGCGGGCACGGCACTCATCCTGTCGTTCCTCGCAGGACCCGACGGCACGCCGCCGCGGCTCGGTGCGCTGAACCCCGGTCTGTATGCCGTGGCACGCAACCGTGCCGCAGCAGGGGACAGTTCGGGCGGCTACATCGACATCGTGTCGGGCAGCAACGACGTGCACGGGGTCGGGTGTTGCAGCGCAACTCCCGGCTACGACGCCGTCACCGGACTCGGGGTGATGGACTTCTACGACCTCGCCCAGCGGCTCAAGGCCGTGCTCGCGCGATCCCCGTCGTGAACCCGTCAACCTGACAACGGCGCACCTGAGCCACTCGGCACGCTGACCCAGCACGGCGTACGGTCGCGCCGTGCTCACGCGTTACGACGAGTTCCCCATCCACCAGACGCCCTATCCGTTCGCCGAATCGAACATCACCGACTACTCGTTCGACGACGGCTATTTCTTCAGCGTGTTCAACGCAGATGCAGACCTGTTCCTCATGTCGGGTATGCGTGTGAACCAGAACACCGACATGATCGGCGGGTACGCCGGCGTGATGTTCCGTGGTCAGCAGTACACGGCTCGCTTCTCACGCGAGTGGCGACCGGTGTGCGACACCCACATCGGTCCGCTGCGGTACGACTTCGTGCGCCCCTTCGAGGACATCCACCTCACCCTCGGTGACAACGACAGCGAGCTGCGGTTCGACATCCACTGGATCGGCGTCTCTCGCGCCTACGAAGAAGAGCACCACCTCGCGTGGAGCCGTGGACGCCGCACCACCGACCAGACGCGCTACAGCCAGAGCGGCGTGGGGGTCGGGTGGATCGAGTTCCGGGGCCAGCGTTTCGAGGTGTCGCCCTCCACGGGTTGGTACGCGAGCCGTGACCACTCGTGGGGTCTGTACGCCGAGCGCGCACCGCTCGCACCAGCGCGCAAGTGGCTCCCACCCCGCGAGGTTCCTGCAGTGCGCCGGGCACTGCGCTTCTGGACCAACTTCGGCCAGGGCCAACAACCCGATTCGGGTCCACGATTCAGCGGCTTCTACCACCTGCACGAATCCGAAGGCGGTGAACAGGTCCGCATGAACGACACGTTCGGCACACCGTTCGACGGCGGCATCGACTGGGGACCGGACGGCCGACACCTGCGGCTGGTGGCCGGTCGGCACCAGATCGAGTTCCGACCCGGCACACGCCTCATGCGTCGCGCCACCATCACCCTCACCGACGAAGACGGCGGCACATGGGTGCAGGAGTTCGAGCCCGCCGGCCAACCGTGGAACCCACACCCGATCGGGTACGGGCCGGGCAGCTGGAAAGACGGCGGTTCGATGTACACCTACCACGGGCCGGGCATCCAGCAGGAGTGGGACTCCTTCGATTGGGCCGTGCAGCCCTACGCACACACGGCATACGACGGCCGCGAGATGCCGAACGCGTACGGCGTCGAATACCTCTCACGTGTTCGCACTACCGCACCCGATGGGACGGTGAGCCATGGTGCCGCACACACCGAGTTGTTCCTCGACGGCCGATATACGCCGTATGGCTTCGAGTCGAACGACCCGCCGAGTCGACCCCACTCGGCCTCCTGACCACCCGCACACGTCTACGAACACACCACGGGAGCGCAGCGTTGGAACCCGATGCAGTAACACAGTGGTTGCGCGAGGGTCTCGGCCGCGATCCGGGAGCGCTGCAGATCACCAAGTTCCCGCGCGGCGTCTCGCGCGAGACGTGGCTGGTGCACTGCGACGCAGGCAAGTTCACCGTTCGCCAGGATCTACCCGGCGGCAGCGTGGACCCCATCCCGTTGCGTCACGAGTACGAGGTGTACCGCCGGCTCGCGCAACCCGGTGGGCCCGTCCCCGTCGCGCGGCCCCTCTGGTACACCGAGGTCGGGCCCGCCGGACGACCCGCGTACGCGCGTGAACAGGTGGAAGGCGACTGGCGCATAGCCGGATGGCCCGATCCCGAGGTTCGGCGGCAGGCCGGCATGGAGCATCTCCGCAGACTCGCTGCGCTGCACACATGTGACTGGGCGGCACTCGGTTTCGGGGAGATCTTCGATGTGCCGGCGTCCGCTCACGATTGCGCGCCGCTCGCAGTGGAGTACTTCGCTGCTGCGATTCGCGAACACCGCGTGGAGCCGATGCCCATCGTCAGCGAAGCGATCGCGCACTTCCGCGCAGAGGCACAGCGATTCCCAGCGCCGCGGATCTCGTTGTGCAAGGGCACGAACGGCCTCGGTGAGGAGGTGTGGCGAGACGGCCGCATCGTGGCGATGAGCGACTGGGAACTCTCCAGACTGTGTGACCCCGCATACGACCTTGCTCAGTGCCAGGACCTCCTGTGGGACGAGGCAGAGGCATTGCGCTACTACAACGGCATCAGCGGCATCGGCGTCACCGCCGATCATGTTGCGTTCTACCGACGCCTGTATTCGCTGGTGATGTTCTCGTTCACCAACCACGCAACACAGTGCCTCATCGAACGCGGTGACCAGAATGCACGCCTCGCCTGGGTGGGTACAGAGATGTCACATGTGGCAACACTGCGCATGGCATTTGCCGCAGGCTTCGAACCGAAGTCGGAATCACGGGGAACCATCGCTCAAGGAGGTCGATGACATGCTGCGCCCCACATCGGACGAGGTGTTCGCCAACGTGATCGCAAGCGTCGACGACATCATCAAACCGGCAGTGACCGACCCCTACGCCGCCAGCATCGTGCTCACGGCGTCGAACCTGATGCGCCATCTGCGCGCCCGCACCGCCCAGGAACCCGAGGCCCTCTGGGAGGACAACCGGGACCTCCGCTCGCTGCTCGCCGACATCGGCGTGGAAGCACCATCTGCACCCGATCCCGCCCTGTTCCCCACGCTCGTGCGCTTGATCGACGAAGCCGTGGTTCTGCGGACCGCCCTCGACGACTACGTGCAGCAGCATCCGGGAGACGAACGAGTTCGTGCCTACCTAGCCCGCCAACTCGAGCGTCAACGCCCGTGGATGATCGAGGCGTGGGAAGGTGCGCGGCGCTGAGCGACCACCGCACCAACGACGACCGATGCCTACCGAGACGTCAGTTCGATGATGCGCTGAACTGCTCGAGGAGCGGCGCGTAGCGGTCGAGGATCGGCAACACGGTGTCGGCACCCTCGGGCGGCAGCGTGAGCGCCACACGCTTCACGCCGAGTGCTGCGTACCGCTCGATGGTCTCGGGCTTGGGCGGGCACCCGAACACGCCTACCTCAATGGTTGCGGGATCGCGTCCGGCTTCTTCGGACATCGAGCGCAACAGCGGGAGCTTCTCGTCGATCTCACGGCGCCCGTGGATGGGCATCCAACCGTCGCAGTACTCGATGATGTGCTTGAAGGTGATCGGTCCGCCTGCGCCGCCCATGATCACCGGCGGGTTCGGCCACTGCACCGGCTTGGGCCAACTCCACGACGGCGAGAACTTCACGAAACGACCGTCGAAGCCAGCCTCCTCCTCGGTCCAGAGTCGCTTCATGGCCAACACATGTTCACGCGTGACACCACGGCGGAACTTGGGGTCCACGCCGTGGTGCTCCATCTCGTCCTCGTTCCAGCCCACACCGATACCGAGGAGCATCCGGCCATTGGACATGAGGTCGACCGAAGCAACGGTCTTGGCCAGTGTGATCGGATGATGCTGCGCAACGAGGCAGATCCCGGTTCCCAACTTGAGCCTGCTCGTCACCGCCCCCGCTGCCATGAGTGCAACGAACGGATCCACCGTGCGGCGATACATGTCGGGCAACTCGGGTCCACCGGGCCACGGTGTGCGACGGCTCACCGGGATGTGCGTGTGCTCGGTGACCCACAGCGATTCGAAACCGCGCGATTCGAGTTCCACAGCCAATTGGTCCGTACGGATCGAGTGGTCCGTCGGGAAGATGAGTGCTCCGATCTCCATGACCCCAGCCTCGCACACCTTCGGCCCCCGGATCGGAGCCGACTAGGTTCACGGCCATGGGTGTGATTCCGGGATGCGCAGGGGACCTGACCGCCGAGTGGTTGAGCGAACGACTCGGTGCACGGGTGGACGGCTTCGACCTCGTGGACATCGGCACCGGTGTGGGGATCTTCGGTGAGATCGTCCGGGTGCGCCTGCGCGGCGACTCGTCGCTGCCCGCATCGATCATCGCAAAGTTCCCCACCTCCGACCCGGCGAACCGTCCGGTGGGAGATGCGCTCGGCATCTACGAACGCGAGGTGCGCTTCTTCGCCGAGATCGCCCCCACCACACCGCTGCGCGTACCCCGGGCCTTTGCTGCGGATCTCGATCCCGCACGCGGCGCCTACGTACTGCTGCTCGAGGACCTCGGCGGCATGGAGATGGGCGATCAGGTGGTAGGGGTCACGGTGCCCCAGGCCGAACGCATCATCGACGGACTCGTCACCCTGCACGCCACATGGTGGGAGCGACCCGAGTTGTTCGCACTCACCTGGCTGCCCACGAGCGCCGACCCCGCCTATCTCGAGACCCTGCCGGCCATGTACGCAGCGGGCGTGGAGGTGCTGACTGCGAACTGGTCCGACATCGTCGGCCCTGCCGCAGTGGAACTTGCCCGCACGGTTCAGCCGCGCTTCGGCGACATCCTGCAACGCACGGCACACAGACCGAACACCTTCTTGCACACCGACTCACGGCTCGACAACTTCTTCTTCGACCGGGGCGAGCCCGTGTTCATCGACTGGCAACTTGCTGTGCGCGGCCGCGGACCCGCCGACGTGGCGTACCTCATCGGCACATCGATGAACGTTCCGGACCAACGCGCACATTGGGAGCGCCTGCTGCGGCGCTACTGGGACGGCCTCGTCGGCGCCGGAATCACGGGATACTCGTGGGAGGACTGTCGGCGCGCGTACCTCGAGAGCCTGCTGTATTACACGATCGGGGCGATGTCGCTCATTGCAACGTTCGACGCAGGCAACGAGCGCGGTGAGGCCATGACTCGCGCCTATGTGGTGCGCATGTTCACCCACGCGGTCGAGAGCAACGCCCTCTCAGTGCTCTGATCCCGGCAGCCGTCAGCGCAGTACGCCTCTGGTTGCGTCTGCGATACGTCGGGCCGCTTCGTCCACCGGCAACGCGAGCAGTTCGGCCGAGATCACCTCGAGCGACAGCGGGAGCGAACACTCGGGTGGGTACATCGTGTCGAGGAAGCGGTCGATGTCGAACTCACCTTCACCGGGCACCCGCCGGTGAGTCACGGTGTCCACCGTGTAGTCCGGGTCGATGGGCGCGATGAGTCCATCGTCGAACTGCACCGACATGATCCGCTCGATGGGCAGTGCCTCGAGCATCTCCCAGTCGTTCGCTCCGCGCACGTGGTGCCAGATGTCCACCTGCACACCCACATTGGCGCGACCGCACAGCAGCGTCAGTTCCCAGGCATCCGCTGCCGACGTGATGTTCTTGTTGCCCACGAACTCGATCGCCACACCCACGTCGTACGGCGCCACCCGGTCGGCGATCTCGCCGATCACGCGAGCAGCATCGGCCACCGACCCCGGGCGATTCCCCTGCACCTGCAGGTGGTTCGTGCCGAAGGTGGTGGCCAGGTGCACCGCTGCATCGAGGAACGTGAGTCGGTCCAGTGGCAACGCATCCACCTCGTGGAGCACCAGATCGTGGTCGGCGAGGAGATCGGCGATGCGCCGATCCGTCCAGCCGCGTTGCACATGGTCCACATAGTCGGCGACGTACCACCCGATGCCCGCATAACCCGCGGCGGCCGCCGCACGCACACGGTCCTCGAGCGGTGTGTCACGCGGCAGGCTGAAGTGGCTCAATACGAGATCGTTGTGTGCCAGACGGTTCGGCATGTCACATCACCACGGGGTCACGCGGGCTCGAGGTCCAGCCAGACGCCAGCGAGTCCGCGCAGAATCTGGCTCCGGAAGTAGCGGAACTCATTAATGTCCGACAACGACAGTCGACCGAAAGTGCCGAGCAGTTCCTCGAACGCAATGCGGGTCTGCAGCCGCGCGAGTGGCGCACCGGGACACAGGTGCACGCCGTGCCCGAACGTGAGCGTCGGTCGGTCACCGTGACGCCCGCCGGCGTAGCGATCAGGGTCGAACACATCGGCATCACCGAATGCCGAGTGGTCACGATTGCCCGAACCCCACATGATCTGCACGAGTGAACCCTCTGGTACGTCGACGCCGCCGATGGTGGTGTCGTGGCGCGCCATGCGGAAGATGCCCCGCACCGGTGGGTCGAAGCGAAGCACTTCTTCCACGAAGGCAGGAATGCGCTCCGGTTCTGCACGCAGTCGATCCTGCAGCTGCGGTCGTTCGCCGAGGAGGCGTAGGCCGGTGGTGATGGCCTTGGCCGTCGTCTCCTGCCCGCCACCGAGGAACAACATCAAGAGGCCGAGAATGGCGGTGTCGTCGAGGAGTTCACCGGCTGGTGTACGGGCCTGCACCAGTGTCGTGATCATGTCGTTGCGTGGTTCCACCCGACGTGCGGCGATGAACGATCCGAACAGTTCGCGGATCTGGCGGTACCGCTGCGAGGTGCTGCGCGAGCCCTCGGCCTCCGGATTACCGATGATCTCTTCTTTCCAGTCGAGGAAAAGCTCCCGATGCTCCTCCGGTATCCCGATCGTGTCGGCGACGACTGTTGCGGGGAACGGGCCCGCGAAGGCGTCCAGCATCTCGACACGACCACCGTCGGCGAATCGCTCGATGAGAGACCGGGCGATGGCGCGGATATGCGGCTCCCGCTCGATCACACTCGCCGGCGTGAACCAACGGCTCACGATTCGACGGTGATGGGTGTGCAGTGGCGGATCGACGTGCTGCAACTGGTCCTGCAGGTCGGGAACGTACGCGTCGAGCAACTGATCGACCCATCCCGGTGGCGGTGCGTCGGGCGTACCTGCGGTGCGCGCGAGCGCACACAGCCGAGCAGGTATGTCGCCCCGATCGTGTGCGTTCGGTCCATAGGCAGCCAGGATCGATGTGAAGTCCTCGGTGCGCCGGGCGACATCGACGATGTCGTCGTACTTGGTGACGACCACCACGTTGAAACGCGGTTCGGTGAACACCGGGCATCGTTCACGCATGGCGCCCCACACCGGGTAGGGATCGTCGACGATGTCTCGATCGACACTGAGTACCCGGTCGAACTCCCCCACGCACACAGTATGGACGATGCCCGCCAGTGCGGCCGAGTGGCCGAGTGGCCGAGTGGCTCGAGGGCCCGAACCCACACGGGCGCCGGACGAGCGACGCGGCTACCGTCGCCCCCATGAGCATCGAAGTCACCTGCGCCTTTGCCACCCAGATGGCCACCGTGGATCACATCGTTCTCGCCGAGAAACTCGGCTACACCCGCGCCTGGTGCTACGACTCGCCGGCGCTCTATCCCGATGTGTGGGTGCAGTTGTGCCGCGCCGCCGAGCGCACGAGCACGATCGGCCTCGGACCCGGAGTACTGATCCCCAGTCTGCGCCACCCGATGACCACCGCTGCGGCGATCGCCACCCTTGTCGATCTCGCCGGCGAACACCGCGTGCAGATCGGTGTCGGATCGGGTTTCACCGGTCGCTTTACGCTCGGTCAGAAACCGCTCAGGTGGGCATTCGTCCAGCAGTACATCGAGGTGGTTCAGGCCTTGCTGCGCGGCGACGTCACCTCATGGGAGGGCGCCAAGATCCAGATGATCCACCCGGATGGCTTCGGTGCACCACGCCCCATCAAGGTTCCCTTCGTGATCGGCGCTGCAGGTCCCAAGGGCTACGAAGTTGCGCGGCAACTCGGGGCCGGCCTGTTCCTCGGTGGTGCCCAACCCGACCCATCACGCGGGCGGCAGATCATGCTGCATTTCGGCACCGTGCTCGATGCGGGCGAATCACCCAACAGCCAACGAGTGATCGAGGCAGCCGGGCACGGGGCAGCGGTGTACTTCCACTTCTTCGCCGAGAACGAGCTCGGCGTGGAGAACATGCCGGGCGGCCCCGAGTGGCTGGCCCGCTACGCCGACGTTCCCGCCGACGTGAAGCACCTAGCGATTCACGACAAGCATCTGGTGGCGGTCAACGAACGTGATCGTCCGCTGATCACCGGTGACCTCATCGAGGCCATGGGTGGGGCCTACAGCCCGGCCCGGCTGCGCGAGACGCTCGCTGGATTCGCCGCCGCAGGTGTCACCGAAGTCGCCTACCAGCCTGCCGGACCCAACATCGCCCGCGAGCTCGAGGCCTTCATCACCGCCGCGCACGGCTGAGCAATCGAGCTCACGCTCGCGTTCTTCGAGAATCATCAACTCCACCGATGCGGGCGGCAGACCGAACAGCGTTCCGGCGTCGGCCATCGCCCGCATCACATCTTCGAACCACCCGTGCCACCTGCGTGTGCGACCCATGCGATCAGTGTGGAGCAGCGAGGTAAACCCACGGTGAAGCCCGGTCGACCCGAGGACGAACTTCGGGTGCGCCCTACGCCGTCGGGGTCGGTGCGGGCACCGAGGTGGCCACCGATGCAGGGCCACTCGGACCCGTCAGCCCCGACGGCCCCGAGGCACCCGATGCGCCGCGAGGTGACCCACTGAGGAGTACCTCGGCGGCCTCGATCTTGGCCCGTGCTGCTTTCACCTTCGACTGATACGTGCCGAGATCGCCGGCGCGCAGTGCCGCATCGGCCTCGTCGAACAACGCACTCGCCTCGGCGAGCAATTGCCCCACGGTCGACACGCCGGCCGGACCAGTGGCACCAGACGCCCCCGATGCGCCACTCGGACCCGAGGGACCCGATGGTCCGGTCGTGGGCGTGGTGGTGGAGGTGCCACCGCGGTCGCCGAGCACCACCTCAGCGCCGGGGAACAGATTGTTCAGTGCTGCCGTCAGCGAATCACCTTGGCCCAACTTGTCGTTTGCGATCACCACGACATAGCGCAGGTCCGGGATAGCGGTCTGACCCTCTGCTTTCACATAGATCGGTCGGGCATACACCAGGCCGTCGCCCACCGGAACGATCTGCATGTCGCCGAAGAGCACCTTGGAACCCTTGGAGTCCTCGAGGGTGAAGGCCTGGCTGAGTTCGGATTGGATCTGCAGGTGAGCCGTGTACGGCCCTGCGGGCGGCGCGCCCTGTACGTCGTACAGCGTGAGGCGCGGCTCGAGATTGGCGTCCACTGTTCCGGTTGCAAAGGCTCGCAACACCTGCAGGGTGTCGTCGGGCGAGAACGGTGCAAAGGGGCGGATCAACGCGAACTCGGGCTTGTCGGCACCCGGAGGCGTGAACAATGCGTAGTACGGCACGAAGCGGCCACCCTGGCTGCACTTGGTGGCCGACGCTGCCGCAGATGACGTATTCGCCGACGGCACCGCAGAGGCCACCACAGTGGGAAGCTCGGCCGACTGCTGGCCGGGCACGTTCTGGGTGACGCACCAGCGAAGGTCCGAGTTGAAGAAATCGTCTGCCTGTGTGAGGTGGTACTTGCCCAGGTGTGCGGTCTGCACGCGCAGCAGATCCTCGGGATACCGCAGGTGGTCCCGCAGTCCGGCGGGCAATGCGCTCTTGGGCTTGAACAATTTCGGGAACACCTTGGCCCACGCGGCCGCAACGGGATCGGTCTCGTCCATTCGGTAGAAGGTGACGTCGCCCTCATAGGAATCGACCACCGCCTTCACCGAGTTACGCACGTAGTTGAACGACTTGCGCAAACCACTGCCTGCGGGCAACTGAGAGGTATCGGCGTTCTCCGAGTACGGATACTCCGACGTGGTGGTGTACGCGTCGACCACCCACACGATCCGACCGTCGAGTGCAACCGGATACGGATCCGAGTCGAGCGACAGGAACGGCGCGATCTTCTGCACGCGCTCACGAACATCACGCACCCACAGCACGCGACTGTCGGACTCGATCAGTCCGGACCCGAACAGGTTGTACTCGCCGAACTTCAGTGCGAACGCCAATCGACGGAACACGGATCCGGCGCGCACACCGCCCGAACCCGAATACCGCTCACCGGGTCCTGTCGGCCCGATCTCGCCCGCCGCACGATTGCTCTTCAGCACTACATACGTTCCCGGCATCCCATCGCCCACGTAGATCTCGGGGCGGGTCACGCCGAGCGCCGTGCTGTCCACCTCGGGTTCGTACAGGGGGCGGCCATCGGCAGCGACTCGACTCGCGGGCGCAGCAACCAGTCCGTGTCCGTGGGTGTACGCAAGGTGAGTGTTCTCCCACGAACTGTTGGGGAGTTTCTCGGCCACCACACGGGCCGCAACGATGACCTGCTGCAACTTGCCGTCGATCTCGTAGCGATCGACATCGAGATCGGCGAACTCGTAGAAACCCTGCGGTCGCTGCTGCTGTGTGAAGGCCTGTCGGATGGCGTCCTGCTTCGGATCCAGCAGTCGGACGTTCGAGAGTGCCTCGGTGGCCTGCTGCACCGACGGCGTGCTCACGTTGCCGAATGTCACGGGCACGCGTGCCGACACTGCGGTGTCCAGTCCGAACGCCTGCTGCGTGAGATCGATATTGCGCTGGATGTACGGACGCTCACGCTTGGACTGCGACGGCTCCACGCGGAACTTCTGGATCACCGCCGGGTACAGCGTGCCGGCCACGATGGCCACCACTGCCCACAGCCCCACCGCAATCACCGGAAGTCGCCACCCACGCTGACGGACGTTCCAGATGAGCAGCGCCGCGGCAGCGAGCGAGATGAGGATGAGCAGGTTGAGCGCAGGCAGCGTGGCCTTGACGTCGGTGTAGCCCGCACCCTGCACGAAGCCGCGCGTGGACGAAGTGAGTGTGTATCGACGGAGCCAGTACTGCCCCGCTTTCAACACGGCCAGCACTGCGAGAATCACCGAGATGTGCAGTTTCACCTGCGGGGTCACGTGCGGCGCCGGACCCGAGGTGCGGATACCACCGTTCACATAGTGCGCAACAGCGGTGAGTATCAACACGATGAGGAAGGCACTGAACAGCCAACCGATGAGCCACGTGAGGAACGGCAGTCGGAAGACGTACCACGAGACGTCTTGTCCGAACTGCGGATCCTTGGTGCCGAACGACACGCTGTTGCGGAACAGCAGCCATTCCCTCCACTTCGCTGCCGCAGGGAGTCCCACCATGAGACCGAACATGATGGCGATCGCCGCACGGAGCAAACGCCGGCGCGCACCGATGAAGGAGCGCACGCGCTCGAGCATCTCTTCTTCGGGCCCGGCAGGACGAACCGTCGGCGCGATGCGATCGGCGACCGTCAGGCTCAGCGCGGCGAGCACTGCGAAGACCGTGGCACAGCCCACACCGAGTACCACCTTCACCCAGAAGGTGTCCCAGAAAACATCCGAGCGGCCCACGGAGCGGTACCACAACGAGTCGACATAGAAACTGGCGATTCCCCGGGCCGAGAACAGTCCGATGATGAAAGCGACGATGACGACACCGATCGCAACCCTCCACCGGGTGTTCAACCGGAGCCGGGGAACCTTGAGGCGACGCGAGGGGAGATCCGAGGGGTTCCGCACCCCACGAAACCTAGTCGGGAAGACGCTGGATCAGACAGCGACAGGCACGCGTTGCCGGCGGATGCGCATGTCCACTCGGGAAGTGATCGGGCACACGGATCACCACACCTGCGTTCGCCGCAACCTCGCTGCACGACGGACCCTCTGGATCCGGCTGCCACACCACGAGCGCGCCCGTGTCCAGTCCTGCGTACGCCCCCGCGGCGAAGGCCGCAACGAGCGAATCAGTTGCATGCGACTCCAGCTGCTGTTTCCACTCACGGTACGAACTCCGAACGTATGCACTGAGTTCGAAACGGTTGCCGCCCGATGTCTCGATGACTCGTTCGAGACGCTCGCGCAGGGGAAGAATCAGGTCTTCCATGAGCACTGCGCGTGCAACAGCGGTCGCATCCGTGCGGTCGCGCCCCTCGGGACCCGCGCCCACCGAGGCGATTCCTGCATCGATCGCTGCGTCCACCTCGGCCAGCGAGGCGCCGTAGCGGTCGATGTGTGCTTCCTCGTCGGGCAGGAGCTCACCGATCGAGGACAGATTGGTGGATCGACGCACGGCGGCCAGCACATCGTTCTGCTCGTCCACCATGATGCGGCGCCAATGCCTGGTGAGCGACTCGATCAGTGGGTCCAACGCGAGACGGCGGCGATGAAACGGGGACTCCGAGGCAACCAGCACGGACACCTCGGCATCGGTCGCACCAGACACCGCCATCGCTGATTCGTCGTCGTTGGCCATCTCCGCGTCGCCGTCGAACACCCCAAGAACCGCACCCGCATGGTCGCCATCAGAGGGATCGGGCGAGGCCACACCAGACACCGGCGTCGGGTCACCGTCGTCCACCGGTATCGCCTGCTCCAACTCGGCGAGCATGTCCACCGAGGCGAGACGAGCCACCTCGAAGGCCCGCATCAGACGGTCTCGTCCGTCGATGAGGGCGCGGATCTGCTCACGGGCGAGATCACGGCGCTGGGCGAGGTCGGCGAGCACTTTTTCCCGATACTCACGGGCCTCGGTCACCATCTCGAGCCCCCTCGCACGTGCAGAAGCGAGCTCTGTCTCGGCCTGTTCGGCCGTGGTTCGCCGGAGGTAGGTGGTTTCCTCCTGCACGGACTCGCGCACGCGCGCTGCCTCTTCGTACGCGGCGGCCACGATCTGCACGGCTTCGTCCTCGGCTCGCTGGCGCGACTGCACCGCAGTTTCGCGTGCCATCGCAAGCACTCCTGCGGTCTCTTCACCGACGAGTGCGGCGAGGGTCTCGGGATCCACATCACCCAGCCCCACGATGGGACGCTGCGCCATCGACAATTCCGCCCGGAGCGATGCCTCGACCTCGCGCAGGCGCTCCACCTCGGTACTCAGCGCAGTGATGCGTTCGTGCACCTGTTCCGGGTCGAGCCCACGCCGCACCACACGGAACTCACCCGAGTCATCGCCAGAACCGTCACCCGACCCATCGGTGTTCGGACGCGAAAAGGAGATAGCCACGGCCCAAGAGTACGGCTGATACCCGAACGAGGGGTGTCAATCAGCACGTTCAGCCGGGTTGTGCGCCACTCACCAACGGTGTTCCGGCGATCGGCACCCCACCGCGCTTCACGAGTTCGCGCAGTGCATCCTCGAGGGTGGCCACCGGGATGATCTCCACTGCCGAGCCGGCCGCCGCCCGCGCGGCATCGAGACCATCAACACCGTCTTCGCCCTGTTCGAGCGGGACGATGAAGAACTTCGCCCCGGCCTGTCGCACTGCGACGGTCTTTTGTCTGAGCCCACCGATCGCACCCACACTGCCGTCCTCGCGGATGGTGCCGGTCACCGCCACACGCCGACCGCCGGTGAGCGAACCGGCGCTCAAGCGATCGATGAGCGTGAGGGTGAATGCCAGGCCTGCCGATGGTCCGCCGATCTCATCGGTGTCGATCGACGCGCGAAACGGCAGTTCCACCGAATACGTATCGTGCGCCGTGAAGCCGATCAATGCCCGCTGCGGTTCCTCGGGGGAGGCGAACGTACGGAACGTGGCCTCCCGCTCATCGGTGGAGTTGGGAGAACGGAAGCGAACCATCACGGTGTCACCCGGCTCGTGCTTGGCCATGACCGGGGCGAGATCCTCGATCGTGGGCGTCGCCACGCCGTCCACCGCCGTGATGGTGGCACCACGTTCGAGGAACTCAGCGGCAGGTGCCGGCGTGGTGCAGGCGGTATCGGTGATGCGCACACCATTCAGACAGAGCACCTGGCCCACAACGAGTTCACCGGGGCGCAACACGGCGTCGAACCCCAGTCGCTTGTAGGCCACATACTCGGCCACATCCTTGGCGTCACGCATCATCTGCAGATCGATCTCGCGCTCCTGAGTCGGCTTGGAGTCCCCGAAGCGTTGACGCCGATCGAGAATGCGGAGGTCGTCATCGCTGCGCCCGAGGGTGTACTGCAGCACGTTGAGATGGCTTCCGGTCACCGTGACAAAGAGGAACTGGCCGTCGCTGTCGTCCTCGGTCACTCCCTCGGGCAGGGACTCGAACGCGAGCCGTGAACCCACCGCTGCTGCGCTCCCCGGCCCGAATGACCAGTGCTCGACCACGATGCTGTTGGCGATCAGTGCACCCAGCGGAACGGCAAGGCCGACGACGGCAAGGGGCACTGCCCACCACCGATGGCGACGCGATGGCGACACATTCATGCTGGCACCGCTCGGTACCATCTCGTTCTGCGTGTTGTCGTCGACCATCTTGCAGGCTCTCTTGGTGGACCATCCCGGCTGGACCCTCGGCGCGGTGCTGGTCGTGTTGATCCTCGCGGGCCGCGCCAAGCCTGTCAGGGCCTTGGGGTCTTTCGCACTGCGCGCCCGGGAAAACTTTCCCGGCCTGCGGCCGTGGCTCCAACCGCGTCCCGAACCCGTGGTGCTCGTGGATCGCCGACCCGTTCCGCTGTATCGACGCCCGACCGCGCTGCGGCGCGCCGTCTCGATGGTCGCTGTGGCCGTCGTGGGTATTGCGGCAGCGATCGTGGTGGCTGTCGTGCTCGGCGCATCGGCGATCTGGCTCGTCGGCTCGGTCACCGGTCGACTGAAGTGAACCCGTGAGCCGACGGCGCGAGATCGCTATCGCAGGCCACACGGGCCAGGTGGACATTGCGCGAGCCGCACTCGGCGACCCCGATCCCTCAGTGCGCGCCACGGCATTGGGTGCGCTGCAGCGTCTCGGCCACCTGACCGTTGCAGACGTGGCCACGATGCTCGACCCCGCAGCGGAACCCTCGGCCGATGTCCGGCGTCGGGCCGCGCAAGCAGCAGCGTCGATGCCCGATTGTGCGCTGCGCAGTGCGCTCGACGACAGCGACTGGTCCGTCGTCGAGATGTCGTGCTGGGCGATCGGCGAACACGAGTCTGCCGACGACGCCACGCTTCAGCGTCTCATCGAACTGGCCGGCTCACACCCCGAGCCCCTCGTTCGTGAGGCCGCCGTTGCTGCGCTCGGCGCAGTGGGTGACCCTCGGGGAATGCCGGCGATCATTGCAGCCACACACGACAAGCCTGCGGTGCGACGTCGTGCGGCGGTTGCGCTCGCTCCGTTCGACTCGCCCGAGGCCGACGATGCGCTGCGGGCACTGCTCGACGACCGTGATTGGCAGACCCGTCAGATCGCCGAGGATCTGCTGGACGAACGCCCCGGTTGAGTACCCAGAAGCGGCATCGGAACCGTCGTT
The DNA here is from genome assembly GCA_017853685.1 of Actinomycetota bacterium. Lineage (GTDB taxonomy): Bacteria > Actinomycetota > Acidimicrobiia > Acidimicrobiales > Ilumatobacteraceae > WLJO01. Next base: position 9,704 of record JAFMJD010000018.1, on the reverse strand, counting down.
GCCCGCCGTTACGCTCACCGGAATCATGACCGTCCGCCTCAACGCCACCGCACGTCGTGAACAACTCGTCGACGTCGCCGTCGGGGTGTTCGCCAAGAACGGGTACCACGCCGCTTCGATGAACGATGTGGCCGTGGCCGCCGGGGTCACCAAACCGGTCGTGTATCAGCACTTTGCGTCGAAGAAGGATCTCTACATTGCGTTGCTCGACGAAGTGGGGCGGCGTCTGCTCACCCGCATCTCGAAAGCAACTGCCGAGGCCGTCGACGGGCGCACACAGACCCTCGCCGGCTTCAGCGCCTACTTCCACTGGGTGGCCGACGACCACGATGCGTTCTTGCTGCTGTTCGGCAGCGGGCCACGTTCCGACGACGATTTCGCCGATGCCGTCCGCAGGGTGACCGACGGCGTTGCGAGTGCCATCGCGTCGCTCATCACGGTGGACATCTCCGCCGAGCACCGCGAGACCCTGGCGCACGCGATCGTCGGCATGGCCGAGTCAGCGAGCCGAAAGTTGATCGACTCGGGCACATCGTTCGAGCCCGACCGGATTGCCGAGCAGTTGGCAGTGCTCGCTTGGTCGGGCTTGCGTGGCCTCGGACGCTGAGATGAACGCGGCCGACCACGTCGTACCGCGTTCGCCGAACATCCACGGCTGGCCCGAGTCCTTCGAACACCTCGAGTCAGTCGTGCAGCAGCGACGCACCAGCCTGTTGATCGACACCACCGTTCCCGTCGACCCCGAGATCGTCACACGTTTGTGCTCGCTCATCACGTGGGCACCCAACCACAAACGAACATGGCCGTGGCAGGTGGCGGTGTTCACCGGCGACAGTCGGGCGCGTCTGGGTGCCGCACTCGCCGACGATCAAGCCGACGATGGCGAGACCGATCAGGCCCGTATCGACAAGACCCGACGCAAGTACGGACGCTCCACGGTGTGCATCGTGGTGGGCTCGGCCCGGGCCGATACCGATGAACGCACGGGCGAGAACCGCGATGCCGTGGCCGCGGGTATCCAGAACCTGCTGCTCGGCGCCACCACGCTCGGCCTCGCAAGTTTCTGGTCGTCACCGCCCTCACGTCGCGGGCGTCGCACACTGTCACTGTGCGGCTTTCCCGACACGAGCGAACTCGTTGCGGTGATCTACCTCGGGTGGCCGAACGGTTCGGTCGAGGTCCCCGAGCGACCGAACCTCAGCATCAACACCTTCGGCTGACGCCCGGCGGGCCCGGGTTCTGCGACGCGGCAGCGATTCGCCCCCGGAATCCAGCACAATGCAGGGGTGACCTCGGCGCTCGACGACCTCATCAGCCTGCTCGACCTCGAAGCCATCGAGGTGAACATCTTCCGCGGTGTGTCGCCCCAGGAGAACCGCCAGCGCGTGTTCGGCGGTCAGGTCGCCGGTCAGGCACTCGTGGCTGCCGTTCGCACGGTTGATGACCCGGGACGACACGTGCACTCACTGCACGCCTACTTCCTGCGCCCGGGTGATCCCACCGTTCCCATCCTGTATCTCGTGGACCGGATCCGCGATGGAAAGAGTTTCTCCACCCGTCGTGTCGTTGCGATCCAGCACGGCCAGGCGATCTTCAACCTGCAGGCCAGCTTTCAGGTAGTGGAGGACGGCCTCGACTATCACGCCACGATGCCCGACGTTCCCGCACCCGAGACCCTCCCGGATTTCCGCACGCGCATGGCGCCGTACAAGGAGTTGCTGGGCGATTGGTACGACCGGCCCCGCCCGATCGACATCCGTTACGTGGACGGCGGCCCCTTTGACCGCAAGGGAACGCATTCGTCCACGCAGCGCGTGTGGTTGCGCGCCGATGGCGTGCTCCCCGACAACCCGGTACTGCACCAGTGCATCGCCACATACGCGTCCGACATGACGCTGCTCGACACCGTGGCACTCCCCCACGGTCTGTCGTGGGAGGACCAAGGCGTGCAGATGGCGAGCCTCGATCATGCGATGTGGTTCCATCGTCCGTTCCGCGCCGACGACTGGCTGTTGTACGACCAAGTCACACCGTCCACCTCCAATGCACGCGGGCTCGCGAGCGGCTCGATCTTCTCCTCCGACGGCCAACTGGTGGTCACGGTGGTACAAGAAGGTCTCCTGCGCGTCCACACCTGATCATCCCCATGTCGAAGCGAACACCACGAAACCTCTCCATCGCACTGTTGCTCACGGGCGCAGTCGCCGTCACCGTTGCGTGCAGCACCGACACCGACACCACCGGGAGTGCAACGACCTCGGCCCGCACCACGAATGCAGCCACCTCGGTCGCCACCACCGGCAACGGTTCGGTGACCTCACCCAACAGCACTGCCACACCCACACCGCCACAGGACACGCTGGCCCCGAAAGACATCCGACTTGCGCTGCAAGAGGTTGGCACCGTGGAGACGCCTACCGCTTTCGCTGTACGCGCCGCAGACCCAACGCTGTTCGTCACCTCACAGTCAGGAACGGTTCACGCATTGCGCGGCGGCCAACCGACCGTCACCGTGCTGGACCTCGGCGCCCGGATGAGCGTTGGGGGCGAGGAAGGACTGCTCGGCATTGCCTTCAGCCCCGATGGCAGCGAGGCCTACCTGCACTACACCGATACGAACGGCGATATCCAGATCGATGCGTTCTCGGTGGGTGAGGACGGCGTGTTCGACCCCGACTCCCGGCGCCCGATTCTCAACGTCCCACATCCGGAGAACTCGAACCACAACGGCGGACAATTGGTGGTGGATGCCGAGGGCATGCTCTACATCGGTATCGGCGATGGGGGCGGCGGAGGCGACCCGCAACGCAACGCTCTGGACCGTTCCACATTGCTCGGCAAGATTCTGCGTATCGATCCCGCGGCCGACGGCAACGCGCCGTACCGCATCCCCGAGGACAACCCGTTCTACGCCATGAGCAGTGCTCGTAACGAGATCTGGGCATATGGGTTCCGCAACCCGTGGCGATTCTCCTTCGACCGGCTCACCGGCGACTTCTGGGTGGGCGACGTCGGCCAACGCACGATCGAGGAAATCGACTTCGTGAGCGCTGCCGACGGCGCCGGAAGCGGGGCGAACTTCGGATGGAGCGCGTACGAGGGCTCCCGCCGCTTCAACGACGACCAACCCAACGACAACACCGTCAAGCCGGTGCACGAATATCGCCACGGCGACGGGTCAGCATCGGTGATCGGTGGCTTCGTGTACCGCGGCAGCGCGATTCCTGCGTTGTATGGCGCGTATGTGTTCGGCGATCAGGTGCGCAGCGTGCTCTGGGCCCTACGACTCGATGGTTCCGGCGATGCTGACGTTGCCCAGGTGGGCGCCGTCGAGACGGTGTCGTCGTTCGGCGAGGACAACGATGGCGAACTGTATGCCTTGTCGTACTCGCGCGGCACCGTGTACCGCATCGTGGCGGCGTGAGCCGGATCAGCGACCGACGTAGGTGGCCGGCCGCTTCTCGAGAAAGCTCCGAACACCCTCGCGATGATCCTCGGTCTGGAACAGTCGACCCAGTGTGGACGACACCCACTCACCCAGATCGCGCCAGTCGGGGTCCAGCGCACGTCGCAGACCTGACTTCAGCGCTCGCACGGCGAGCGGCGGGTTGGCAGCAATCCGGTCGGCGAGCGCAAGCGCAGTGGGCAGCAATTCGTCGTGTGGCACCACGCGAGACACGAGTCCGATGGACCGAGCCTCGGCTGCATCGATGATGTCGCCCGTGAACACCAACTCCGAGGCCTTCTCACGCCCCACCAGCTGAGCCAGACGACCGAGCCCGCACACATCGGTGACCAGACCGCGCAGCACGAACAATTCGCCAAAGCGCGCCTTGTCGCTGGCCACGCGGATGTCGGCCATCATCGCCAGTTCCATACCCCAGCCCACGGCTGCGCCGTTCACGGCGGCGATCACCGGCACATTGGTGTGCAACAACGCATCGGCGGCCGGCGTGAGCCGCGGCGCACGAGCACCCGACAGCGGGGCTGCTCCTTCGCTCCCCCCGCCCATCACCTGCTTGACGTCGTCGCCCGAGCAGAAGGTCGGGTCGGTGGCGGTGATGACGAGGCACCGCAGGCCATCGGGCTCCGCCGCACGCACGAGTCGCTCCAACTCGGCGTACATCTCCCACGTCAATGCATTGCGGGCTTCGGGGCGGTTGAGCGTGATGATGCCCACATCGCTGCGTCGGTCCCATGTCACATCGGTGAAGTCGGTCATCGTCGTGCTCCCATGAACATGTTCTTGAGTGCGTCGTAGTGTTCGATGCAGTGTCCGGCTCCGAGCACCACGGCCTCGAGCGGCATGGCCGACATGCGCACCGGCACACGGCAGTCTCGCTCGATGCGTTCTTTCAAACCGCGCAGCATCGCCCCACCGCCCACGAGGTGCACGCCTCGTGAGATGAAGTCCTGAGCGAGTTCGGGCGGAGCCTTTGCGAGACAGCGCTGCACCGATTGCACGATGGTGGTCACCACATCGTCGATCGCCATACGAACTTCCTCGGGGGTGAACAACACGGTCTTGGGAAGACCGGTGGTGAGATCACGCCCACGAACCTCGGCCTGCACATCATCGGTGGTCACATCGGCCGAACCGATGGCCATCTTGATCTCCTCAGCGGTTCGCTCGCCGATGGCGATGCCGTGCTCCCGTCGGGCGAAGCCCTGAATGGCGACATCGATGTCGAAACTGCCCACCCGAACGGCTTCGAGCGACACCACACCGCCGAGGCTGATCACGGCGGTCTCGCAGGTGCCGCCGCCGATATCGATCACCATGTTGCCGACGGGTTCGTCGATCGGCAGGTCCGCCCCGATTGCCGCAGCCAGGGGCTGCTCGATCAACTGAGCATCGGCGGCGCCGGCTCGGCGCGCTGCGTCGGTGACCGCACGGCGCTCCACCTCGGTGATTGCCGAGGGCACGCAGATCACCACCTTGGGACGGTTCCACCGGGTGACCCCGACCCGCTGGAGCAGCAGGCGAATCATGCGCTCGGTGATGTCGAAGTCGGTGATCGCACCGCCGCGCAGCGGGCGCACCGCAACGATGTATCCGGGCGTGCGACCAATCATCTGCCAGGCCTCACGACCCGTGGCGAGCACCTCACCGGTCTGTCGGTTGAGCGCAATCACCGACGGTTCGTTCAGAACGATGCCGCGACCCTTCATGTACACGAGGGTGTTGGCAGTGCCGAGATCGATGGCGAGGTCACGTGCCACGATTGCGTGCTTCCCCGGCGCTCGGCGCGTTGTGGGTCGACGAGGGCAGACTCGACACCGATTGCGGTGGCACCGCACGGGTTCCCCAGTCCGATCCGCTCTCCCAGACCTCGTGCTTCCAGATGGGCGCACTCGCCTTCAACGCGTCGATCCCGAACCGGGCGGCCTCGAAGGCCTGCGGGCGGTGGGGCGAAGACACCACCACGAGCACGGTGGACTCGGTGACCTGCATCTCGCCGAGTCGGTGGAGCAGAGCGATCCGACCGACATCGGTCCAGCGCTGGCGGATCTCGTCGGCGATCTGCTCGAAACGGCGCTCGCACTGCTCCTCGTACGCCTCGTAGGTGAGCGAACTGACCCCGTCACGGCCATCGGCGTGGTCACGCACGGTGCCGCTGAACAGCACCACCGCGCCGCAGTCGCCCCGCACAGCCCACTCGTACACCTGACCCACCGGGAGTTCCTCGGTCGTCAGCGCTACCCACGTTTCACCAGCCGACGGAACCTGCACGTCTCGAAGCGTACCCCTCACCGCACGGTCCGCTCCCGACGCTGCGCCGCGAAGACACACGGGCCGCGTGCGTGACTAGCCTCTCGCCCCGTGACGGCGGAGCATTGGGACGACGACGAACCCGAGTTCGCTCGTGCGCCGCTCCCGCCGCACGAACGGACCTGGCGCCACCCCTCCGAACTCGGGCCGATGGCCAACCACATTCCGGCGGCGCCGAATCGGTTGCCGCGGCGCATGGCGGTCGGCGTCACACTGGTGGGAGCCGTGCTCGGAGTCGGCCTCGTGCAACTCCTCGCACCCCGATCCGGCGGTTCGGTCACCCGAGTGGCAAGCCGGGACATCACCGCCAGTACCCCCGAGGGACTCGGGTCCGCACCCGAAGGCTCCACGGTGGACACGTCGAGCGCTCGTGCCCGTCTCACCTCGGCGGTGAAGCGAACACGATCGATGGCGGCCGCGGCGCGTCAATCGGTGTCCACCCTCATGGTGAGTGGATCGGGTCGTGCCGCAGTACCCGTCGGCGATGGTCGTCACGCCATCACCACCGCCGGAGCACTCCAACCCGGTGACCGCATCGATGTGCTCGTGGGCGATGGATCCACCGTCGCAGCGCAGGTCATCACCGTGCTCGCCGATCACGACATCGCCGTGCTCGAACTCGAACGGGTCATCGCCAACGCAGTGCTACGAATCTCGCGAGACGCCCCGGTCGACGGTGAGCATGTCTCGGTGGGCAGTCGCTCGGTGGACGCATACGTACGGATCGGCCCCAACGGACCGGTGCTCGAGGGCGGATCATCACTGCTCGAGGGCGAACCGATCGTGGACGATCGAGGACGTCTACTCGGACTCGTCGCCCGGGGCCCCGATGGCTCGGCGCGCATCGTGACGATTCCGACCCTCGCCGCGCTGCGCTCGTCGGCCATCGTCATCGATGTGTGGCTCGGACTCTCGTTCGAAACCAACACGCTGCGGGTGGTTGCGATCGAGGAGAACGCGCCTGCCGCCCGAGCGGGGCTCCAGACGGGCGATGTGGTCCGGGGCATCAACGATTCCGAACTCCGCAGCATCGATGACCTCTGGATGTTCCTCGCCGGACTCGATGTCGGCGATGTGGTGGACCTGCGGGTACTGCGCGAGGGAATCGAGCAGGTGCTCGAGGTGGAACTGGCCTCACGGCCCACGCCGTAGCGCCGCACTGCGCAGCAATGCGAGGTGCGGGCCGAACCTCAGCGATGGCTGCGGGAGCGACGCACCGCCCGGACCAGTGCCCACACCAACGCCAGCAGTGCCACACCACTGAGGCCGAGCGCGAGTTCCTGCTTGCGCTTCGGGGTGAGCATCGTCCACCACTTGGACTCGGTGGCCTCCACGTACGCCTGCTCATTGGTGACCGATGGTTGCCAGCCGGTCTGCTTCATGCGGTCGTTCGACACCAACCATGGGTGCCGGAGGTACGGCATGAGCCCCGGGGGGAGCGGGCCGCGCTGGAACCGCCAACTCAGGTGTGCGATGAAGTCCGACACCCGGTCCGGCACCTTCACGCGAGGTCCTTGGCCCGACAGCGCGCGAACACGCTCACCGCTCACCCATCCATCGGGTGCCACATTGAAGATGCCGTCGAGATGACACCGGACGGCACGCTCGATGGCGTCGACGAGATCGTCCACATGCAGGAATTGAGCGGGGGCGTCATCCTCGCCGAATCGGTGCCCCATGCCGGCAGCGAGCGCACGCACCACACTGCTCGAGTTCGATTCGGACACCCACAGCACCGGCCGCAGCACCGCCACTCGCCGTCGGTCGTCGGCAACGCCCCACGCGTCCACCAATTCCTCCACCTGGGCGAGTTGGTGGGCGAAGGTGAACGACGCATCGGGCCGCACAGCGGAGTCCTCGGTGAGCGGTACGGGATTGTTGGGCCATGCCCCGTACACCATCGCCGACGACAGGAGCACGAACTGCGTGACACGGGCTGCGCCGAGTTGCTCGAGGAACTCGGGAAAACCGGCAATGGCGTTGGTCTGACGCTCGGCGAGTGCATCGTGATCTCCTGCGGAGAGGTGAATCACCGCATCGACACCCTCGAGGTCATCCGCAGACGGGGTGAGGCCCGCGGCAACCACGGCGATGGCATGTCCCGAGAGGCGTTCGATCACGCGCCGGCCGAGATCGGTTCCCGCTCCGGTCAGCAACACCTTCATCGGCGACACACTACGTTCTTCACCGTGGACTACGACACCAACCGGAACACGTTGCGCGACACCTGGGCGCGCGGGGCGACAGGCATCGGTGGCTGGCTCTCGCTGCGCGAGCCACTCATTGCAGAGGCGGCATCGACGCTGGACCTCGACTACGTGTGCATCGACATGCAGCACGGACTCTCGGACATCAGCGATGTCTTCGCCCTCCTGCAGGCGATGAGCCCGAACCGTCCAACCCCCATTGTCCGGGTGCCATGGAACGAACCCGGCATCATCGGGCGTTCGTTGGACATGGGCGCCCTCGGCGTGATCGTGCCGATGGTGAACAGCGTGGAGGAAGCCCGCGCCGCCGTTGCAGCATGCCGGTACGCACCAGTCGGACGACGCAGTGTCGGCCCAGTGGTACCCAATCAGCGTTACGGTGCGGGCTACTTTGCCGCAGCCAACGAACGCGTGCTCTGCATTCCCATGATCGAGACCGAGGTGGCCGTCTCCCGGATCGACGACATCTTGTCGGTGCCCGGAATCGACGCGATCTATGTCGGGCCATCAGACCTTGCAGTGTCGATGGGACTCTTGCCCGGACTCGATCAGGCAGACGAGCGTTTCGCTGCCGCTATCACCACCGTGCTCGGGGCGTGCGCACGTCACGGAATCGTCGCCGGCATCCACGGGTCGGCAGGAGTAGCGGCCAAGCGTCACGTACAGGGGTTCCGCATGATCACGGTGGCCACTGATCTGGTGTCCGCTATCGGCGGACTGCGGGCCGACGCAACGGCCGCACGCTCGGCCGTGCTCGGCAACACGAATACTCCAGGGTCGCCCGCGGCTTCCTCGGACCCCTACCGGGCCTAGCCTGAGGGCATGGACGTTCCGGGCGACGAGTCAGCCGACAGTCCGTTCGCGGGGATTCCCTTTCTGTCCGATATCGCCCGCGCCATGTCGGGGCAGGGCCCGCTCAACTGGGATGCCGCCCGACAGTTCGCCGCCATGACCGCTACGCAGGGCGCCGCTGAGCGCAACGTCGATCCGGCAGTTCGCTTCGCGTTCGCCGAGTTGCTGCGCATCGCCGAGATGCACATCGGAACCGTCACCGGACTCGATACCCCAGTCGGCGGGCGCTCCGCCGAGATCGTGCCGGTTACTCCAGGAGTGTGGGCGAACCGAACGCTCGAGGCATACCGCCCGCTGTTCACTCAGTTGGCAGCGTCGCTCGGCACGAACTCACCCGCCGATCCCGACAGTGCGTCAGACCCCGCGCTCGCGATGTTTGCGCAGTTCGGAAGTCTGTTGCAGCCGATGATGCTCGGTATGGCGATCGGTTCGATGGTGGGTCATCTTGCGCAGCATGCATTCGGCCAGTACGACCTGCCGATTCCCCGGCCCGCCAGCAACGAGATCCTCGTAGTGCCGTCGTCGATCGATGCGTTCGCATCGGATTGGAGTCTCCCGGTCGACGAACTGCGCCTGTGGGTGGTGCTCCAGGAGACCACGGGTCATGCGGTCATGAACGTTCCGCATGTACGCAGCGCGCTCACCGATGCCGTCACCCGCTACGCCGGCGGATTCACCCCGAATCCCACCGCCGTGATGGACCGAATGTCCGAGATCGAGACGGACTCGGACAATCCAATGGCAGCAATCCAATCGGCGTTCAGCGATCCCACGCTGCTCCTGGGAGCAGTGCGGAGTCCCGCACAGGAGCAACTCGCCCCGAGCCTCGATGCACTCGTGGCCGTCGTCATCGGATACGTCGACCATGTCGT
>JAFMJD010000134.1 GCA_017853685.1 Actinomycetota bacterium | reverse complement strand
GCCTCATGCTCGGGCGCGGCGTGATCGCCGGAGCGATCGTCGGAGCAGTGGCCCTTGCCGCAGGCGTTGGTGTCCTGTGGTTGGCCCGCCGGCGACTCGGGGGTTACACCGGTGATGTTCTCGGCGCGGCAGGAGTGATGCTCGAGACCGTGGGGCTCATCGCCATCGCTGCTCGCCCCTGATCGCGAATACTCCCGGGAGATCCACAGCCCCTTCGGTAGCGTGACGACATGGCAGGCGAACTCATCTATGCATATCGGGTGATGCGCCTGCCGTTGCTGGATCACGGCGGCAAGGCCATCGGCCGCATCGAAGACATCGTGGCGGTGCCCGGTCGCAAAGATCAGGCCCCCCGGGTGATCGGATTCGTTGCGTCGAGCCAGCGCCGTCGCATCTTCGTGAACATCGGTCGGATCTCCGAGCTCGGCGCCGAGGGCGCCCGACTCGGGTCCTGGGACGTCGATCTCAACCCGTTCAACCGCCGGCACGGCGAACTGCTCATCGGTCGACACGTGATCGATCGGCGAGTGGGCGACGAAACGGTGAGCGATGTGGCACTGCGGCCCATCGCCGACGAGCGCGGCACCCGGTGGGAAGTAGCCAAGGTGCGCCTCATGCGTCGCACTGCGCTGCGCCGTCGGCCGCTGGTGCGCTTCGTCGACTGGTTCGAGGTGTCGTCGTTGTTCGCCACTACCGAGATCGCGGCCGAAGCAGCACGCCTCCACGACATGCACCCGAGCGACGTTGCGGCAACCATCCGCGCGCTGCCCGTCACACAACGTCGACAGTTGGCCGTCATGCTCGACGACGATCGACTCGCCGACCTGCTCGAGGAACTCCCCGAGGCCGAGCAGATCAGCATCGTCGAGGGTCTCGATGGCGATCGACTGATGAACGTGCTCGACGAGATGGAGTACGACGACCTTGCCGACCTCCTCGGCGAGATGCCCGGAGAGCAGCGCACGCGCATTCTCGAGGCCATGGAACCCGACGAAGCGGCCGTGATGCGCACGCTGTTGTCGTACGGCGAGGGCACCGCGGGTGGTCTGATGACACCCGAGGTCATCGTGATGGGACCCAACGCCACCGTCGCCAGCGCGCTCGCCGAGATCCGTCAGGCCGACTGGCTGGTGTCGATCGCTGCGCAGGTGTTCGTGTGCCGGGCACCGTTCAAGCCGCCCACCGGCAAGTACCTCGGGGTGGTGCACTTCCAACGATTGCTGCGTGAGCCACCGGGCATGGACCTTGGCTCGTGTCTGGTGGATGAGCCCTCCATCTCACCGCATCTCACGGACCGCGAAGTCGCCGAACGACTCGCGACCTACAACCTGCTCGCCATCCCGGTGTGCGACGACTACGGGCAGCTGCTCGGCGCAGTGACCGTCGACGACGTACTCGACCGGGTGCTGCCCGCTGGGTGGCGTCAACGACGTCGGCAGGTGAGCACAGTCGGCGACGCACGCTCACAGGGTGGGGTGGAGCCGTGAAGCGCCGCACCGAACTCTCCATGCCGCGCCGCCGGCGCCGCATCGGCATCCACTACGACCCCGATGCGTTCGGCAATTTCTCCGAGGCCATCGCTCGCTTCATCGGCACCGCACGCTTCCTCGTCTGGCAGAGCGTCATCGTGCTCATCTGGATCGCCATCAACGCAGCAGCAACCGTGCTGCAGTGGGACCCCTACCCGTTCATCCTCCTGAACCTGGCGTTCTCCACGCAGGCCGCCTACGCGGCACCACTCATCCTGCTCGCGCAGAACCGTCAAGAAGCGCGGGACCGCGCACAGATGGAGACCGACCGCGAGATCAACGCTCGCACCAAGGCCGATACCGAGTACCTCGCGCGTGAGATCGCTTCGGTTCGCCTGGCGCTCAACGACGTCGCCACCACCGAGGACCTGCGTGAGCAGATCGGTCAATTGAGCGACGAACTTCGCCGTGTGAGCGAACTGCTCGAACGGGTGGACCTCAGCCCGCGCCCCGCCGACGAACCACTGAGTCGACCGCGCGACGAGTAGCCCGCGCATAGTCGTCGGGGTGCGAGATCGCCCCGAGATGACCCGACGGAACCTCGAACACCTCGGCCGACAACGCATCGGCGAGGGCGCGCTGTTTGCGTGGTGGAACCAGTCGATCGTGCGTGGTGATCACCGAGGCCGACGGCACACGCAACGACGAGGCCCACGTGCCGGCATCGTGCGCGCTCAACGCCCGACCCGCCGAGATCACGGTGATCGGATCGTTGCGCAACACCTCGGCGGCGAGCCACGGCACCCAAGGCGCGATGTCGTGGTTGTGACGGGCCGCAATGCGCAAGCCACGCGAGATCGTCCGGGCGTACCACCAGCCGCGCGTGACCGGACCCATGAGCGGCAACAGCACCCAACGCAGGCGTTCGTACCAGCGTTCACGCCACTCGAGCGCTGTCGCCTGCACCACAAGGCCCGAGACGAGGTCACAGTGTCGACGCGCAAGCAACATGCTGATGGGTCCACCCATCGAGTAGCCCACCGCCACTACATCGTGTACTCCGAGCGCTCGCACCACGGCTGCGGCGTCGTCGGCCGCCGCATCGAGAGCGAAGGGTTCGTGGCTGCGCCGACCACGACCATGCCCGTGATGATCCACGGCGATCACGTGATAGGCCTCGCACAGGATCTCGTAGGCGTACAGAAACTGTGTGTCGGCGCTCGCCGTCCAACCGTGCAGCAACAGCACCGTGGGTACCGATGGATCGGGATGGCGGTGCTGGCGCACGAACACCTCGCCGTGTCCGTCCACGGCGATCACTCGGCCGTCTGGCAACCAATGCGGTAGGCGTACCCGTTCCATCGTCACCAGCTGGTGTACGCCTCGGATCCCACGAACTCCCGGAGCGAGAGTCCGAGTGCCGAAAGGCGATCGAGCAGCAGCTGCGTGGGCACCGACGCATCGCCGGGAATCACGAGTCCGTGGGGCAACTCGCCGCGCACCGCAGCGAGCGCGAACACTGCGGCCACCTGCGCCGCTGCGATTGCCGTGCGCTCGGCGACTCCGGCAACCAGTGCCACACGTTGACCCTGTCGTTCACCGCGCACTTCCACGCGCAGACCGCCGAGTCCGCCCTCGGGATGCGGCGGCGTCAGCATCGGAAGCCGTGCGGTGAGGCGATCCCGACGTGTGGCCGACATGCGTGCGATGGCGCGTTCCACATCCGGAAATGCTCTCGGCAACAAGATGGGGTCGGCCATCTCGGCGCGATAGCAATCCTTGGCACCAAGTGGTTCGGGGAACCACGCAAGTTCGCGTCCGCTGCCGGCCGGCCTTTCCATCCATGCGCGATCGTGCCAGCCGAGCGATGTGCCGCCGAGAGCACGATGGTGCTGCATCGCGCACTCGGGGCCACCGGTTCCATGGATGGCCACGTGGATCTCGTCGAGCCGGTCGAGGCGCGCGGACAGATGTCGAGCGACGAGTCCGGACAAGCCGGGACTGAGCGCTGCGCCCACCACGAGCGAAGCGGACCAACGACGCGCAACACGATCGAGCGCCATGAGGTTGCGAACATCGTCGAGGTCGTCGCAGACCGACACCACCGTGATGCCAGCCTCGAGTGCAGCCGTTGCCATCGCCAGATGTGGACGGGGCTGAGCGAGCACCATCACCTGCGGCACACGGTGCTCCGGATCGCTGGCACCTGCCGGGTACGACCGCACGGCTGAGGCTCGGTCTCCGAGACTGGGCACCAGCGTGTTCACGAGTTCCGGACGGATGTCGTCGACCTCGACCTCCACGGACTGCTCGGCTGCCAGCACGCTGCGCGCCACTCGGGCGCCCACTGCCCCCACCCCGACAATGCGGACGAGGTCGGTCATGACGGGCGATCGACCGGCAGTTCGCGCCAGCCGCCATTGCGCGGCGGCACGCCGCCCTTGCCGCGCACGCGCAGCGCCCCAGCGATCACGCCCGCCATCGAGAGCGCCATGATGGCCCGCCGCAGCAATTTCATGACCGCAACGCTAACCGGCTCAGACCCATGAGCGCTGCGGATCGACGGACCGAACCCGTCCACTAGCGTCTGGTCGGAGGAGACCGACGGTCCATCCCTCGTCACCGCACACCATGTCACTCGCGCCCCTCACACATCTGCAACGCCTCGAGGCCGAGAGCATCCAGATCATTCGCGAGACCGTTGCCGAGGCCGACCGGCCGGTGATGCTCTATTCGATCGGCAAGGACTCGTCGGTGATGCTGCGCCTCGCACAGAAGGCGTTCTTCCCGGCCAAGCCACCGTTTCCGCTCCTCCACGTGGACACCACCTGGAAGTTCCGGGACATGATCACGTTTCGCGACGAATACACCGCTCACTGCGGGCTCGATCTCATCGTGCACCGCAACCCCGATTGCGTGGCGCGCGGCATCAATCCTTTCGACCATGGCTCGGCACTGCACACCGACCTCTGGAAGACCGAGGGGCTGAAGCAAGCACTCGGCTTCCACGGATTCGATGCCGCATTCGGTGGCGCCCGGCGCGACGAAGAGCGCAGCCGCGCCAAAGAGCGCGTGTTCTCGCTGCGGTCGGTCAACCATCAATGGGATCCCAAGGCACAACGACCCGAACTGTGGAGTCTCTACAACGTCCGCCACGCTCCCGGCGAGAGCCTGCGAGTGTTCCCGCTCTCGAACTGGACCGAGCTGGACGTATGGCAGTACATCCACCTCGAACAGATCCCCATCGTTCCGCTGTATTTCGCCGCACTGCGTCCCGTGGTGGAGCGCAACGGAACACTCATCATGGTGGACGACGACCGCTTCCCCCTCGAGCCCGGTGAACAACCGCAGATGTGCAGCGTCCGATTCCGCACACTCGGTTGCTACCCACTCACCGGTGCCATCGAGAGCACCGCGAGCACACTTCCCAACATCATCCAAGAGATGCTCCTCACCACCACCTCGGAACGCCAGGGCCGCATCATCGACCACGACGGCGCCGGATCGATGGAACGCAAGAAGCAGGAGGGCTACTTCTGATGGCCCACCGCAGCGATCTCATCGCAGCCGACATCGACGAGTACCTCGCACAGCACCAGCGAAAGGGGCTGCTGCGCTTCATCACCTGCGGCTCGGTCGACGACGGCAAGTCCACCCTCATCGGGCGCATGCTCTACGAGTCGCACATGGTGTTCGAGGATCATCTGACGGCCCTCGCGATCGACTCCAAGCGAGTCGGCACACAGGGCGACGACCTCGACTTCGCCCTGTTGCTCGACGGCCTGCAGGCCGAGCGTGAGCAAGGCATCACCATCGACGTGGCATATCGGTTCTTCTCCACCGACAAGCGCACGTTCATCGTGGCCGACACCCCCGGGCACGAGCAGTACACACGCAACATGGTGACGGGGGCTTCCACTGCAGACGTTGCCGTGCTGCTCGTCGACGCCCGCAAGGGCGTGCTCACGCAGACCCGCCGGCACAGTTATCTGGTGCATCTCCTCGGCATCCGTACTGCGGTGCTGGCGGTGAACAAGATGGATCTCATCGACTACGACGAGTCGGTCTTCGCGGCCATCGTGGCGGACTATCGCTCGTTCGCTGCACAGATCGGCCTCACTGACATCACGCCGATCCCGATCTCGGCCTTGCGCGGCGACAATCTCGTGAAACCCAGCGCCGCCACCCCGTGGTACCGCGGTCCGAGCCTCTTTGAGTTCCTCGAGGACGTCGACGTGGCCGATCGGTCCACCGATGTCCCGTTCCGGATGCCCGTGCAGTTGGTGAGTCGTCCGACCTCGGACTTCCGCGGGCTGATGGGCACCGTCGTGGCGGGCGTGGTCCGCCCGGGCGACCCGGTGCGAATCGCCCCGAGCGGACGTACCTCCACCGTGGAGCGAGTCGTCACCATGGACGGCGACCGGCCCGCGGCCCGGTCGGGTGAATCAATCACGATCACGCTCACCGACGAGATCGATGCGAGCCGAGGCGATGTGATCTGCGCCAGCGCCGATCCGGTCGAGGTCGCTGACCAGTTCGAGTGCACCGTGGTGTGGATGGCCGACGAAGCCCTGCTCCCCGGCCGTCCGTACCGCATCAAGCTCGCCACCCGCACGGTGGGAGCAACCTTCGGCCAGCCCAAGCACAAGGTCAACGTCAACACGCTCGAACACCTGGCCGCTCGCACCCTCGGCGTGAACGACATCGGGGTGATCAACGTGGCTCTCGACCGGCCCATCCCGTTCGAGCCCTACGCGAGCAGTCGAGACCTCGGTGGATTCATCATCATCGACCGCGAGACCAACGCAACCCTCGGCGCCGGACTCATCCACTTCTCGTTGCGTCGGAGCCAGAACGTCCACCTGCAAGCCGTCGAGGTCGACCGCGTTGCACGGCGATCGCTCAATGCTCACGGCTCGGCCATGGTGTGGCTCACCGGGCTCTCGGGTTCGGGAAAGTCCACGATCGCCAACGAGGTCGAACGCCGCTTGTACGCGCTGGGCGTTCACACGTACCTGCTCGACGGTGACAACGTGCGGCACGGTCTCAACCGTGACCTCGGGTTCACCCCCGCCGACCGTGTGGAGAACATCCGTCGGGTGGCCGAGGTGGGACGCCTGATGGTGGATGCCGGTCTCGTGGTGATCGCAGCGTTCATCTCGCCCTACCGCGCCGAACGTGCCCTCGCTCGAAGCCTGTTCGATGACGGCGAGTTCATCGAGGTGCATGTCGACGTCCCGGTGGATGTGGCCGAGCAACGCGATCCCAAAGGCCTCTACCGCAAGGCCCGGACCGGACAACTCGCGAACTTCACCGGTATCGACTCACCGTATGAGGTCCCGGAGCACCCTGATCTGCACATCGACACCACGCAGATGTCGGCCGACGAAGCAGCCGAACTGATCATCCGTTCGCTGCGCGAGCGGCAGATCATTGGCTGATCGACGCGATCCGAGCACACGCGAATCGTCAGCTGCACCTACCCGGTGGCACGGCGCCCGAACACACGCACGGCCGACAGATGGAGTGCCGTGTGCACGGGTGAGAACAGCGAGACGAACCGGGCCCGTGTGGGCGCCAGCGACGTTCGCTGCGGACCGACAAAGGCGCTCAATGCCGTGGGGTGCACATCGAGTCGATAGTTGCGCCGCCGATCGACCGTCGCGCTGTCGTGGAAACACGCATGAATCAGATACATCCGGTTCCAGCACATGTCGGTGCGGTTCTCGATCTCGATCAGTTCGATCACCGCAGGTTCACCCAGATCGACGGTGATGTACTCGTGCGTGCCGAATCCCGTGTGGAAGAAGAACGGTGCCGATTGCCCAACCATCCCCTCCTCCGGATAGCCGGCATACGCGGACGAGAGGCGAAACGGTCGTCCGGCCGCCAGTTCCACGAGTGGCCCGCCCGTCGTGGTGATTTGCTGTGGATCGCACACCGCTGCCTGTGCGGCGAGTGCCGCGCAGATCTCGCGTTCATGAATCTCGGTCTGCAACCGAACTGCGCTGAATCGGAGGAAATCCAACTCGTCCTCGAGTTGCTTGGCCCGAGACGGCGCCGACTGAGGGGCGTCCGACCA
>JAFMJD010000133.1 GCA_017853685.1 Actinomycetota bacterium | reverse complement strand
CAGATCATGGGCGGCCTCACCGAGGCCTATGCCATGGCGAGCATGCAGTTCATCACCTTCGACGCCGAGGGCAACTGCATCGGTTCGAACTACATGGACTATCTGCTCCCCACTGCCTGGGAGACGCCTGGCTTCGAACTGCACGAGGTCGTCACACCGTGTCCGCACCACCCGATCGGTGCGAAGGGCATCGGCGAGTGCGCAACGGTGGGCGGTCCGGCCGCATTCGTGAACGCCGTCATGAACGCGATCGGTCACCTTGGCGTGCGCAACGTCGACATGCCACTGCTGGCCGACCGGGTGTACGACGCCATCACCACCCGCAGCGACATCGGTGGTGCGCCGCCGGTCAGGACCGACGCATCGTGACCACTCCGCTCGACGGCTGGGGTGTGATGGAACGCGCGCTCGAGTTGACGCGTTCCGGAGTTCCCTTCGCGCTCGCCACCGTCGTGTGGCGCAAGGCGCCGTCGTCGGGGCAGCACGGGTCCCGCGCCATCATCACCAGCGATGGCGAGTTGTTCGGTTGGATCGGCGGAGCATGTGCCGAGCCGGTCATCATTCGTGAGGCACAGCACGCCATCGCCGAGGGCTTGCCGCGGCTGGTGTGGCTCGGCCAGGCCGACGAGTTCGAGGGTATGCATGTACCCAACGGTGTGATGACGGTGCCGATGTCGTGCCAGAGCGAAGGCGCGCTGCAGATCTACATCGAGCCGTCGAGTGTCGCACCGCACCTCGTCATCGTCGGTCGCTCACCGATGGCGGTGACGTTGGCCGAAATGGCTGGCCTGCTCGACTGGAGAGTCGATCTGCTCGATGGGCCCGACTTCACATCCGGTCGCGCCGACTCGCGCTCGGTGATCATCGTCGCGACCCAAGGTCATGGCGACGAGGACGTCCTCGAGACGGCGATCGCTGCTTCCCCCGCCTATCTGGGCATCGTTGCCTCGGCGAAGCGAAGCGAAGCACTCCGGGGCTACCTCGGAGACCGCGGCGTCGACCAAACGGTGATCGACCGCATCAGGGTGCCCGTCGGTCTCGACCTCGGGCACACCACACATCGCGAAGTCGCCGTGTCGGTGCTCGCAGAGCTCGTGCAGCGTCGTGCTGCTGGCGAGTTCCCGATGGGTGGGGCCGTTGCTGTGCGCACTGTCGAAGAGGTCGTCGATCCCGTGTGTGGGATGACGGTCGCCGTCGATGCGGCCAACTACCCGGTCGAGCACGACGGCCACACGTATTACTTCTGTTGCCCCGGATGCAGGTACTCGTTCAAGAAGGATCCTGCCTCGTTCCTCTCGCAGGAGGTCTCATGCTGATCACCAACACGCTCGAAGTTCCCCAACCGCTCGATGCGGTGTGGACGTTCTTCGGTGACATCCCTCAGGTTGCCGCATGCCTGCCGGGTGCCAACCTCACCAATCAAGTCGGTGAGAGTCGTTATGAGGGCGACGTGGTCATCAAGGCCGGTGCCGTGAAACTCGAGTTCGCGGGTGCCGCCGAGATCAAGAATCGCGACGAGTCGGCTCGAACCATCACCGTCGATGCGTCGGGCGCCGACAAGAAGGGCCGAGGACAGGCGTCCTTGGCGCTGTCGGCAAAGTTGGCGCCGATGCCCAAGGGCACCCGTGTCGACATCTCGCTCGACCTGGCTCTGTCGGGTGCGGCTGCTCAGTTCGGCCGAGGTCTCGTCGCCGACGTGACGGCTGTGTTGCTCGACGAGTTCTCGTCGAACATGCAGTTGCGGCTCGACGCCAAGTCCAAGGGTCTCGACATCACGGCGCTCGGCGCGGCAAAGCCGGCGAGTGGCGTCTCCATTGCCCTGCGCGCGGCGCGCATGGCTCTGGCCCGAGTGCTTCGCCGCTTCTTCCTTCCGTATCAACCGCAGCCCACGGGCCGCTGAGGAGGCTTCGATGACACTTTGGGGATTGGGGAACATCATCCTCGTGGTGGTGGTCGTACCGGTGCTGGTCGCACTGCTGAGCCGTGTGCTCGGAGCGCTCGAGCGAATTCGCGGCGCTGCCGACGATGCACTCGCAGGCGGTGTGGCGCTGATCGGTGAACTCGACACGACACCTGAACTGCTCGCCACCACCGACCGCACCATCTCAGACGTCGCCAATGGCGCCGTCCGGTACGCGGGTTCCGTCGCGAAGTTGCTGGGCTGAGGGGGAGAACATCATGACTGCTGCCGCCATCGTCACACTCGTCGTCGCCACGCTCATCATCGCTGCTGCTGCGCTAGGTCTGGCGAGGGTGATCCTGCACCTCGTGGCCGTCCAGCGCACCCTTCGTGCTCTCGAGGGAGGCGTCGAGGTGATCGTTGCCAAGACCAGCACAGTGCCAACAGCGCTTCCATCCGTGAACGCCAGTCTGAAACCTGTGCGCGACTTCTGCGAAGGGATTTGAGGAGGAATGATGTTTGCGCTTCTCGCCGAATCAAACACTGGCTGGACCATCGGTTACGTCATCGGCATCGTGGTGGTGCTGGTGGTCGTTGCCCTGGTCGTGCCGATCCTGCTGCTCGCCCGGTCGATCGGTGGTCAGGCACACCGCATCAACGGGTTGCTGGGTTCTGCCGTCACGAACACGGCAGCACTGACGGAACTTCACACCACTATCTCGTCCGCCGAGGTCATCGTCGATGGTCTCCGGCGCGGACGTCAGAAGCTGGGAGGCTGAAATGATCGCCCTGACCGATACCCAACACACGCTCTGGTGGGTTGCCGTCATCGCCGGCTTCGTCGTCGTGCTGGCAGTGGCTGCGCTGCTCACCATCCTCGTGGTGCTCGTGCGAACCATCGAGCGTCGCGTCGGTGCCATCAAGGCCACGCTCGAGCAGGCGAAGGCCAACACCAACGACACAGCACTGATCGCCGAGACCGCTGCGCGTGTCGATGCCGTACTCGCCGAAGGCCTGGAGCATCACTTGTTCCTGGGCCGCGTCCTCGACAAGGTTCGCTCATGACCACGCTCGTCGTTCTCACCGTGATCGACATCATCCTGCTCATCGCGGGTCTTGCGATCTATCTGTTCATCGTCGGCAGCCAGTTGGGTCGCGTCGCACAGGGACTCGAAGAGGCCGCCGATCTCGTGTGGGCGATCAAGAAGAACGCCGAGGTCATCGGACCTGGCGTCGAGCGCATCAACCGCACGGGTGGCGTGACCGCAGGCGCCCTGCCGCTCCTGTACGGCTTTGCCGAGGGCATCGTTCGTGGTGCGACCTACCAACCCGAACCAGAAGGCACCGAGCGTCCTCCGGCTCGACCCGCCATGGGCACGCGCCGCTCGCGCCAGCTCGACGGCGTGGGCTTCCGCACCCCTCGCTGAGCGGTTCGGTCGTCTTGGTCGCCGAGTTCAGTTGGCGCGCTCACCCGGCGGACTGTCCGACGTGGTGAGTGGCCCCGTTGTGGGCGCCGAGTACGAACCGATCCATTCGGCCTTCCAGGTGGCGTCGAACTGCTCGGGGTTACAACTGGGCGAGTAGATCGAGATCAGTTCGCGCGAGATCTGTTCGCGATGTGACGGCAGTCCTCCGGGCACCTCGTAATAGCAGATGTGAAGGTTCCACTTGTTGCCGGCGCGCTTGATCCAGTCGGGTGCAAAGGGATGCTTGAACGGAAAGCCCTCAGTGCTGAGGTCTCCTGAGTGGCCGACATAGATCACCGTGAACTGCTGAGGCTTACGTTCGGGGTCGTTGCGTGTCAGAAGGGCGTACACGGCGCTGCGGGCGGGTGCGGTCCAACCGCCGAGCGTTCGCGGTCCTTCAAATGGGTAACCGGCGAGCGAACCGAGACGGATCACTGGTCCCAGTGCTCCATGTCGTCGGTCTCGCTGATGGTCTCGGCTCGGGTGACGGGCCATTCGGGCAGACCGGCCCGTCGAACTGCATCGGCGAAGGCGATGAGGGCAGCGTCGACTGCCGAGTCGGAGTCGGTGGCATCGATCACGATTTGTGCGCCGTACGACATCGAACCCGCTCCGCTCGCGATGCCGTTCAAGGGCGCGACGGCGTCAGCGAGTTCGACCACTTCTGCGAGCTGAATTTCGCGGTCACCTTCTGCGATGACCGACACGCTGAACTTCATCGACTCCTCCTGGGACGGCGTTCATCGCAGGGCTGGTAGTGCCCGTGCGAACTCCTCGAGACTGGCGAGATTATGGCCTGACTGGACATCGTCGATGTAGGGCTCGGCGACGAGCATGGCCATCGAGGTCAGCGGGCGATCGCGGTCGTCGCCGCGGTGCGGGTTGAGCCAGACGATGCGGTGGCACAGGCGATCGAGTTGTGACATCGCTCGGTCGAGCACTTCTGGGTCTCCACGGTCGAGTCCGTCCGAGCAGATCACGACGATGCCACCGCGTGTCAGCCCGCGGCGGGCCCAACGGCGCACGAATGCGTCGAGCGAGTCGCCGATTCGGGTGCCGCCGTCCCAGTCGAACACTTGCTCAGCGGCATGTGCCAAGGCCTCGTCGGGGCGCCGCCGGTCGAGTTGCTTGGTGATTCGGGTCAAGCG
This sequence comes from Actinomycetota bacterium, assembly GCA_017853685.1. Classification (GTDB taxonomy): domain Bacteria; phylum Actinomycetota; class Acidimicrobiia; order Acidimicrobiales; family Ilumatobacteraceae; genus WLJO01. Next base: position 3,081 of record JAFMJD010000133.1, on the reverse strand, counting down.
TGTCCCGAAACAGAACACTTCGACGCGCCCCGTCGACCGCCGAGCCGAATATGCGAACTGCAACAGATTGCGCGAGTAGTCGCTCATCGAGCCGGACACATCGAGCAGCAGCACGAGCGGCCGTACCTTTCGCCGGCGCTCGCTGAACACGAACTCGACGGGGTCGCCGTGCCGGCGCATGGACTCTTGCGCCATCCGTCGCATGTGCAGACGCCTTCCCGTTCGGTCTGGCCGGATGCGGCGTGTCCGTCGTCGGGGTGGCGTGAGCCGGATGGTGGACATGATGCGCCGCAGTGCGGCGAGTTCTGCCTCGGTGCAGTCGTTGAAGCGCTTGGTTCGCATCACATCGATGGGCGACGCCATGAGTCCCATCTGCACCTCTTCGTCGTTGCCGCCGCCCGGGCGCTCGGTCTCGCTGTCGGGTATCTGCAGCACCGATTGGCCGTTCGGCGATGACTTCAATGCCGTGCGTGGGTCGTCGGGAGCGGTGGGCTTCTCGTCGAGGAAGAACTGTCGGAAGACATTGTCGTACACGGGTATGTGGTCGCGCTTTGCAACGAGTGATGTGCGACCTGCCCAGTAGAGATCGAGGATGTCGGTGGGGTCGAGATGTACGACGGCCTCGCAGAAGGTCATCACGTCGTCGGTCCCGACCGGTAGGTCGGCATCTCTCAGGGCATGGGAGAACTCGACGAACAGTTCGACGTAACCGCCGTCGACTGCGGTGGTGTCAGGCATCGCCGACGACTCGGCCCAGCGAACGAGCGACGAGTTCGAGGTCGTCACGGTCCTTCACCACTGCGCCAAGCGTGTCGGCAGCGTTCTGCTGGTCGAGAGTGTCGGCACCGATCGCCTCGAGCGACGACACCCAGTCGAGGGTCTCGGCGACACCCGGGGGCTTGGCGAGATCCATGTCGCGCAAACGATTGACCGCATCGACGACTCGCGCTGCCATCGCTTGGCGCACCTCGGGGATTCGAACGGTGACGATCTCGACTTCGCGCTCGGGAGCCGGGAATCCGATCCAGTGGTAGAGGCATCGCCGCTTCAGGGCGTCGTGAAGTTCGCGAGTGCGGTTCGAGGTGAGGATGACGAGTGGCATGCTCGTGGCCGAGATCGTGCCGCGCTCGGGAACCGTCACTTGGAAGTCGGACAGCAGTTCGAGGAGGAACGCCTCGAACTCGTCGTCGGCTCGATCGATCTCGTCGATGAGGAGCACACAGCCGGCCCCTGACCTGATGGCCTTCAGCAGCGGCCGCTCGACGAGGAACTCGTCGCTGTACAGGAAGTCGATCGATCCGTCGTCCGCAAGATGGGAGTCGTGCAGGGCCCGCACCTTGAGCATCTGCCGTGCGTAGTCCCACTCGTACAGCGCCTGACCGGCGTCGATTCCCTCGTAGCACTGGAGACGGATGAGTTGACGCCCGTACAGCGCAGCGAGTGTCTTGGCGAGCTCGGTCTTGCCGACGCCGACCTCTCCCTCGAGGAGCAGCGGTCGACCGAGGGTGGCGGCCAAGAACACCGATGTGGCGAGGCCGCGGTCGGCGAGGTATCCGACGCTGCGTAACTGTTCGGTCAGCGAAGGGACCGACTTCGGCGGGAACTCGGTCACGGGATAGTCCGGTCAGCCCTGCTCGTTCGAGCCGAGCACGAGGTCGCGGATGCTGCCGCCCGAGGTGTTGTACTTGCCTTCACGTTCGAGGCGGGCGCGCCACGCCGTGCGGATGTCGGTGCCCTCCTCGGCGAACCCGTCGAAGGTGATGCCCTGCATGTTTCGGCACACCTTGGTGGGGCTGCATTCCTCGTCGAGCTGTACAGCTGGGTCGCCTTGGGCTTCCCACACCGTCTTCAGCACATCTTTTGCAGATCCGGGCTCGGACATGTTCCCTCCACGTCGATGTGGAAAGTGTAGGTGTGGTCGTTCGTGGATGCATACCGCAGGTCGCGAGTCGACGCGAGTTCTGTGCACCCGCTCAATGGTCGGGTCAGTCCGTGCGGTTGAGGACACCGATGATCTCGGCGAGGATCGAGACCGCCACCTCGGCCGGGGTTCGGGCGGCGATGTCGACGCCCGCAGGGCCATGCACCCTCGAGAGGTCGGTGATGCCTCGATAGGCCAGCCAGTCGGCTCGGTTCTGCTGCATGCGGAGCGACCCGAGTGCGCCGATGTAACCGGCTCGGCCTTCGAGTGCCGCAGCGAGCACGGAGCTCGATGACTCGACGTCGTGACCCATGATGACTGCAGCATCGAGCGGTGAGAGGCCGATCACCAATCCGCTGCCCGTCTCGGGATTGCCGGCGCGCTGCACCTGCCAGCCGAGCAGTCGCGCAGCGTGCTCGAGGGCATCGGCGAATGGTCCACCACCAGAGATGGCGAGACGTGTCACGGGCACGAGTGCTGTGAGGGCGCGATCGGCGGTCGCCTCGCTCTTGGCGGACTCTGCGCCGAGCATTGCCGTGACCCGCTCGTCGGCTCCGTCCATGAACGTTGGGTCGTCGTCATGGAAGGCACGGATCGAGACGATGTGACGACCCGACAAGGTGGCGTCGAGGCACACACGGCGACGCTCGAGCAATGCCCCCCAGAGATGCCCGGGCAGTTGGTCGGCAGGAACCACCGCCAGGGTCGCCCGAGCGCCCTTGGGTGCCCCGGAGATGAGTGCCTCCACCTCGCTGACTTCCACGTCGACGAGGCGAGCGGTCGATCCGCCGGCCAGTTCGACCAACTGACTGTCGAAGGCGCCGCCGGCGAGAGACCCCATACGGCCGCCGCCAGGGGTCAGAGCGACCGCCTCAGTGATGTCGAGCGTGGGGAGACCCTCGGCCGAGAGTACCCACACCACGTTGACTGCCGTGCCGGCCCGCAGACAGGACGAAACGCTCAATGCCACGGAGAACATGTGTCGAGACTACCGATCGGCAAATTCGGTGTCGGGTCTGTCGATGTCGGCATCACCGGCCTCGGGAACGGGCGGATACCCTTTCCCACCGAGTCGACCGACCGCTTCCGGCCATTTCGGAAGAGGATTCGGAACACTCCCCGCCTCCGTAGCTCAGTGGATAGAGCAACGGTTTCCTAAA
>JAFMJD010000017.1 GCA_017853685.1 Actinomycetota bacterium | reverse complement strand
GTGCAACGACTGGGTGCCGCCGAGCACGCCGGCGAGCGCCTCGATGGCCGTACGCACGATGTTGATCTCGGGCTGCTGAGCAGTGAGCGACACACCCGCGGTCTGCGTGTGGAAGCGCAACTGCATCGACTTCTCGAGTCGGGCGCCGTAACGGTCACGCATCCAGCGAGCCCAGATACGCCGGGCAGCGCGGTACTTAGCGATCTCCTCGAAGAAGTCGATGTGAGCGTTGAAGAAGAAGCTCAACCGCGGAGCGAAGGTGTCGATCGGAAGACCGGCCTGCAGTGCGAGTTCCACGTACGCAAAGCCGTTCGCCACCGTGAACGCCAGTTCCTCGGCGGCCGTCGAGCCGGCCTCGCGGATGTGGTAGCCAGAGATCGACACGCTGTTCCAGCGGGGCATCTCGGCGGCAGTGAATGCAATGGTGTCACGCACCAAGCGCATGCTCTGACGAGGAGGGAACACGAACTCCTTCTGCGCCTGGTACTCCTTCAAGATGTCGTTCTGCAACGTGCCGCCCAGCAGCGCACGGTTGACACCCGACTTCTCGGCCTGAGCGATGTACATCGCCAGGATCGCCGCAGCCGGCGAGTTGATGGTCATCGACGTGGTGATCTTGCTCAGGTCGATGCCGGCGTAGAGATCTTCCATGTCGGCGAGCGTGTCGACGGCCACACCGCAGCGCCCCACCTCGCCGAGCGACATCGGATCATCGGAGTCGAGTCCCAAGAGGGTGGGCATGTCGAACGCCGTGGACAGGCCGTCGCCACCGGCGCGCAGGATCTCCTTGAAGCGCCAGTTCGTGTCCTCGGCCGTGCCGAACCCGGCGAACATGCGCATCGTCCACAACTTCGAGCGATACATCGATGCGTGCGGCCCACGCGTGTACGGGAACTGGCCCGGGAAGTCACCGTCGGCAGGTCCGTAGACCGGCTCGAGCGGAATGCCCGACATCGTGGAGAAGTCGGCATCGCGCAACTTCGATGCCTCGTAGGCCTCTTCCCATTGCTCGCGGCGAGTGGTCATCGGGTCCCCCATGGTCGGCGACGTAGGTGCGGTATCTCACTAGTGTACGAGCCATGGGCACCCAGTTCGACCTCCGCCAGACCGACCACCTCCTCACCACCACCCGGGCGGTCCGCAAGCGCCTCGATCTCGACCGTCCGGTGCCCCTCGAACTCATCGGCGAGTGCATCAAGATCGCCACGCAGGCTCCGGCCGGCTCCAATATCCAGCGCTGGCGTTGGATGGTGGTGACCGATCCCGCCAAGAAGGCCGCTGTTGCCGATCTCTACCGCAAGGCCTACGCCCCGTACATCGATATGCAGCGCGACGCCGTCAAGGAGGCCGGCCGCACCGACGCCGGGCGCATCATGGAGTCCTCGGACCACCTGGCGAACGTGCTCGACCGGGTTCCCGCCATCGTGATCCCCTGCCAGTTGGGTCGGCTCCGGCCCGATCAGAGCAACCAGGAGATCTCGGGCTATTTCGGTTCGGTGATCCCGGCCGTGTGGAACTTCATGCTCGCCGCCCGCTCACGAGGGCTCGGCACTGCATGGACCACACTGCACCTCAAGTACGAACTCGAAGTAGCCGACATCCTCGGCATCCCGCACTCGGTCACCCAAGTGGCACTCACACCGCTCGCCTACTACACGGGCGACGATTTCAAGGTGGCCTCGCGACTGCCGGTCGAGAAGGTCACGTACCTGAACGAGTGGAAGCACGGCCTCGACGGCCAGCCGAACTGATCTATCGACAACTGATCTATCGACAACGGCTGCGCGCGCCGCTTCGACGCACCCATTCGACGCAGGCGTCAGAGCACGACTCGAACTGCGCTCGTCAGACTGCAAGCACCGTGCAGGCGCTAATACCCGGAGCGCCGTACACGTGGGTGAATCCCACCTTCGGGTTGTTCGGCACCTGACGCACTCCAGCATCGCCGCGGAGCTGCAGCACGTTTTCGTACACCTGACGGAGGCCCGATGCACCGATGGGCTCACCGTTTGCGAGGCAGCCACCATCGGTGTTGATCGGCAGACGACCGTCGATCTCGGTCTCGCCGAACTGGATCATGTCCTCCTGCTCACCGTCGGCGCACAGACCGGTCTCGGCCATGTGCATCACCTCGGCGCCGCACTCGGTGTCCTGGATCTGGGCGAGGCTGAGTTCGCCCGGCGCCACACCCGCCTGCTCGAACGCAGCGCGTGCGGCGGCTACCGACGGTGAGTCGCCCCGATCAGGCGACAGCCACGGGTTGAACACCTCGAACGACCCGTAGGGCCGGCTCCGCAGCGTTGCCGACTTGAGATACACCGGCTTGCCCTTGAATCGATGCACCAGATCGGCGCGTGTGAGCACGAGTGCCACTCCACCCTCGCCCGGATTGCAGAACATGTACTGCGTGAGCGGGTTCGAGAGCATGGGCGCATTCAGGATCTCCTCTTCGGAGAGCGGCTTGCGACGCCACGCGTTCTCGTTCTTCGAACCATTGCGGAATGCCTTTGCCGACACTTTCGCGAGCGTCGACGCGGTGATGCCGTGTTCGTACATGTAGCGCTGGATCTTCAGGCCGAAGAACTGCGTGGTGAGCATGAGGCCGGTGTCGCCGTACCACTTGCCGAGTCCGAAGTCTGCGGGGTTCGGGTCGAAGGCACCTCGTGGGTGCTTGTCGAAGCCGATCGCCATCACGACATCGGCTGCACCGGCCTTGAGGGCGTTGTAGGCACTCATCAGCGACGACCCACCCGTGGCGCAACCGTTGGCCACGTTGATGAACGGGAGTCCGGTGAGCCCGAGTGCGCTCACCATGGTGTCGGCGTTACCCGCTGCAGCGGAACCACCGAAGGCGTACTGCACGTCTTTCCACTCCACGCCCGCATCGGCCATGGCACGGCGGGCGGCAACGGCCCCCTGCTCGAGCCCGCTCAGGTCGTGACGACCGAACGGGTGCATCCCGATTCCGATGATCGCAATGTCACTCATGCTGCCCCTCCTACGGGTGCGAATGCGAAGGTGATGACATCCTGCCCGGAGTCATCGGTGGTGAACGGGATGAGCGTGAGTTCCATCTCCATGCCGATCTTCAGCGATGCCGCATCGCTCTCGGTGAGACGTGACTCCACGATCACACCGTCGCCGCCGCCCGGCGCATCGAGCTGGATGTAACCCACCCCGTACGGCTTGAACGTGAGCGGCGTCTCCTTGCCGGCATACGGAGGGTTCTTGGGCAGGAAACCTTGCACGGTCCACGACCACAGGCGGCCTCGGGACGGCAGTTCCACACGGGTCATCGAGGTTCCGGTGCACCGCGAGCACGAACCCGCCTGCGGAAAGGTGACCACTCCGCAACCTGCACATTGCGAACCGACGAGACGTGGCGTGGGTCCGGTGGTGAACAACGATTCGTCCACCGCAACACCCGGGATTGCGTACTCAGAAGCCATGGGCGAATGCTCTCATCCCGGGTGCCGCACGAACAACCCGTGGAGCCGCGGCCCTCGAGCGGAGGTTCGCGGCGTTTCGGCAGCGATCAGGACCCGGCGTCCTTGCGGCGCGGACCCGGATCCACCGGGATCCCGAACTTGATCTTGTTGTGCGCATGAGCGAGGTGTTGCTGCGTGAACGCTGCCCGCAGCGCCGTCCACTGGCCCTGGGCCTCCAGCATCTGATTCACGCCTTCCTTGGCGAGCTTGAGCGCGAACGACGGGCGCTTTGCGATGCGCTGCGCCATGTCCATGGTGAACGAACGCAGATCCGCCAACGGCACAACATGATTCACCATGCCGAGTTGCTTGGCCTCGGCAGCGGTCACCCAATCACCGGTGAACAGCATCTCTTTGGCCTTGCGCGGGCCGAGCTCCCACGGGTGTGTGAAGTACTCCACGCCGTTCACGCCGAGCGCAACCACCGGGTCGCTGAACAACGCATCGTCGGACGCAACGATGATGTCGGCCACCCACAGCAGTGGGAGTCCACCAGCAATGGTCTTGCCCTGAGCGGCGGCGATCACCGGCTTGGGCAGATTGCGCCAACGCCAGCACATGTTGAAGTACACCTCTTCCTCGTACGCCATGTGCCCCTCTTGCCCCTCGCGGGCAAAACCGGCGACCGGGAAGACGAGATCGAACTCGGCGAACGACTCGGTGTCCTTGTTGTCGTGGCCCGAGCAGAAGTGCGGTCCGTCGGCCTGCAACACGATCACCTTCACGTCCGACCGACGCGAGGCATTGTCGTAGCAGGCGTTCATCTCATAGGTCATGCGCTTGTTCTGCGCATTGCGCACATCAGGACGGTCGAGCGTGATGACAGCGATGCCCTCTTCGCCCGGGTTCTCCACGTGGTAGTGGAGCGTCTTCAACTGCGAGAGATCAATGGCGGGCATCAGTCGGCCTTGTCCGCGGTCCGGTAGTCGCCGAACTGCTTGTCTCGAACGTCGAGTGCCTTGGTGACACCCTCACGGAAGTTCTGGTGGTACTCCTTGCTGGAGCGCTGGTGGAACCCGAGCGCATTGATGTCGGCCGTCGCACGCATGCCATCGCGCATGCCCATGGCCTCCATCGCACGGTGAACGACACGCTTGTTCAGCGCCTGCAGATCGGGCGACACCTTGGCGACGCGTCCGGCAATCGCCAGCACTTCGTCATCAAGTCGATCGGCGGGGAACGCGCGATTGGCGAATCCCGACGCCACCGCTTCGACACCGCTCATCGAATCGCCCGTGAGCATGGCCTCCATGGCACGACGCATACCCAGCAGCCACGCATGCCACGCCATATCGGGCGAGGACATCGAGCGAACCGGCGGGTAGCCGATCTGTGCATCCTCGGCCACATAGACGAGATCGCACGCAGTGGCCAGTTCGGTTCCGCCTGCGAGGCAGAAGCCATGCACCTGAGCGATGATCGGCGTGGCGAGATCCATCATCTCGAACCACCCCTGCAGCACGTGTCGGGCCCAACCGCCGTCGGCCCGCGTGATGCCCCACGGAAGCGGTTCGCTGGGATCCTGCGCCAGGTCGTAACCCGCCGAGAAGCAGGGTCCGCCACCACGGATGATGACAACGCGCACGTCGGGATCCGCATCGGCGGCGCGCAGCGCAGCAAAGAGTTCCCCGCGCAAGCGGTGCGACAGCGCGTTGCGCTTCTTGGGCCGGTTCAGCGTGAGTCGCCGCACTGCGGGTGCGGGGTCATCGATCAGAACGGTGGGTTCCTGTTGATCAGCCAATGGTCCTCGAACCCTCCCAGTAGGGCGCGCGAAGTGCACGCTTGTTCACCTTGCCCATGGCGTTGCGGCCCACGGTGGCCACGATCTCCACGGTCTTCGGACACTTGTACCCGGACAACTTGGAGCGACACAGACCGATGAGTTCCTCGGGAGTGGGCGCGTTCTTCGGATCCTTCGGAACCACGAGTGCCTTCACTGCCTCACCCATCGTTGCGTCGGGCACTCCGATCACGGCCACGTCGGCAACGCCGGGATGCTCGATGATCACCTTCTCGGCCTCGGCCGGATAGATGTTCACACCGCCGGACACGATCATGTCGCTGAAGCGATCGGTGATGTACACGAATCCTTCGTTGTCCACGTAGCCGATCTCGCCGAGGGTGAACACACCCGGCCGCAAGTGCGCCTTGGCTGTCTTCTCCGGATCGTTGGGGTACACGATGCCGCGGCCGGTGGAGTCCTCGAAGTAGAGGCGGCCTTCGGTGCCGGCGGGCACCTCGTTGCCGTCGTCGTCCACCACGAGCACGCTGAACGGCGGAACGGCCCGACCCACCGAACCGGGGTGAGCCATCCACTCCTCGCTGTTGATGGTGCACGTCGTGCCCACCTCGGTGGCGCCGTAGGCATCCATCAACACCGGACCCCACCACTTGATCATCTGCCACTTGACGTCCACCGGGCACGCGGCACCGGTGTGCGCTACCAGTTTCATGCTGCTGACGTCGTACTTCGCCCGCACCTCGTCGGGAAGGTCGAGCAGACGCTTGAAGTGCGTGGGGACCATCACCGAACTGCCGGTGCGGTACTTCTCGATCGTGCGCAACACGTTCTCGGGATCGAAGCGGCCGAGCACCACCACGGGGCCGCCGGCAGCGAGAATACGGACGCCACCGAGTGGGCCGGTGTGGTACATCGGGCCGATCACGATGTGCGTGCCGAAGTCGATGAACCGGTTCTTCTGCAGGTTGGCGACGAACTCCTCGAGGTTCCCGCCGCCGGCGAACATCGTGGGCGGCAGGTCGACTCCCTTGGGCAGTCCAGTGGTGCCGCTGGTGTACATGAGGTTGGGACGCGGAGCCACGTCGTGGGTCGGCTCGGCGTTGCTCGAACCGGCCAACCACTCCTCCCACGACAGCACTCCCGCCGGTCGGTCGGGCGACCGCCACGCAATGATCGTGACACCGCTCACGCGGCCCACAGCGTCCACGGCACGATCGAGGTTCTCGGGTCCGGTGAAGAGCACCTCGGACCCCGAGTCGCGCAGGATGTATTCCACCTCGTCGGCGTTGAAGTGGAAGTTCACCGGCACCACCGAACAGCCCGCAAACATCCCGCCCACGTGGGCGAGCACGGTCTCGGCAGAGTTCTCGGCAAACACCGCCACACGCCGGCGGTCACCGAGTCGCTGGGCGTGCAGCCCGTTGGTGACCCGGTTCTCGATGTCGTGCACCTCGGCCCACGAGAGCGCGATGCGATCGTCACGGAGTGCGACCTCGTCGGGTCGTTCCTTGGCTCGGTCGGCGGCAATGAGCGCCATGGCATTCCCCCGTTGTCCGGCAGGCCGCAACGCATGCGACCCGTACCCCTTGGTGAGGCGAATGTAATCCCCCCGGGGTGACCCGAGATCAATCGATGTCGGGACCGAACGCCGCCTGTGTCACAACCCGGTGGAACTTCGTCGATGGGCACTAGTTTTTGGGCCATGTCCGCATCTCTCCCCGATCTCGAGACGTTCCGCTCCGAAGCCCGCAAGTGGTTGGAGGCCAACGGCGAGCCACTGCCCACCGTCACCGCCACGGTCTCGGAGGAGGATTCGGACATCGAGTGGGGCGTCGGATCCGACAACGTCGCCGTGTTCCACAACCGCACCGAGGAACAAGAGGCCGCCATGCTCGCCCAGGCGCAGGCATGGCAGCGCAAGAAGTTCGATGCCGGTTACGGCATGCTCAGCTGGTCCGAGGATGTCGGCGGTCGGGGTCTGCCGATGACCTATGTGCGTGCGTGGAACGCAGAGGAGTCCCGCTACGTCATTCCCGATGCGGGCGAACTTCCTCCCACCTCGATGGGGCTCATCGCCCCCACGGTCGCTGCGTACGGAACACCCGAGCAGAAGGCCCGCTGGATCAAGCCCATCATGCGCCAAGACGAATACGGCTGCCAGTTGTTCAGCGAGCCGTCGGCCGGATCCGACCTTGCCTCGGTCACCACCAAGGCTGTGCGTGACGGTGACGAATGGATCCTCAACGGCCAGAAGGTCTGGACGTCGGGTGCACGCTTTGCCCAGTGGGGCCTCGCCATCACCCGCAGCGATTTCGACGTGCCCAAGCACAAGGGCCTCACTGCGTTCATGGTGCCCCTCGACGCCCCCGGCGTGGAGATCCGCCCCATCCGTCAGATGAGTGGCGGCGCATGCTTCAACGAGGTGTTCCTCACCGATGTGCGCCTCAGCGATGCCGAGTACCGCCTCGGCGGCGTGGGCGATGGATGGCGCGTGGCGCTCACCTGCCTCGGCTTCGAGCGTGACCACTCCGGTGGCGGCGGCTCATCGATGGGAGGCGGGCTCAAGCGTGTGATGGCCACCGCCCGCCACTTCGGCCTCACCGACGATCCCGTCATTCGCCAGATGCTCGCCGACCTCGTGATCCACCAGAAGGTGTCGCAGTACACGAACCGTCGCGCGGCAGCATCGCTCAAGGCAGGTCAGACCCCCGGACCCGAGGGTTCACTGTCCAAGCTCATGTGGACGGCGAACATGAAGCGCGTCAGCGACGCCATGGGACGCATCCTCGGTGCACGGCTCATCGCCGATACCGGCGAGTGGGGCACCTTCGCCTGGACCGAGCAGGTCCTCGGCGCACCGGGCTACCGCATCGCCGGCGGATCCGACGAGATCCAGCGCAACATCATCGGCGAGCGCGTGCTGCAGTTGCCTGCCGAGCCGCGCATCGACAAAGACGTCAGCTTCTCCGAGGCGCAGCGCCTCGCACGCAAGTCCTGAGCCACATCACCGGCGCGGGCTGCGATACGACCTGCGTGGCGTCAGCCGATCTCGCCGATCTGGGTGCCCACCTCGTAGACCTCACCCTCCACACCGGAGATGCGAAGCACGCCGGCGGCCGGCGACTCGATGTCGTTCTCGACCTTGTCGGTCTCCAAGCGGTAGATGATCTGACCGGCCTCCACCTGAGCGCCGTCGGGGACCATCCACTCGATGAGCGTGCCCTCGGTCATCGAGAAACCAAGCTTGGGAATGCTGATCGGCGTAGACATGGCCTCGGTTCTAGCGTCTCGGCACACGAGTTCACGACTTCATCGGGACAGATTCCCCGTCTGGGCGCCTCGCGCACCGTTTCGGCGACCATGCTGGGGGCCGCATGAGTGCCAAGACCCCGCACACTCCCGCAACCGGCGGCACACCGAACGGGCCGGTGCTGGCGGCATTGGACATCGGCACCAACAGTTTCCACCTCGTAGTGGCCCGCATGCACCCGACGGGACGCTTCGAGGTGCTCAGCCGCGAAAAAGCCATGGTGCGACTCGGTCACGGCGGCGGCGACATGAAGCGGATAGAACCTGATGCGATCGAGCGCGGCATGGTGGCACTGGACCGCATGGCACGCATTGCCGCCGTCCACGGCGCACCACTGCGGGCCGTCGCCACCTCCGCCGTACGCGAAGCACGCAATGCCGATGAGTTCATTGCAGCGGCCGCTCGCGCCGGCGTGCAGGTGGAAGTCATCTCGGGCGTCGAGGAGGCCCGGCTCATCCACCTCGGTGTTCTGCAGGCAGTGCCCGTCTACGACCGACGAATCGTGCTGGTGGACATCGGCGGCGGCAGCACCGAAGTGCTGCTCGGGCACCGTGGCGAAACGCGAGCAGCGCGAAGTTTCAAGCTCGGCGCAGTTCGGCTCACCGACCGTTTCTTCCCCGACGGCGTGGTGACCGAGCGCGCCGTGCGGGACTGCCGGGCGCACATCCGCTCGGCCCTGGCCACCTTCGAGCGCGAGGCCCGCCGCCTGGGCTTCGACATCGGCGTCGCGTCGTCGGGCACTGCAGAGGCCGTCGCCCGGGTGTCGGCCGCGCTCGACGGACGAGAAGACCTGCGCACCTACAACTGTTTCGAGTTCACCCGGGACGACGTCGACCTCGTGGTGGAGTCGCTGCTGGCTGCACCCACACCGGACGAACGGCGACTGGTGCCCGGCGTGGAACCAGACCGGGCCGACATCATCGTGGCCGGCGCCCTCGTACTCGAGGGCGTGATCGATGCTCTCGACATCGAAGACCTCATCTTCTCGGAGTTCGCGCTGCGTGAGGGCGTGCTGCTCGACACCTTCGAGCGATCACGGGAGCTCACTGCCGAGCCGGGCCATCATCTGCGGGATGTTGCACGTGCAGGGGTGCGTCACCTCGCCGACCGTTGCGACGACGACCCCACGCACTCTGCGCACGTGGCCGCGCTCTCGCTGCAACTGTTCGATGCCACAGCCTCGCTCCACGGTCTCGACCTCGCAGCACGTGATTACCTCGAGGCGGCTGCACTGCTGGCCAATGTGGGTCTCGTGATCTCCCACAGCAAGCACCACGTGCACTCGTATTACGTGATCCGCAACAGCGACGACCTCACCGGCTTCACCGACAATGAGATCGAGATCATTGCGCTCGTGGCGCGCTACCACCGCAAGTCGTCGCCGAAGCCGTCGCACGACGAGTTCGCCCGCCTCGACAGTGAGTCGCAGCACACGGTGCGCACCCTCGCAGGCATCCTGCGGGTCGCTATCGGTCTGGACCGCAGTCATGACCAGCGGGTCCGATCGGTGGGTGCCGTGCGCCGCGGGCAGGCACTCGTGATCCAGGTGACGCCCACCACGACGGCGACCGATCTCGACCTCGAGTTCTACTCGGCGGGGGAACGCAGCGGGCTACTGGCCGAGGTCACGGGCCTGACGGTGGAGTTCGCTCGCTCGCACTGACCCTGCCCCGCCGGGGGCCCGACTCACTCAGGCGCCAGCGTCGACGAGGACGTGGTGGTGGTGGTCTTCTTCACTGTGGTGGTGGTCTTCTTCACCGTGGTGGAAGTGGTGGTGGTCGTGGTGGTGGACACCCGCGTGATGGAATCCGAACGCGGTGGCTGTGCGCCGTAGTACTCGGGCGACTTCTTGCCGTCGAACACGAAGACCTGATCGCCGTTCTTCACCAGTTCGGGGAAGTACTCGGCAATGTGCATGGGGATGCGGATACAACCATGCGAGGCGGGGTACGAGGGAACGTTGCCGGATCCATGCACTGCAATGCCCTTGTTGAAGTACACCGGCTTGAACATGCGTCCGAGCCGACCCTCGCGCCAACCGCCGGTAGCCGGGTCCACGTAGCGACGATTGAACTTGTAGACACCCCCGGGTGTCACCGAGAAGCCGCGCACGATTGCAGCGATCGGTTCCTTGCCGTTCTGGTTGCCGTCCTCACCCGGATCGATCATGACGAGTTCTTCCCAGAACTCTCCCGATCCCGACGAGATGTGCGTGATGAGGCGAACCTTGCCACCCTCGAACAACACTGCCACCTGCTCGGGCAGGTAGACCTCGAGGTGCACGTTCGTGGTCTTCTTGCGCTTGGGCTTCACCACCAAACGGTCCTGCATGCGCTGCCACATGGCGTTGTTCACCTTGCCGGTCACCTTGCGCGCCGGCACCTGCATCACCAGTTTCTCGAAGGCCCACACGGCTGCACGCGTCTTTTCGCCGAACACACCGTCCACCACACCGGGGTCGTACCCGAGGTCCACGAGACGCTGCTGCATCCGCTTCACGTCGTTACCCCGCGTGCCCTTGGCGAGTGTGCGCTTGATCCTCGTCTTGCCCACCGTGGTGGGCGGTGCCTCGGTGACCTCGGGTGCCGAGTCCACCACGTCGGTGCCCGGGAGCGAATCCTCCTCCAGCACGCTCTCGAGGGTGCCGGGGTCGATCGACGCCGCCGAATCCTGCCCGCCGCCGTACGCAGCGACGATCCCCACGGCTCCGAGTACCAGCGATGCAACGAGCGCAGGGGCCCAGCGGCGCAGACCGTGGGGGTTCATGCCGGTGCCTCCTTGCCGCTCGACCGATTCGGGGAATTCATGGTGCAGGACGACACACCATCGATGACGGAAGGCTAGCCGGGGGTCCCGAAGCGGCGGCGTCGGGTGACGGCCGTCTCAGCGACCGGCGAGCACACCGACAATCAGCGGACCACGACCGGCGTGATGCCACGCAGTTCACGGCGCAGAGCGAACATCTCGCGCACGATCTTGAGAATCACCTTCGGCGAACTGAGGGTGGACACCCCCCGGGTTCTCGGGAAGTAGTCGACGCCGAATTGCGTGACCTCGAAGCCGAGTTTCTTGGCCCGGATGATGAGTTCGGCATCGATGAACGACCCCTCGCTCACCAACTCGATGTGGTCGAAGATTCGGCGCTTGCACAGCTTGAACGCAAAGTTGATGTCCCGCATCCGCACGCCGAAGAGCCGCCGGATCAACAGGTTGTAGATGAACGTGTAGACCGCGCGGAGCGCACCCTCGCCGGTGCGGTCGTGACGGTACGCACTCACGATGTCCGATTCGTACAGCCGCATGATCCGACACGCCTTGGCGACCTCGGCCATGTCGAAGGGCAGGTCTGCGTCGGTGTAGAGCACGAGGTCGCCCGTTGCTGTGGCGAACCCGGTCTTCATCGCGCCACCCAGCTTTCGGTTCACGGGGTGATGCACCACCCGCACGTGCCGATCGGCTGCGGCCAACTCGTCGGCGAGCCGGGGTGTGGCATCGGTGGAGGCATCGTCGACGATGATGAGCTCATAGTCGCTGATCTCACCCTGCTCGATGAGTTCGGTGCAGGCGGCGGTAGCGGCGTCGATGGCGCGGTGCACATAAGCCTCCTCGTTCCACATGGGGAAGAAGATCGACAAGGTGCCGAAAGACTGGTGCGACATCGACTGGCAAGGGTACCGCTCGGCCCTGTTCCAACTCCGGTCGGGCCAGCCACCCGAGCGGTGCCCGGTAGCGTTCGCTTCGCCATGGATGTCGATGACTACCAACCCGGTCAGCTCACCGAGGGCTGGCGCTGGACACTGGCGCTCGGTTGGGCGCTCACCATCCCGGCACTGCTCACGCTGGCCGATGCGGCGAACTCGTTCGGCAAGCCGCCGTGGTGGATGAGTTCCACGGCCACGGTCACCTGGTGGTCCCCGATCCCTTTCCTCGTGCTGGTCGTGGTCACGAGCCTGATCGGCATGAATTGGCGTCGCTGGCCGCTCGCCAGTGCAGCAGGCGTCCTGCTGCTCGGCGTCTCGGCAGCTGTCGATGCGTCCCGCTCGCCGTCGGTAGCGATCGGTGAGGCGGCGCTCGCCGGCGCAGCACTCGCCACCACGCTGGCTGCGCTCGCCGGTCGGGTACGTCGCGCCCACTGACCTCGAGGGAGTCGCCGCCAAGAGAGCCGTTGGCTACTGTGGCTGTCGCGAGCCACGACGAGGGGGATCCGGATGCGCACGCTGAAACACCCGCTGAGCGGGGCGACCTACGACTTGCTCGACGACGGACTCATCCGCGTCGAGAGCAGAACCGGAGTGGTCGGCATCTTCGACAAGGACGGCCGCTGGCAGTCCGGCGAGTTGAAGCAATGCGACCCGCACATGTGCGTCTGGATCGGGGGCAAGGAACTACTCAACCGCTTCCAGGCCGCCGCCGAGGCACTCCACGAGAACGCAAGCTGAAAGGGACGCAGTCATGACCATGGTGGAACCGAACCGCAAGGGCCAGGGCCGCTCGCCCGGCATCACCTATCAGCAGTTGCTCGACACCGATTCGCACCCGGTGCCCGAAGTGCTGCGCTGGCAGAGTTGGTCGTTCATCGACGACACCGACGTGCCGGTCTCGCGCTACACGAGCCGAGAGTTCCACGAACTCGAGAAAGAGAAGTTGTGGAAGCGGGTGTGGCAGATGGCCTGCCGCGAAGACGACGTCCCCAACGTGGGCGACACGTGCGTCTACGACATCTGCGACATGAGCATCCTCGTGGTGCGCTCGGCACCCGACACCATCCAGGCCTTCTGGAACGTGTGTCTGCACCGCGGCCGCATCCTGCGTGAGGAAGACGCGAACGTCACCGAACTGCGCTGCGCGTTCCACGGGTTCTGCTGGAACCTCAACGGTTCGCTCAAGCAGGTTCCGTGCGAGTGGGACTTCCCGCATGTCGAGGAGCGCAAGGACGAGTTCCAACTCCCCGAGGTGAAGGTGGGTCTCTGGGGTGGGTTCGTGTTCATCAACATGGATCCGAACTGCGAGTCGTTCGAGTCGTTCCTCGGAAATCTTCCGTGGCACTTCAAGGATTGGGACCTCGCCAATCGCGCCAAGACCGTGCATGTCGCGCGCATCTTCCCGGCCAACTGGAAGGCCGTGCAGGAAGCATTCATGGAGGCCTACCACGTCGTAGCAACGCACCCGCAGTTGCTCGCCGGCTTCGGCGACTCCAACAGTCAGTACGACTGGGAGGGCAATTTCTCGCGTGCCATCAGCCCGAACGGCACACCGAGCCCGCACCTCAACTGGGTACCCACCGAGCAGGAGATGTTCGACGCCATGTCGGATCGCCGTCTCGACGAAGACCCCTTCGTGGTGATTCCCGAGGGCATGACCGCACGAGACGTGTCGGCTGCGGGCAGCCGCGAGATGTGGCGCCCCATCGTGGGCGACCGCGTCGATCGCATGGCCGACGCCGAGTTCAACGAGGCGATCTATTACACGCTGTTCCCGAACCTGCACCCGTGGGGCGCCTTCAACCGAATCTGCTACCGGTTCCGGCCCTATGGCGACCGCCACGACATGTCGATCATGGAGTGCATGTACCTCACGCCGTACAACCCCGAAGAGGGAAAGCCGGCGGCAGTGCCGATTCATTGGCTCGGCGAGGACTCCGACTGGACCGAGGCGACCGAACTGGGCAACCTCGCCCGGGTGTTCAACCAGGACACGTTCAACCTGCCCAAGGTCCAGCGTGGCCTGAAGTCCATGCAGAAGCCGGGCGTGACGCTGGCGAACTATCAAGAGACCAAGATCCGGCACTTCCACTGGCTCCTCAGCAAGTGGATCGACCGGCCCTGAACCCTCGTTCCTGACACTCCCCTCGCAGTTCACGAGCAGTCCTCGAGGGGCGGCGCCCGGGATCTCCCCCGACGCACGGATCGTGACCAGTACGCTCGCCTTGATGGCGAGGGGCGAGCGCAAACGACGCAAACTGCTGCAGACGCGGCCGTCCACGGCGCGTGAGCGACTGCTTGCTGCTGAGGTCCACATCTCCGAACTCGTCGCCCAGCAGCAGTCCCTCGAGGCTGCAGTCCGTGAGAGCCAGCGACTCGTCGAGGCGACGCTCGAGCAACAA
Source organism: Actinomycetota bacterium (assembly GCA_017853685.1). Lineage (GTDB taxonomy): Bacteria > Actinomycetota > Acidimicrobiia > Acidimicrobiales > Ilumatobacteraceae > WLJO01. The sequence continues at coordinate 14,083 of JAFMJD010000017.1, read as the reverse complement.
ACCGCCCAGGTGGAGCAGCAGTTGCAGGCTCTCGTTGCCCAGGCACGTGAGGACTACCGCAAGCAGGTCGGTGTGCTCGATGTCGTCCGTCGGCAACAGAAGCGACAGGACGAAGAGTTCAGCCAACGGCTCGCTGCCACCGAGAGCACGCTTGCCGGCGCTGCCGAGAACTCCCGAGAGCGCCTTGCATCGCTCGAACTGCGCACCGATGCCGTCGAGGCACTGGCCCAATCCACCGAGCAACGTGCAGCGCGCGCCGAAGGGGTCGGGGCCGAGCTCGCCACGCTCGCCGCTCGGCTCGACGAGATGCTCCGAACGATGCGCCACACCGTCGAGGTCCTCGGCACCCGCGCCGACGCCGTCGAGGCCACCTTGGCGGCCGACCTCGCTGGCGTGGCCGAAGTGCGCGAGCAGATCCTGATGCTCCGCCAGACCGCAGCCCAGACCGCCGCGCAGACCGAGTCCACGGTGCGGGCCATCGCCGATGAGATGGCCGGCCTGAGTGGCCAGGTCACCGCCACCATCGGCATGCTGGCTCCGCTTGGCGATGTGCCCACCCGCCTCGAGCGCTTCGCCGAGGACCTGCAACGGTTCTCGGACCGACTCACGGCCACCGAACAGGTGGTAAATCAGGCGAGCGACCTCGAGATGCAGCTCGAACGGGCCGAGGAGTTCGAGCGCCTCATGGCCGAGGTCGACCCTGCCACCTACGCGACCAAGGCAGACCTCGACCGACTCCGAGTGGACCTCCGCCCTCAGGGCGATGAATGACCACTCTGCGTAGTGATCCAACTGCTCATCGTTGCTTTTTGGCTGCCGCTCTGGCATCGTTGGGGCGGGTAGCGAGGAAAGGGGCTGGCTGACATGGTGTTCCGCGGGCGTTCTCAGACCGCAGCGACGACTGCGAGTGAACCGGCGCGGGATCGCGACTCGCTGGTCGACGAACTGGCTGCCGCACTCGTGGGTGCAGATGCGGTGTCGCCGGCCGACCTTGCCATCGCACGCGGTGCCGATCCTCACACCGAAGCCGAACTCGTCTCACTGCTGTTCAAGACCGAACGGCGCGGAGCGAACCGTGCGTCCATCATGTCCACGTGGGCCACGCTCCACGGACTCGAGGTCATCGACCTCCGCCAGGTTGCCCCTGACGAGAGCACCGTTGCGCTCATCGATGAGCGCACCTGCCGCAACCTGAAGTGCCTGCCGCTGCGTCAGGAGAACGGCGCCGTGCACGTAGTGCTGAGCGATCCCTCACGAAAGCATCGCGCTGCCGTCACCACGCACTTCACCACTCCGGTCACCTTCAGCGTCGCGCTCGAGCAGGAGATCTCGAGCACGTTGGACCGCATGTACCGCGCGGACGCCGAGATCGATGCACTCAGCAAGGCGTTCGAGGCAAGCGACTCCACGCAGGCACTGCTCGCAGCGGCGCAGCAGACCGATGACGACGACGCACCCGTTGTCCAGATCGCCAACCGCATCATTGCCCAGGGGCTGCGAGACCGAGCATCGGACGTCCACGTCGAACCGATGAACGATCACATCCGCGTGCGCTTCCGCATCGACGGCAACATGGTGGACACGTTCACGCTCCCACTGTCGGCGCACGCTGCCCTGGTGAGCCGCTACAAGATCCTCGGCGGGATGAACATCGTCGAGCGGCGCCGTCCGCAAGACGGTCAGTTCTCGATGACCGTCGACGGCCGCGACATGGACGTACGCGTCTCGTCGCTCGCCACGGTGTTCGGCGAGAAGGTCGTGATGCGACTCCTCGACAAGAGCCGGGCCGCGCTCGAACTCCGCCAGCTCGGCATGCCGGTGGCCACCTACGAGGAGTGGGCACGCCTCATCCATGCACCCTTCGGCATGGTGATCTGTGCAGGTCCGACCGGCGCAGGCAAGACCACCACGCTGTACGCCACGTTGCGCGCCATCAACTCCGGCGGCAAGAACGTGATGACCATCGAGGATCCCGTCGAGTACGTGTTCCCCGGCATCAACCAGATCCAGACGAACGAACAGGCCGGCCTCACGTTCGCACAGGGCCTCAAGGCCATCTTGCGTCAGGACCCCGACGTCATCCTCGTGGGTGAGGTCCGTGATGCCGATACCGCACGCATCGCTGTGCAGTCTGCGCTCACCGGACACCTCGTGCTGTCATCGCTCCACGGCACCGATTCGGTCGCCGCACTGCACCGCATGCTCGACATGGGCATCGAGTCATTCCTCATCGCGTCGTCGGTGGTGGCCGTGATCGGCCAGCGTTTGCTCCGGCGGATCTGCGATGCATGCAAGGAGCCCTACGAGCCGGGACCCGAGGAGATGGCGGTGTGGCACCGAGAGGGTCGCAACCCCAAGAGCCAGTTCTGGCGTGGTGCTGGCTGCACGTTCTGCGCCGGTACCGGATTCCGCGACCGCATTGGTGTGTACGAATTGCTCCGTGTCACCCCCGAACTCCGTCGTCTCATCGTGGGTTGGGCCACGCAGGAGGAACTGCGCCGCCTCGCCGTGAGCCAGGGCATGCGCACCCTCGTCGAGGAAGCACTCACCCTGGTGGAGAACGACGTCACCACCATCGCCGAAGTCGTCCGCACCCTGTACGCAGCCTGAGGTTTCGATGCCCAAGTTCACCTACGTCGCCGTCGACTCGAGCGGAGCCACCGTCCAGGGATCGCTCAAGCGCGACACGATCGGCGAGGTTCGCGTCTGGCTGAAGGACAACGCGCTGTTCGCGGTCAAGATCAGCGAGTCCACACGCGGCGTCCTGGACCTCCAGATCACCAGCGAAAAGCTGAAGAAGCGCGAACTCATGCACTTCTCGCGTCAGTTGGCAGTGTTCCTGCGCGCCGGCATCCCGATCATCGACTCGCTCGAGACCATCGCCGACGAAGCACACGACAAGGTGCTGCGTCGCGTGATCGCCGATCTCGTCGAGCGACTCCGCGGCGGCGCGACCTTCGCCGATGCGGCCGCCGAACACCCCGAAGCCTTCCCGAAGTACTACCTCGGCGTGCTGAAGTCGGCCGAACTCACCGGCAACCTCGATGAGACCATCGACCAACTCACGGCGTACCTCGACCGCGAAATTCAGGCGCGTTCCAAGGTGGTTGCCGCGCTCGTGTACCCCGCTGTGGTGTTCGGCCTTGCCATCGTCACCATCGGGGTGCTCGCCGTCATCGTGCTCCCCCAGTTCAAGAGCCTCTTCGACGAACTCGGCTCCGACCTCCCCTTCGCCACACGCCTGCTGCTGAGCTTCACGAGTCTGTTCACCACGCTGTGGTTCATCCCGGTGGGCATCGCGCTCATCAGCATGTTGCTCGCTGCGTGGATCATCACTACCCCGAGTGGCAAGCGAGCCCGGGACAAGATGATCCTGCGCCTGCCCATGCTCGGTGAGATTGTTCGCTACTCGATCCTCGAGCGCTTCTGCCTCATCTTGTCCACCATGACCAAGGCGGGTGTGTCGCTGCCCGACGCCATGGAGGTCACCACCAAGTCCACCGGCAACATCGTGTTCCTCGAGAAACTCGACGTTGCGCGCACCGCCATGGTGAGTGGCTCAGGCCTTGCCCGTCCGCTCATCGAGACCGGACTGTTCCCCGGCGCCGCACGACAGATGATGACCGTCGGCGAGGAGACCGGAACCCTCGACGAGCAGCTCGCTGCGGCATCGGACTACTTCAACCGCGAGCTCGAGGTGAAGATCCGTCGCTTCACCTCCATGTTCGAACCGCTCACCATCCTCATGGTGGGAGGCGCCGTGGGATTCGTCGCCGTCGCCCTCGTGTCTGCCATGTACGGCGTGCTCAACGGGTTCAAGGAAGAAACGCCGTGAGCCGAGCCACCGATGAGGGCTTCTCGCTGATCGAAGTGGTGATCGTGGTGATGCTCATGGGCCTCGTCATCACGGCGGTGCTCAGTTCGGTCATCACGTCGATCGCCACCTCCTCGGTGTCCCGCCTCGGCGCGCGCGTGGAGACGGTGATCGTCAATGCTGCCGACCGCGTGAATCGTGCACCCAAGAGTTGCGACTACGCACCGTATGCACAGGCCGCTGCTCAGACCGAGGGATGGAGCCCCAACACCACCACGGTGGTGCAGGAGTACCTCGTGCCCGGCGCCACCCCTACCGTCACCGGAACGTGGCAGACAGGAACCGGCATCACGCCGGCCTGTCCGAGCGGCACCCTCACTGACCTCTTGGTGCAGCGGGTCAGCATCACGGTGTCCAGTCCAAACGGCCGGGTCTCACGGTTCATCCAGGTGGTGAAGTCCGATGTCTGAGCGACTGCGAGGAATACGGGTCGCTGCCCGAAGCAGGGCGGCACGCACCAGCCGGGCCGACCAGCGTGATCAGGGCATGAGCCTGGTCGAGGTGCTGATCTCCACGGCCATCGTGGCCATCATCGGTGGCGTCATTGCGAGCGCCATCATCGTGATCTTCCGCGAGGTAGGCAGCGCACGTGGCCGAACCTCGGTGGCATCCTCCGAGCAGAGTGTGAGTCTCTGGATGCCGGCCGACCTGTCGTCGGCCGACACCGTGAACACCGACCCCGAGACCACACCGTGTGGCGCCACCTCGTGCGACGGCATCAACCTCGCCGACGGCTCCAACGTCATCCAACTTGCGTGGGCGACCCAGGGCGCAACCGGCACGTCGTACACCCGAGTGTCGTACAACTTCGCTCCCGACGGATCCGGCAAATACCTGCTGCGCCGCGTGAAGTGTGTCTCGGGCGATCAGTCGTACTGGGAGTGCGATGCGAGCGTCCTCCTGCGCGATCTCCCCGGCCCCCCGGGCGGACAGACCTTCGTGCCCGGCGTGGCGTACGGATCCGCATGCTCTGCTCCGGGCAGCACACTGAACTGCACCCGACCGAGTTGGGTCATCACGGTGAGCCAGCCACTCGCACCGGAAGCAACGACCGACGAGCAACTCTCCACCAACCCCAACGACAAGAACGCGAATCGAGTGGTGGTCACCATCAATGGTGGTGGGCGATCCTCCGGACCCGGTGGTGGCATCAACCAGATCAGCATCACCGCCGGTGGCACGGTGCGCGCCACCATCGATGCGAACAGCATTCAGGGTGCTCCGTCGTTCAGCGAGATCCGCAGCCGATGCGGCGGTTCGATCACCCTCGTGGTGGACGAATCGAACTCCATCGGCAACGCCATCACCCAAGTGCGCGAGGGCGTCCGCCAGTTCATCCAGTCGCTCGTGGGCACCCCCACCAAGATCCAGGTCATCGGCTTCCATACCTTCAGCCACCTCGTGGGTTCCTCGGACTGGCAGAAGTACTGGGACATGACCAAGGACAGCGACGTCACCACGCTGCTGGCCTCGGTGGATTCCATCGTGGGCAGTTGGACCACAGTGCCCAACGGCGCAACCAACTGGGAGGAAGCGCTCTTCCGAACCTTCCGGGCCGCCAACGGTGCTACGTCGGCCTCGCTCCCGAACACCCTCGTGTTCTTCACCGACGGAGTCCCCACATATGACCGCCTCGTGCACCGAACCGCCCCCGGCGTGCTTCCGGCAGACCCGCCCGCGCCCGGTGCACCATGGCCCACCTCGAGCGGCGGCTCGTACAGTCAGGTGGCGTTCAACCGTGCGAGATATCTCGCCGACGAGTTCCGCACCAGCGTGCGTTTCATCGGTGTGGGTGTGGGCACCTCGATCACTGCCAACTCCAACTGGATCGTCGATCCCGGTGCGGGATATCGCACGATCTGGGAACGCGGCTCGTACAGCTATGTGCGCGATACGACGAGTTACCAATTGCGCTATCAGAAACAAGACACCAGCACCGGACCCTATTACTGGGTCAACTACACCACCTACCTAAACACGAGTGCATCACGACGCCGTGACCTCGGCTGGACCAATGTGTCGCAGTCGGTGTACCTCACCGTGGAGAACCCGATCAACACCTCCACCACCGACGGCGCCCGAACGGTGCTCACCACCACTCCGGTGACCACCGTGGAGTATCAGGCGAACTCGAGTGATCCGTCGTATCGCGCGGTTGCCAAGACGTGGGCCGCTGGTCCCGACTGGGAACTCTGGACGGGGTCACGCTCCTCGGGATCATCCACCGAGTACCGATCCACCAAGTTGTACAACAGCCCTCCGTACGAGGCGTACGACCCGGCGGTGACGGCGTCCACGCGCAACGACATCATCCTCGCGCGCATGATTGCCGGCAACGACTACGGAACACCTGCGGTGTTCGACGGCACGAACTACACCAATGCCGCGATCGCCGACATGTACGTGTTGCCGCAATGGACCCAATTCATCGCTGCCATGAAGGCCGTCTCGCTCGGCCAGTGCGGCGGCACGCTCACCCTGCAGACGAAGTCGAACGGATCGCCGGTCGCCGATCCGTTCCGGTACCAGAACTCCACGGTGTTGTCGTCGACAGGAACAACCATTCCGGTCGAACCCCGCGTGGTCACCACGAACCAGCAGTTCACCACCGGTACGTTCGACTTCTCGATCGCCAACGGCCAGTACGTGACGGTCGAAGTGCTGCCCCAGAACTACTCCGACCTGAACGGCTACGAGCCGGTGAGTTGGTCGTGCAAGTCGGGCATCACTGCACAGCCGTTCACCGTGGTGCCGATCCCCGGCCAGACCACATGGACCGGCATCCGGGTGAACGTCGCTGCGAACGCTGCAGTGTCGTGCACGCTGTCGGTCCGGCGAGTGTGACCGTGCGCGTACCTCGTTTGCTCTCCCCTCGACGGACCCGATCGGGGAACGGTCGACGACCAACACGACACGGCGACGATGGCGGTCAGGTGATGCTGCTCGTCCTCGTGTTCACCATCATCTCGTCGTTGATAGTGATCCCCCTGCTCACGTACCAGCGCTCGGTACTTCGGGCCAACCGAGTACTCAGTTCGAAGACCGCTCGGGTGGAAGCCGTCAAGGCCGGACTCCGCGTGGCCCTCGCCGATCCTGCGGCGCTGTATCGCTCGTGCGGCGACGCCGGGCCCACCGTGGCAGTCACGCTGTCGTCGCTCACGATGACGAGCCTGCCGGTCACCACCAAGTGCTACTTCTTGGACTACGCCACTGCGACTGGATCCGATGAGTTGCGCTACGGATTGGTGGCCACCCAAGTGGGCTCGTCGATCCCCACTGCGCTCACCGGCACCCGCTACTCACCCACCAGCAGCACGTCGGCCACCGAATGGCGCACGGCCATCACCTCGGACTCCCAGACCAACAAGATCTGGCTCCCCAACCTGCCGGCTCACGCGCTGGACCGGCGTTCCCCCGCCGGCTATCAGATGCCCACCGGGTTCCCCACGTGCACGGTCTATTTCCCCGGCACCTACAAAGACGCCGTGACGATCTCGGGGCCTGCGTATTTCACGTCGGGTGTGTACTACTTCGAGAACTCCGTCACGCTGTCGGCCGGAGCAACGGTCGTCGTCGGCCTCGGCAGTGTCGAGGGATGCTCCACCGATCAGGACGCCGCGTTCTATGCAACTGACGCTCCCCTCACCCACAACATCAGTGGACTCGGCGGTACGTGGGTCTTCGGTGGAGCGGGACGAGTCCTCGTGCAGAACAGTGCGGCGCAAGGTGCATCGCTCGTGTTCAACTCGCGCTATGTGAATCCCTCGGATGCCGACAGCGACACGTCCTCGGGCATCAGCATCGCCACGGTGAACGGAGAACTGTCGGGTTCATCGGGTGATGATCTCGTCTGGACAGGTACCGGCGCAGTGAGCGTGCCGCTGTCGGTGGTCGGCGCGGTGGACCCCACCGCTGCCACGGCTTCTGACTACCTACCCTCCACACTGAGCGTGAAGCCCTCGGTTCCCGGCAAGCCCACCGGAGTCACTGCAACGGCCTACAACGCAGCGGCCGTCGTCTCGTGGACTGCGCCGAGCACCGGCGGATCAGCCATCACTGGCTACACGGTCACCGGCACGAACGGATCCACCTGCACCACCACGGGCGCCACCTCATGTGCCGTCACCGGACTCGCCAATGGCACCGCGGTCTCGTTCTCCGTGGTTGCAACCAACCTCGTGGGGAACTCGGCGGCCTCGACCGCATCGTCGTCGGTCACCCCGCAGGCGACCGCCACCACGCTCGCCGTACCGAGCCAACCCACTGCGCCCACCGCCGTGGCGTACTCCGGCAGCGCACGAATCTCGTGGACGGCCCCCAGCAACGGCCCGGCACCCATCCGTTCCTACCGAATCACCTCGTCACCGGGCGGCATCACCTGCAACCTCACCGTCAGCACCGCCACCACTCCCCCGTTGCAGTGCGACATGCTCGGGCTCACCAACGGCACGGCCTACACGTTCACGGTGATCGCGATCAACGCCGTCGGCGAGTCCACCGCCTCGACCGCCAGCGCGTCGGTGACACCATCGGCTGGCGCCGGCTCGCTGCCGTCGAGTCCGCCCTCCACCACGTCGCTGTACCAGCCCACCGCGGTCATCGACATCGACCTCACGGCCTCATCGACATCCACCATCTTCATTCCGGGCTATGTGTCGATACCGCAGGGACGATTCCGGGTGAACAACCCCACGAGCCGTGACGTGCAATTCGTGGGCGGCATTCTCGCCGCCCAGTTCGATGTCACCGACGGACGCGCAACCGGTCCACAGACGGTGCCCATCGGCTTCGTCGAGGCCGTGGTGCAACGCATCTTCCGCGTGGAGTCCACTACCGCAGGCCGCGAGAAATCGATTGCTGTGGTGCAGGTGAACCAGAACGGCGCCTACGCGGTGAACTCGTGGGAAGTGCAGTGATCCGAACCGCCGGTGCAGTGCTCACGGCGGCGGCGCAGAGCCAATCATTTCCCGAGCCAGAGCTCGATGATGGGATGACCCCACAGCATTGCCACCACGGCACCGATCGCCATGAAGGGCCCGAAGGGCAGCGCGGTCTTGCGACCACCCCCACGGGCAAGGGCCACGATGCCGGCGAGCGATCCGGCCAGGAACCCGAGGAACAGGCCCACCGGAATGTGCGCCAGACCGATCCATCCGAGGTAGAGCCCGAGCAGTCCGGCGAGGCGCACGTCGCCGTCGCCCATGCCTCCCCGCCAACCGAAATACAGCGCGAGGAAGAATCCGAGTCCGCTTCCGGCCCCAACCGCTGCCCACCAGATCCGTTCCGGTTCGCCGGCCACCAATGCGGCCACCACGAGCAGGGGCGCACCCACCGCCGCTGCGACATAGATGATCTCGCGGGGCAGGCGTCGGGTGCGCAGGTCGATGATGCTCAGCGGCACGAGCGCCCCGGCCAGCACCACGAAGGCGGCCGTCTCGAGGTTCAGGTCGAACCGTGCAGCCATCGCCCCGAAGAGCACGGCCGTGACCATCTCGGTCAGCAGCGGGGCCATCGTGATATGAACTCCGCAGCGACGACAGCGACCGCGCTGCGCCAGCCACGACACGATGGGAATCAGTTCGAACCACCGCAGATCCGCACCGCACGAGTCGCAATGCGAGCGACCGGTGCTGGTGGGTTCGCCCCTCGGCAGCCGGTCGGCGATCACACCGAGATACGAGCCGCACAGCAGGCCGAGCAATACGAGCAACGTCACGAACACTGTCGTGCAGCCTAGGAGTACCGATGAACGCTGACGGACAATCCTTCGACCTGACGGCCGCCCGTCCACTCGGGAGCCCGGCTGATGACGAGTTCGCTCTGCTCCGAGAGGTCGCCGGCGGCACCCCGCCAGCAGGTGCTGCGCTCGACGCTTGGGAGCCGAGCAAGCCGGCGCTCGCGCCCTCCACCGCGCAGATCGACGCCGACCTCACGCGGCTCTTGCTCTATCTGCTCGACCAGCGAGGCTCGGACCTTCACCTGAGCGTCGGTCGTCCGGCTTCGGCCCGTATCGACGGCGAACTCACGCCGATTCCGGGCGAGCAGGTGCTCGACGGCCCCACGCTCAGCCGGATGCTGCGCTCGACACTCAACGACGAACTGTGGATGCGGTATCTCGACGACCGTCAGGTGGACTACTCGGTCGCTCTCGGCCAGCACGGTCGTTTCCGCGTGAACGCCTTTCACCAGCGCGGCTATCCGTCGGCAGTCTTTCGCGCCATCGAGCACTACATCCCGTCGCTCGAGGAACTGGGCGTTCCGAGCGGTGTACAGCGGATGATGAACTTCCCCTACGGACTCGTGCTGTTCGTAGGACCGACCGGATCGGGCAAGTCCACCACGCAGGCTGCGCTCATCTCACGCATTGCCGCTTCGCGTCCGTGTCACATCCTGACGATCGAAGATCCCGTGGAATACGTGCACGACCACCAGACCGCGCTCGTGAGCCAGCGCGAGGTGGGAACCGATGTGATGTCGTTCGCCGAGGGCCTGCGCGCAGCACTCCGTGAGGACCCCGATGTCATCCTGCTGGGCGAGATGCGAGATCTCGAGAGCATCTCCATCACTCTCACACTCGCCGAGACCGGCCACCTCGTCTTCGCCACGCTCCACACCAACGATGCCTCACAGGCCATCGACCGCATCATCGACTCGTACCCGGCCGAACGCCGCGATCAGATCCAGACCCAGTTGTCGGCAGTGCTCCAGGGCGTCGTGAGCCAGCGACTCGCCAAGCGAATCGGCGGTGGACGTGTGGCCGCATTCGAGGTGCTCATTGCGAACGAGGCCATTCGTAACCTGATCCGCGAGGGCAAGACTCGCCAGATCCGCAACGTGATCGCCACCAGCGCAGCCGAGGGCATGCAGACCCTCGAGGCATCGCTCAATGCGGTGCTTGCGTCGGGCCTCACCACCTATGAAGAGGTGCTGTCGCTCAGCCAGTACCCCAAGGAGATCCAGGCTCAGGCAATGGCCCGGGTGGCGAACGCCCAACTCGGCAACCGACGCTGAACCTCGCCCCTGAACAACGATGCCGCCGCCGCTTCCCTTCAAACCACTCGCTGGAGTGGTCCCGTGTCCGGGGGGTTGGCTCGTACAGCCGGCACGCCTCTTCACCGCCACCATCGTTCCCGAGGAACCGTTCGTGCTCCCCACGATCACCGACGTGATCGATTACCGCCCCACGTTCTTGTATCTGGTGATCGACGCACCGATCGGCCTGCCCGACTCACCCTTTGGCGGCTTCCGCCAGTGCGACCTCGATGCACGGGATCTGCTCGGCTGGCCCCGTCGGCTGAGCATCCCACGAGTGCCCTCACGCGAAGCGCTGTACGCAACGAACATGCAGAAGGCCCAAGCGGCCGAACCGTGGCTCACGCCGCTTGCCTACCGACGCTTCCGCTGGATCCGCGAGGTGGATGCAGAGATTCAGGCGTACCACCAGCGACACATCTTTTCGGGAGTGCCCGACCTCAGCGTGCTGCTGGTGAACGGCGACGCCCCGCCGAGCACGTCGGCCTTCTGGCGTGATGGCCCTGCCGAACGACTCGCGCTGTTCCAAGAGCGACTTCCCGGACTGCGGGCCATCTCGATGGCCAAGGCACCCAAGGGTGCTTCGCTGCGTCACGTGCTCAATGCTGCTGCGCTGCTGTGGACGGCTCGACGCATTGCCGGCCGGGCAATCACCCGGCTGCCCCGCGACCCCGAGTGGGACGAGCAGGGTCGGCGTATCGAGATCGTGCGCTAGGCGCACCGAGATCGCCTGTTCCGACAACGGCCCCTCTGACAACGGCCCCTCCGAAAACGGCACAGTGCCCGGGCATGAGGCCCGGGCACCGTGTCAGAGGTCTGTCGACGTGATGTACGACGTGAGTGTTATGACGACTGGGTCGTCACGAGCACTTGGTGACGCCGGTCTTGACGCTCACCGCACCGGTGTTGTCCACCTGGTACCACGACGACTCGGAGTTGAGGTAGCCGTTCGCAACGAGCTGGTCCGACACGTCGGTGTCAGCCGTCGAGAGGTCGAGGCCGTTTGCGTAGGCCGCCTCGTAGGCGGTCTGCAGCGTCTTCTTGTCGCTGGCGCATGCCGAGTCCTGGCCACGGTCCTGGATGCCTCGCACCGAGAGCACCACGATGGTGCTGAGGATGCCGAGGATCGCGATGACGATGAGGAGCTCGATGAGCGTGAAGCCCTTGTCACGGCGCTTCTTGGTGGTGATTTCCTGCTGGTCCATATGTTCCCTCCAACGTATGGAGTGGCGTTGTTGCCACTCTCTGTCCCCAGCAGTTGCTCTGACGGTCACTACCGGGCTGTTACGTAGAGTAGCAGACCGACTACTCAGCGCCAAGGTATTTCCTTACTTTCGGTGATGGTGCCACCACAAAGTAAACCCGCCCCACAAAAGACCTGCTCAGCGGGGGTGCACAGCCGCAGGTGATGTCGCTCCAGACCGGGCGACGGCCCGAGGGACGTGTGTCAGATGTCGCACGGTACGGTCGGAGCATGTCTGCGATCTCGATCAGTCGGGCCATCACCGCCGCGGCCCTCGCCGATCCCCACCGACCGGCGGTCACCTGCGGGAACCGCACCGTGACCCGGTCCGAGTTGGACCGGCGCACCAATCGACTGGCCCGCGCCTATGCCGATCTCGGCGTACGCGCAGGCGACTACGTCACGATCGGACTTCCCAACTCGATCGAGTTCTACGAAGTCGCCATTGCAGCGTGGAAACTCGGTGCCGTTCCGCAACCGATCTCGCATCGACTCCCCGATCGCGAACGCGAAGCAATCGTCGAACTCGCGCGTCCTGCACTGGTGGTGGGTGCTGCGCCGAGTGCACACGACGGCATGGTGTGTGTGCCTGCAGGTTGGGAGCCCGATGCGGCACTCAGCGATGACGAGTTACCCGATGTTGTTGCACCAACGTGGAAAGCACCTACATCGGGCGGATCCACAGGACGACCCAAGCTCATCGTGTCGGGTGACCCCGGCCTCGTGATCCCGGGACAACCGGCGAGCGGATTGCGCGTGGACGGTTCGGTGTGTATTCCCGGACCGCTGTATCACAACGCACCATTCGCATTTTCTGCACAAGCACTCTTCCACGGCAATCACGTGTGCGTGCTCGAGAAGTTCGACGCCGAGGCCACACTCGCTGCCATCGAACGACAGCGCGCCGATTGGGTGCTGCTCGTTCCCACGATGATGCAACGCGTCTGGCGTCTACCCGAGTCGGTACGACTGCGATACGACGTTTCATCGCTGCAGACCGTGTGGCACATGGCGGCACCGTGTCCTCCATGGCTCAAGCAGGCGTGGATCGACTGGATCGGCGCAGAGCGGATCTGGGAGTTGTACGCCGGAACCGAAGCGCAGGCGGTCACCATCATCCGTGGCGACGAATGGCTCGCTCACCAGGGCTCTGTCGGGCGGTGTGTGATTGGCGAGATGCGCATCCTCGATCCCGACACCTTCGAGGAACGACCTGCGGGTAGCGAGGGCGAGGTGTTCATGCGGTCGACGTCGGCACGGCCCACGTATCGCTACGTAGGCGCCGATTCGCGCCGCTCACCCGATGGCTGGGAGAGCCTCGGTGACATGGGGTGGTTCGACGCCGATGGATACCTCTACCTCGGCGACCGGCGGGCCGACATGATCCTGTCGGGCGGCGCCAACATCTATCCAGCCGAGGTCGAGGCCGCCATCGATGAACACCCCGATGTGCGCTCGTGTGCCGTGATCGGGATTCCCGACGACGACCTCGGCAATCGCATACACGCCATCGTGCAGACTGTGTCACCGGTGTCCGATGACGACCTGCGCACGTTCCTCGCCGAACGCCTCGTGCGTTACAAGATCCCTCGCACCTTCGAGTTCACCGATACACCGGTACGAGACGACGCCGGCAAGGTGCGCCGTTCGGCCTTGCGCGAAGAGCGGACCGCCTAGGCGACGAGCGCCTGCGCAGCACTTCGCCTGCGCCGGTTCGCCGATTCGGCGCTCGCAACCGCCAACAGCACGTAGTCGAGTCGGAGACGTTCGCCGGTCCAGCTGCTGCTGATGAGATCGGGGTCGTAAGGCACGGGTGCGACGAACGGCGCGAACGGGATGTTCCGGTCGACTGGATTTCCCGCGGGAAATTTCACCTCGAGGCGTCGGTCCGGGTGGAGCGCGAGTTGCAGGTCGAGGGTATGAACGAGTCGGTG
>JAFMJD010000132.1 GCA_017853685.1 Actinomycetota bacterium | reverse complement strand
ACGGGATGGAGATCGGCATCAGGTCCGAGGCGCAGATCGGGAAACGCGTCGAGCAGCACCTGCCCGGAGATCACCGCTTCCACTCGGGCCATCTCGTAGCCGGGGCAGAAATGCTTCCCGAGACCGAAGCCGAGATGTCCGAATCGCTCACCGTCGTCGTAGCCCTTGCGGAGTTCCTTCGCCAGCCACAGATCGGATCGGTTCAGGTCGAAGCGGCGAGGCTCGGAGAAGATCTCGGGATCGTTGTTCGCCGACCCGATCGAGATGTTCACGTGCGAACCGGCGGGAATGCTCACTCCGGCAATCTGCACCTCGTTCAGCGAATACCGCTGCTGACCGAGGATGGGGAACGAATGGCGCATCGTCTCACCGAACGCTGGGTCCAACAGCGCAGGATCAGCCTTCACCTGGGCGAGTTGCTCGGGATCCTCCAACAGACACGCCCACATACCCGACATCGCCTTGTCGGTGGTCTCGCCGCCGGCGGTGAGCAGGAGGGCGAGGAACGCCTCGACCTCTTCGTTGCTCAACTGCTCGCCATCCACCTCGCCAGCCAACACGCGCGAGATGAAATCAGGGCCGGGATTGGCCTTTCGCTCGGCCACGATCGGCGCGCAGTACCGCTTGAAGTCGGTGGCTGCCTTGATACCCATGGCGCGTTGCTCGGGCGAGTACGCCGAGAGCCCGGCCATCATCTTCTGGTAGCAGTCGTGGAAGAACGGCATGTCCTCCGACGGCAGACCGAGCATGTCGCAGATCACCTGCACCGGCAGCCACGTGCAGAAGTCCGCCACGAGATCGATCGGCTCGCCCGCGCGCGCCTTGGCCCGCATCCGGTCGATGAGTTGCACCGCATTGCGTTCGATGAGCACCTTGTAGCCGTCGAGGCGCTTGCCCACGAGTTCGGGCGCGATGATCGTGCGACGCACGACATGCTCCCGACCGTCGAACTGCAGCATCGTAGGGCCGAACACCACGCCGAGCGACTTGGAGTACATCTGATTACTCCAGTTCTCGCTGTCGGCAAACACACCCACCACATCGCGATACCGCGTCACGTGGTACACGCCCGTCTCGGGATGCAGCCACACCGGCTCGTGTTCGCGCAGGTGCGCCCAGAACGGGAAGGGGTCGTGGACGAACTCCTCGAGCGGGAACGTCGCCTCGTCCGAGTACGGGTTCATGATCTGCGCAGGTGCGTTCATGGCTGGTTCACCGGGGCTGCATGCCGCCGTAGTGCGAGCCCGTGGACGGCGGGTCGTAGAGGTACGGCGCCGGCAGTTGCATCGGGATGTCGGCGAGGCGCCAACCCCACTGGCTCGAGACGAGCCACTTGCTGGCACGCCACGTGCCGTCGCCCATCGGCACGAACGTCGCTTCGTAGATGCCGCCTTGGTTGCCCCAGGCGATGGTGGTCACGAAGTAACTCGTGACGTACGCCTCGGTGATGTCGTCGTTGATCACGATCGAGGTGTTCGCCGGGTTGTGTCGGTGACCGTCGGCAGGAATCGGGCCGTACGTGGCCGTGATCTGGTCGGGGCCCTGCAGCAGCAGGTTCTTGCCGCTTCCCGGTGGATAGTTGGCGATCTCCACCACGCAGTTCGGTGCAAACACCTCGTTGATGAGCACATCGATCTTGTTGTTGTCGATGGCGTGGAAGTAGCGGGCAAACGCATACCGCACCGCCTCGATGGCCTCCAGACGCGCAATGCGCCGTTCCAGGTCCTGACTCATGCTTGCACTCTCCCCCGGTTCTGGTCGCTGCACCCCGGCGTCCCCTGCGCCGTGGTGCGAGACTGTCGTTGGGGAAACTAACCAACGGGGGAACGACATGCACGATCTGGTGATCCGTGGTGGTCAGGTGGTCGACGGCACCGGTTCGTCGGCGCGCACCGCCGATGTGGCCGTGAGCAACGGGGTCATCACCGAGGTGGGCCGCGTGGACGGCCCGGCGAGGCGCACGGTCGACGCCGACGGGCTCATGGTGACTCCCGGATTCGTGGACATCCACACCCACTACGACGGACAGGCCACGTGGGATCCGCTCATGACACCGTCGTCGTGGCATGGGGTCACCACGGCGGTCATGGGAAATTGCGGTGTTGGTTTCGCCCCGGTCGATCCGTCACGCCGTGACTGGCTGGTGGGGCTCATGGAAGGCGTCGAGGACATTCCCGGGACTGCGCTCCACGAGGGAATCAAGTGGGCGTGGGAGACCTTCCCGGAATACCTCGATGCACTCGAGACGATGCCCCGCGTAATGGACGTGGGAACCCACGTGCCGCACGGCGCAGTGCGCGCATACGTCATGGGTGAGCGCGGCGCCCGCAACGAACCCGCAACGCCCGACGACATCGCGGCAATGGCTGCCATCGTGAAAGAGGGAATCCGAGCCGGCGCACTGGGCTTCTCGATGTCACGCACCATCGTGCACCGCGCCGTGGACGGTGAACCGGTTCCCGGAACCTTCGCTGCGGTGGACGAAGTGCTCGGCATCGCATCGGTACTCGGCGAGCTCGGTGCCGGGCTTGTGGAACTCGCACCCGCCGGCGTGGTGGGCGAGGACCTGCTCGCCCCCGAGCGCGAGATGGCGTGGATGCGCGAAGTCGCGGGCTCCACCGGACGGCCCGTCACATTCGTACTCGTGCAGCACGACAGCGCGCCCACCATGTGGCGTGACCTGCTCGACGAATGCACGCGACTCCGCGCCACCGGCGTGCCGCTCTATCCGCAGATCCACACCCGTTCACCAGCGCTGCTGGTCAACCTCGCCACACGGCTCAACCCGTTCCTCGGCTGTCCGTCGTGGTCGGCGCTTGCCGGACTTCCGGTGCCCGAGGTAGTGGCACGCCTCGGCGCCGACGAAGCGTTGCGGGACCGACTCGTGCACGAGGCCGAGGCCGGCCGTGATGCACTCACGGGCAGCATGGTGCGCTTCGACCGCATGTACGCGCTCGGCGATCCGCCCGACTACGAACCGTCTGCAAGCGCGTCGGTGGCCGCTGAAGCAGCGAGGCGCGGCGTGAGCGAGTACGCAGTCGCACTCGACTGGATGATGCGTCGCAACGGCACCGAGATGCTGGAGGTGCCCATCTTGAACTGGGCCGATGGCAACCACGATGTGGTGCACGAGATGCTGCTGAACGACACCACGGTGCTCGGCCTCGGCGACGGTGGTGCGCACACCGCATCCATCGTCGATTCCGCAACGCCCACGCACATGCTCGCCTACTGGTCACGAGACCGGCGTCGTGGGCGTGTGCCGTTCGAGACCTGCGTGCGCAAGATGACGAGCGAGACCGCTGCGCTCTACGGCCTCGGAGACCGCGGCGTGCTCGCTCCCGGCAAGCGCGCCGACATCAACCTCATCGACGCAGAAGGCATTCAACTGCTTGCCCCCGAGGTGTGGTTCGACCTTCCCTCGGGCGCACCCCGTCTCGTTCAGGGCGCATCGGGATACGTCGGCACATGGGTTGCGGGCGAGCAGACGTTCCACCACGGTGAGCCCACCGGGGCGCGCCCCGGACGCCTCGTGCGCGGGGCACGTTGATGGCACGCCGAGACTCAGCCGTCATCATCGAGGTGGCGCTCAACGGTCCCCGCGCATCCACACCGGCCGAACTCGCCGCCGACGCCATCGCCTGCATCGACCAAGGTGCGGCGATCGTGCACCAGCACGATCGGGCGTCGGACCCCGACACCATGGAAGCCGACTCGGCAGAGATGTACTCAGCGGTGTTGGCTGCACGTCCCGACACGCTGCTGTATCCCACCAGCGCCCTGGGCGGCGACATCGAGCACCGATGGCGCCACAACGTGCGTCTCGCCGAACGCGGCCTGCTGCGCATGGCATTCGCCGATCCCGGTTCGGTGAACCTCGGGCGCGTGGGTGCACGCGCGGGCGAGAAGCCCTCGGCATTCGTCTACGAGAACACGATGGCCGACTTCGCCTACAAGATCGAGCGGTGTCGCGAACTCGGACTCGCGCCAAACATCGCCATCTTCGAACCCGGTTGGCTGCAGGTGGTGCTGGCCCACGAACGCGAAGGTGGACTCCCGGCAGGTTCGTTCGTGAAGCTGTATTTCTCCGGCGGTCTCACCGGGCGAGGCGGCTACAGCTTCGGGCTTCCCGCCACACGTCGGGCACTCGATGCGTATCTCGAGATGATGGAGCAGTCCACGTTCCCGTGGGCGGTCGCCGTTCTGGGTGGTGACTGCGTGGAGTCCGGCATGGCGCGCATGGCGCTGGAGGCCGGCGGACACCTGCGCGTGGGCCACGAGGACTGGGCCGGTCCGCGTCAACGTCCCGACGGCTCGCCGGTACCCACCAATGCCGAGCTGGTGCGTGCCGCAGTGGAACTGTGCGCGCAGGTGGGGCGACCGGTGGCCACGGCCAGCGAGGCGGGGGAACTGCTCGGAATCGGCAATCGATCCGCGGCCAGCGGTCGTTAGCCGCGACCCACCAGTTCGAGCGTTCCGAGGATCTGTGCCTCGTTCGCTCGGCGCGCATCGATCAGGGCGCGCCACTTCGCGATCTCTGCCGTGTCGCCGCTGCGATACGCGGCCTCCACCCCTTCGGACAGCACCTGGCTGACGCGGTGGTACCACGACAGCACATCATCGAGGTGCAGCGATGCGGGCCCGCCGAGGTCCTTGCCGGCTGCGGTCGAGATGGCGGCAGCCTCCTCGTGCACCCAAGCGGTCTCGTGCGCCGCGCGCTGCGCGCACGACTTGAGCAACTGCACCATCATGCCCACCATCACCTTGGTGGGCTCGCTCGCCACATCGGGCAGCACGGTCTCTTGCAGATCGCGGGCGATCCCCTGGAGAATCTGTTCGGTCGAGGGTCGAGAGAGCATGGATCAGACCTTTCCGTTCATGGCGGCTTCGAGGGCCTTGGTTCCATCGATCCACATCGCGCCACCGAACATGATCGACTGCAGGTTGAACGCCGACGCGAGCAGATGATTGGTGCCATCGGCGTAGCCGGCGATGCCGCCGAGCAACTTGCTCACCACGCCGATCACCCCGAGGATCATGAAGTACGTGATGACCGCAGGGTTGAGCTGTGCCTCGGACCAACCCATCAACTCCCGATAGCGACGACAGAAGGCCTCGGCGCCCTCACCGTCGAGCAGGTCGGGCGGGATCGCCATGCCATTCGCCTTGTGGTAGCCGATGTCTTCGCGCGGGTCGCCGATCACGGCGAGTTCCCAGTCGATGAGCTCGAGGTGTCCGTCGGGCGTCAGCAGCATGTTGGCCGTCGAACAGTCACCATGCACGAGGCCGAGCGGTACCGGAGCGGGCCGGTTCGCATCGAGCCACGCCGCGATGTAGCGCAGGATCGGCAGGTCCTCCACATGGCTCTTTGCGCTGCGACGCCACTCGTCGATCCGGGTGCCGATGTACTCCTCCCACGAGTTCGGGCGGGCAAGCCGAGCGGGAAGGCGGTCGAGCGGAATGGAGTGGAACGATGCCATTGCCTCGGCGAGTCGCTCGGCCAGACCGGTGAGATCGCCACCCCTGGCCGCATACGGAATCACCGACTCACTCGAGGTGTAATCGATCACGAGCGCCCGGGTGCCGAGCGCCGTGCCCGAGTCATCGAAATAGCGCGCACGGGGCGTACGTACGCCGGCCGCGGCCACAGCCGAGAGCACCTCGAACTCCTGGGCACGATCGGTCTCGATCAGTTGCTTGTCCTTGGGCGGATCGCCGCGCAGCACCAGCACGAGTGAACCCCCCGAGTGGCGCACCTCGGCCTTGGCGAGCAGCCGGCTGTAGCCGCCGGTCATCACCTCGTACGAGCGCACCTCGATATCGCTCCAGCCGGGCTCCTGAGTCGCCAAGAACTGGGCGAGTCGAACGGGCATCTCTTTCGGATCGAGCACTGCTCCCCCTCGTGTTTCTGTACTGCTCTCGACTCGCCGCCGTCGCGCCGCCGTGCTGTCGGCGCGCTGTCGACGTGTGTGCCGGCGTGCTGTCGTCGTGTGTGCTTCGTGTGAGTCGCGAGGCTAACGGCCCGCTCTGCGTGTGCATCGAACCGCGCCGGTACTCTGTGCGTGTGTCCCCCGATGAGCCGCTCGTTCACGACGCTGCGCGCACGGGCGACGGGCGACTGTTCACCGGTCAGGCCCCTACGGTCGATTCGGAGTTCGGGGCGCTCCACGAACTCGAGACGCTGGCAACGGCGCATCGATTCTTCGAATGGATCGTGCACGAGTTCGGCGGAGCGATCGGGCCGCGAACCCTCGAGGTCGGCGCCGGTCTCGGCACCGTGAGCCGAACCATCGCCCGGATGCACCCGATGACCGAGGTGCTCTCACTGGAACCGGCCGCCAACGTCTACCCGCGGCTCGCCGAGCGCACGCGAGATGTCGCCCGGGTAACGATCCGACACTGCACTTCGGCCGATCTGGTCAGCAGCGAGCCGGAGCGACGCTTCGACACAGCGGTGTACGTCAATGTGCTCGAGCACATCGCCGACGACATCGGCGAACTGCGCACTGCGTCGAAGTTGCTCGATCACGGCGGGCGGCTCTGCCTCTTCGTCCCGGCCATGCCGAGCCTCTACTCGCGCATCGACGAGAAGTCGGGGCACTACCGGCGTTACACCAAGGCCGGGCTGCGTCGAGTCGTGGAGGAGGCGCGGTTCCGAGTCGATCGGATCGACTACTTCGATGTGGCAAGCGTGCTCCCGTACTGGCTCGTGTACCGACTGCTCCGGGTGGAGAATCTCGGATCGGGCTCGAATGCGGCGTTCGACCGACTCTTGGTGCCAACCAGTCGGGCGATCCAGCGCGTCCTCCGCCATCCCCCCTTCGGCAAGAACCTCCTCCTCACCGCCACCCTCGCGCTCTGACGGGCCGGGAGTCAGCGATCGCTGACTTTTCTCTGCTCAGAATCCGCCGTCATTTCGCGCGACAAAAAGGCAGCCATGACTGACTCGCGGCCCGTCAGAGCGCGAAGTGGGGGGGGTTAGATGGTGGGGACTTCGACGTGGCGGCCGAAGACACCAGCCATCGTCGCCATGATCTCGCCCAGCGTCGCGTAGGTGTGGCTCGCCTCGATCAGCGTCGGCATGAGGTTGACCTCGGGATCGCCGGCCTCGCGGGCCAACTTCGCCAGCACCGCATCAACAGCGGCCGCATTGCGGTCGTGCTTCACGTTGTCCAAGCGCTTGAGCTGACGGGCCTCATCCTCGTTGGTGATCTGCAGGATCTCGAGGTTGTCCTCGTCGTTGCCCTCGGTGAAGCGGTTCACACCCACGATGATCCGCTGACCGGCGTTGAACTTGCGCTCCAACTCGTACGCCGAATCAGCGATACGACCCTGGAACCAGTTCTCCTCGATACCGCGGATGCAACCCTCGAGGATCGACCCACTGCCGATCTCGTCGAGGTAGGCGAAGATCTCCTCCGCCCGGCGCTCCATCTCGTCGGTGAGCTCCTCCACGAAGTACGAACCGCCGAGCGGATCGGCGACATGCGCGGCGTTCGTCTCGTAGGCGATGATCTGCTGCGTGCGGAGCGCAATGCGTGCCGCCTTCTCGGTGGGCAGCGCCAGCGCCTCGTCCATCGAGTTGGTGTGCAACGACTGGGTGCCGCCGAGCACGCCGGCGAGCGCCTCGATGGCCGTACGC
>JAFMJD010000131.1 GCA_017853685.1 Actinomycetota bacterium | reverse complement strand
GGCCGAGGTCTCTCAGCAGCGCTGTTGGCGGAACGGGAGGGATTCGAACCCCCGGGCCTTGTGAGCCGGCCGCTTTCAAGGCGGCTGCATTTGTCCGCTCTGCCACCGTTCCGTCCCTCAGGCTAACGCCGGGCGCAGTCGGGTCTGCTCCCCACCGGGCCGATCAGCGAGGTGCGATGTCGAGGCCGAACAACTCCTCGAACCGTGCGTAGTACTCGGCGTCGTCCTCGATGGCCCCGAGCGCGATCCAGTCGGCGTCGCTGATGCGGGCACGCCCCTCGATCAATTCCTTGCCGCCCCACGAGGTGACGTATCGCAGTTGCGGGGAATCGGTGGTGTAGGCGTGGTGAATCACCTCGGCCACCTCCATCGGGTCGGTGGCTGCAGGGATACCGGCCGCGTAGAACTGGAAGAGCCGTCGGTAGTGCGGGTCGTAGGCGCCGCTCTGGTTCGGCGCATCGACGTTCTTGGCAAAGATCGCCGACTTCGTGATGCCGGGCTCGATCACCACCACACGGATGCCGAAGGGGGCGAGTTCCTGGGCGAGTCCGTCGGACAGTCCTTCGAGCGCGAACTTCGACGCCACATAGGGCGACTGGGCGAGTGCAGCGATCTTGCCGGTGATGGAGCTGATGTTCACGATGCAGCCGCTGCGTCGTTCGCGCATGCCGGGCAGTACTGCCTGTGCACAGCGCACCGGCCCGCACAGATTGATGTTCATCACCTCGAGGTACATGCTCGTGGGGCACTCCTCGGCAACGGCGTTGCCGCCCACGCCGGCGTTGTTCACCAAGAGGTCCACGTGACCGGCAGCAGCAAGGATCTTGGCAAAGCCATCACGCACGGAGTCGTCGTCGGCCACATCGAGTTCCACGAGTTCGATCGACACGCCAGCATCGGTGGCCATCGCCTCGAGCTTCGCCGCCTTGGAGACGTCTCGCACGGTGCCGAACACGCGCATGCCCTTGGATGCGAGGTGAATGGCACATGCGCGGCCGATACCCGAGTTCGCTCCCGTGACAACAGCAACCTGTGGCGACTTTCCCGATGTGCTCATGGCGCCATCGTAGAACGTGTCGTTGTCCGGTGGAGCGGTGGAGATCGGGCTGGTCAGTCGATCTGCGACTGCAGGTGCCGAACCCAGTCGTCGGCCTGACGCCAGCGTTCATCCGCGTGCTCGCGGCTCGCCGCGCTGTGTTGCTTGGCCGCCGGATACGACCCGAGGAACTTCACCCGACCCTGCTTGGCATGCAGTGCTCTCACCGCATCGGCCAACAACTCATCGGCAATGTGGCCGTGCGCGTAGATGATGAAGCAGTAGTCGCCGAGCCCACCTTCTTTGGTGGGACGCGACAACAGGTTCTCGAGATTGATGCGACGCGCCGCGAACTCCTGCAGGATCGAGATGAGTGACCCGGGCTCGTTGGCTCGTTGGTACACCACGAGGGCGGTCTGATCGTGGCCGGTGGGGGCGGGCACACCTTCGCGGGCAACCAACACGAACCGAGTCTGGTTGTGCTCCACATCGCCGATACCGCGGGCGAGGATGTCCAACCCGTACAACTCGGCGGCAACGCGAGGCGCAATGGCCGCCCATCCGGGCTGACGATCGTCGGACACGGTCTTGGCGGCCTCGGCCGTGGAATTCGCCACCCGGACCTCGGCGGCGCGCAGTTCGCGTCGCAGGAACTTATGACACTGCGCCGTCGCCACGGGCATGGACAGCACGGTGTGCACATCGGCCAGTGCGGTGCCGGGACGGGCCATGAGGCAGTGCTCGATGTCCATCACCACTTCGCGCTGGATCAGCAGGTCATGGTTGAAGGCCAACTCGTCCTGCGAGAGATTCACCGCCCCCTCGATCGAGTTCTCGATGGCCACGAACCCGTAGTCCACGTCGCCGGCGTCGACGGCATCGAGGATGTCGGGCATCGTGCGGTACAGCACGTGGCGGCACGCGGCGAGGTCGGCCTGCCCCAGGAGCGCCTGCTCCGTGAACGAGCCACTGGGTCCCAAGTACCCGACGGTGGCGGTGGGCCGAACATGCATAACCGCTGAGGCTACCAATCCGGCCCGATTCGCCGTCAGAATGAGTGGGTGGACGAGGCAACCCTGCGAGTGCTGATCGACGACATCACCACCGGCCGTATCAGTGCCGATGATGCGCTCGCTCGCTTGGTGCGACTGCCCTTCGCCGATGTGGGCGATGCGCTCGTGGACCATCACCGAGCGCTCCGCCAGGGAATCCCCGAGGCCGTGTACGGACCGGGCAAGAGCCCCGAGCAGTGTGTTCGGATCGTGAGCGAACTGCTGGCGAATGGAACGGGTCCGGTGCTCATCACCCGCGCGAGCGAGGAACAGGCCAAGGCGGTGCTGGCCGTGCATCCCGATGGTGTGCAGCGCGCCGGCTGTGTTGCGTGGCGCCTGCCCGATCCCTCGCAGCGTCGGAGCGATCGCGTGCTGTGCGCTGCAGCGGGTACTGCCGACACCTCGGTGCTCGACGAAGCGATCCTCACCCTCGAGGCCTATGGCTTTGCGCCGCAGCGACTGGTGGACGTTGGCGTCGCCGGTCTGCATCGACTGCTCGCTCATGTGGATGCAGTGCATGCCGCTGACGCCGTGATCGTGTGTGCCGGCATGGAGGGTGCACTCGCGAGCGTGATGGGCGGCCTCACCTCTGCCCCCGTGGTGGCGGTACCCACATCGGTGGGCTACGGCAGCTCGCTCCAGGGAGTCACCGCGCTGCTCGCCATGCTGTCGTCGTGCGCCGCAGGCGTCGCAGTGGTCGGGATCGACAACGGATACGGCGCAGCGTGCGCCGTTGCGCGTATGTTGCGGACCCGCACGTGAGCAACGAGCGCACTGCCTGGTTCCACTGTTTCTCGGGTGTGAGCGGCGACATGACGCTCGGTGCACTGCTCGACGCAGGTGCGGACCACGCGGCCGTTGCACAGATCGTGGATCTGCTCGGCATCGAGGGCTGGTCGCTGAATGCCGAACGAGTGGAGCGACAGGGACTCATGTCCACGCGCGCCATCGTGGGTGCGCCCGAGGATCATCGGCACCATCGTCCGTACCGGCTCATCCGCGAGCGACTGCTGGCCGCACCGCTCCCGCCACGCGTGCGTGAACGTGCGTGTGCGGTGTTCGAGGTGCTGGCCGTGGCCGAGGCCGCGTTGCACGGCACCGACGTCGATTCGGTGGAGTTCCACGAGGTCGGTTCGCTCGATGCGATCGTGGACATCGTGGGTGTGTGTGCTGCGCTCGAGGTGCTGGGGGTGGACCGAGTTGTGTGCTCGCCCATCAGCGTGGGAATGGGCGAGATCCGCGCCGCACACGGAGTGCTGCCCAACCCGGCACCCGCGGTAGCAGCCATCGCCGCCCGCCATGGGCTCACGCTCGTGGGTCGTGACGAGCCCACCGAGCTCGCCACACCCACCGGCGTGGCGCTGATGGCCGCACTCGCCGACTCGTCGGGTCCGATGCCCACCGGCACGGTGGTGGCCACGGGTCTCGGTGCCGGCGGACGCAACCCCGAACACCGACCCAATGTGGTGCAGGTGATGCTGCTGGACCACAACGCGCCCGGCGTCCACGGATCGGTGCCGTCGCCCGAGTCGCTCGTACTGCTGGAGACGAACCTCGATGACGTCACCGGTGAGGTGCTTGCGTTCGTGATCGACGAGTGCATGCGACTGGGGGCACTGGATGCCTGGGTGACCCCCATCGTGATGAAGAAGGGTCGCCCTGCCCACACGTTGCGCGTGCTCTGTGCCGCCGATGCTGCAGCCGCGCTGCGCAACACCGTGATGGCACAGACCGGCACACTCGGGATCCGTGTGAGCGTCGTGGAACGATGGGCCGCATCGCGTGATGTGGTGGAGGTGGACATCGACGGTCACCGTGTTCGGGTGAAGCGCTCCGAACACCGGATGAAAGCCGAGTTCGACGATGCAGCATCGGCAGCGCGGGCACTCGGCCGACCGCTCGCCGAGGTGCAGTCCGAAGCAGCACGTCGAGCGAGCGAGCAGTAGGCGGCCCGCATGCGCAACGCCGTGGTGGTGGGGGCAGGACCCAATGGGCTCACGGCCGCAGCGCGTCTTGCGCGCGAAGGTTGGGATGTCACCGTGTACGAGTCGGCGCCCACTCCGGGCGGCGGCAGTCGAACGGCCGAACTCATCGAACCCGGCGTTCGTCACGATGTGTGCGCAGCGGTTCATCCATCGGGTGCGGCGTCGGCCGCCTTTGCCTCGCTGCAACTCGAGCGGCACGGGCTCACGTGGCTCCATCCCGAGATTCCGCTCGTTCACCCGCTCGACGGTGGTCGCGCGGCAGTACTCCATCGCTCACTCGATGACACCGTGGCCGCCATGCCTGCGGCCGATGGTCGACGTTGGCGCCGTCTGGTGGCGCCGATCCTGCATCGATTCGAGGCGGTGAACGCGTTCACACAGGGACCGTTGCTCGCATGGCCCGACGATCTGGTGGCAGCCACAGTGTTCGGTGTTCGCGGACTGTGGCCGGCGTCGCTGCTCCAGTCGATGTTCCGTGGCGACGAGGCGCCTGCGCTGCTCGCAGGCCTTTCTGCTCACTCGTGTCTCCCGCTCGACCGACCGTTCACCGGCGGACTCGGCGTGATGATCGGTGCGCTCGGACACGCGGTGGGTTGGCCGGTTGCTGCCGGCGGTTCACAGGCGATCGTGGACGCGCTCGGTTCGGTGATCCGTCAGCACGGCGGTCGCATCATCACCGACCACACGGTGCTCGATCTGCGTGAGCTCCCACCAGCCGATGCAGTACTCCTCGATGTCTCGCCGAAACAGTTCGTCTCCATGGCGGGCAATCGGCTCGACGGGCGCGCTGCTCGGCCGTATCGACGCTTCCGCTACGGGTGGAGCGCGTGCAAGGTGGACTATGTGCTGTCGGGCCCCATGCCCTGGCTGTCACCCGAGGCACGCCGCACCGTCACATTGCACCTCGGCGGGACATTCGACGAGGTGGCCGCGAGCGAGGCTGCGGTGCAACGGGGCAATGTGCACAGTGCGCCGTTCGTGCTCGTTGCGCAGGCTTCGGTGGTGGACCCGAGCCGTGCGCCCGATGGCCGTCACACGCTGTGGGCCTACTGCCACGTGCCGAATGCCTCGCCGCTCGACGTCAGCGATCGCATCGAGTCACAGTTCGATCGGTTCGCCCCCGGTTGGCGTGATCTCGTGGTGGGGCGTTCCGTGCGTACGGCTCCCGCGTTCGCGGCGTACAACCCATCGGCCATCGGCGGCGACTTCGCCGGCGGATCGATGGCGGGCCGCCAGCTCCTTGCACGTCCGAAGCTCGCCGTGGATCCGTACCGCACGCCGATCGACGGCGTCTGGCTCTGCTCGGCTTCCACGCCGCCCGGTGCGGCAGTGCACGGCATGTGCGGATGGAACGCCGCAGGTCGGGTGCTGCAGACGTCGGGGAGTTACACCTGAGATGCTGTGCAACGGGTGTACCGCCCAGCACGGGGAGAGATCACGATGAGCAAGTCGAACACCGCATCGATCGATCCGGCCCACCTGCCTCCTGTGGTGGCACCCGAGTGGGTACTGCAGCATCGTGAGCGTGTCGTGCTGGCCGATGTGCGCTGGTACCTCGACGGTCGATCCGGTGCCGACGCGTTCCGCGCAGGACACATCGCCGGTGCGGTGTTCGTGGACATGGACACCGATCTGTCGGACCACCATCAACCGGCGGTTTTTGGACGTCATCCGATGCCGTCACCCGAACACTTCGCTGCTGCCATGACCCGACTCGGAATCAGCAACACCACTCCCGTGGTGGCGTACGACGATTCCGGCGGTGCTACTGCCGGCCGGCTCGTGGTGATGTTGCGCAGCCTCGGCCACTCGGCAGCACTGCTCGACGGTGGACTGCGCACCTGGCCCGAGGCGCTCGCCACCGGTGATGCCGATGTGCGTCACTCACAGTCCATGGCACAGTCAGCGGCGCAATTCACTGCGCGCGCGTGGCCGGCCGATCGATTCGCCACCGCCGATGAGGTTGCCGCCGCCGCAGCACGAAGTGCCGGTGCACCAGTGGTACTCGATGCGCGTTCAGCCGACCGGTTCCGTGGTGATTCCGAGCCGATCGACCCACGACAAGGGCACATCCCCGGGGCGCGCAACGCGCCGTGGGCGGCCAATGTGCATCCCGACACGGGACGATTCCGAGATCCTGCGGAACTGCGCGCGCACTACGAGGCCTTGGGTGTCAACACCGCCACGGGAGCGATCTGCTACTGCGGATCGGGTGTTTCGGCATGTGCCGACGTACTCGGGATCGAACTGGCCGGTCTCGGTGTGCCTCGCCTCTTCGTGGCGAGTTGGTCGGGATGGTCCAGCGACCCCACCCGCCCTGCTGCTGTCGGCGATGCATGAGCAGGGTGTGGCGCAGTCCGCTGAGTAGCGTCGAACTCCGATGAGTGCCGCCTCCGATCCGTTGGCCGCACTGCGGGCCCTGCGTGCTGCGAGACAGCGCAAGCGACTCGTGCGACTCGAGTGGTTCGAACTCGCATACAAGGTGTACCTCGCAGCGATCGCCGTGGTGGGTGCGGTGGTGCTCGTGTCCAACGCCGTGGGCGATGATCCGCTCGGCGCCAGTCAGACCGCCGATGTCGTGCGGCTTGCCCCGCCCATCGTGGGGGTGGCGCTCGCTGCTGCACTGCTGATGGGTCTGCGGTCCGGCGCGCGCGGCGGCCCGGTGTCGGTGGAGGCAGCCGATGTTCAGTACGTGCTGCTCGCTCCCGTGGATCGCCGTGCAGTGCTGACCCGACCTGCGGTGCAGCAGTTCCGCCTCGCCGCGTTCGCCGGCGCCGTGGTGGGCGGTGTGGGTGGACAACTCCTGGGTCGCCGGCTCGAACGAGCACTCATCCCCTGGGTGGTGAGCGGTGCTGCAGCCGGCGCGCTGATCGGTCTGGCCTTTGTGGCCGCCGCGTTCGGCGCACACATCGCAGCAATGCGACGCTGGCAGGCCGGAGTGCTCGGTACAGCGCTGTTCGGTTGGCAGATCGCCGCAGTGCCGGACCGATGGCACGTTGCAGGCCCCTTCGACACGCTCGGCAGCCTCGTGCTCTGGCCGTTGCGTGTGCATGTGCAGGATCTCGTGCTTCCTGCCATTGTCGTGGTGGTAGCGGCCCTCGATCTGCTCGGACTGCGCCGGCTGTCCATCGATGCACTGGCGCGTCGCACCGCGCTGGTGCGCCAGTTGCGCTTCGCCGTCACGATGCGCGACCTGCGCACGGTCATCCTGCTCCGGCGACAGTTGAGCAACGAGCAGCATCGGGTGCGTCCATGGTTCCCCGTGCCGCGTCGACTGGGCACCACCGTGACCCGACGCGGTCTGCACAGCGTTGCGCGATTTCCTGCTGCACGCGTGCTGCGGATGTGCGGCCTTGCTGCGCTTGCCGGTGCCGCTCAGGTTGCGGCCTTTCGTGGCACCACACCGGCGATCTTCGTGAGCGCGCTCGCCTCGTTCGTGCTCGGCCTCGAGTGTCTGGAGCCATTCGCACAAGAGGTGGATCAACCCGATCGCTGCGACTCGCTGCCGCGCGCACGCGGTTGGCTGCTGCTGCGCCATCTCGTGGTACCCGCCGTCACTGCGGCGGTGGTCGGTCTCGTGGGGGTTGCAACGGCAATCGCCATGTCCCGCACTGAGACCGGTTGGGAGTTGTCGCTGCTGCTCGTGCTGCCGGTGGTGTGGGGTGGTCTCGCAGGGGCCGTGCTGAACGTGATGTCGGCGCTTCCCGCCCCGGTCACGCCCGGATCGGTAAGCGATCTCCTGCCGCCCGAAGTGGCGGGCATGCGCGAGGTGTTCCGCA
>JAFMJD010000016.1 GCA_017853685.1 Actinomycetota bacterium | reverse complement strand
ACCGCGTACTCGACCTCGGGGCCGACAGCGAGCGCGAGATTCGACGGGAGGGTCCAGGGCGTTATGGTACACGCAAGGATGTGGTCGCCGTTGTCGAGGCGGAACGCCACGGTCAGCGCAGGATCCTGTCGATCCCGATACACGTCGTCCATGCGTGTCTCGGTGTTCGAGAGCGGGGTCTCGCAGCGCCAGCAATACGCAAGCACCCGGAATCCCTCATAGATGAGCCCCTTGTCCCACAGGGTGCGGAACGCCCACATGACGCTCTCCATGTAGGACGGGTCGAGCGTCTTGTAATCGTTGTCGAAGTCCACCCAGCGCGCCTGACGCGTGACGTAGCGCTCCCACTCGTTGGTGTACCGAAGCACACTGGTACGGCACGCCTCGTTGAAGCGGTCGATGCCGTAGGCAGTGATCTCCGGGTGACCGCTGATCTTCAGTTCCTTCTCGGTCTCCACCTCGGCGGGCAGCCCGTGACAGTCCCAGCCGAATCGCCGCTCCACACGCTGGCCACGCATCGTGCGGTACCGCGGCACCGCGTCCTTGACGAACCCGGTCAGCAGGTGTCCGTAGTGCGGGAGTCCATTGGCGAACGGCGGTCCGTCGTAGAACACGAACTCGTCGTCGGCCGGGCGCTGCGCCACGGATTCGGCGAAGGTGTGCTCGTCGGCCCACCTGGCCAGCACACCGCGCTCGAGGGACGGCAGATCAGGTTGTGGGTCGACGTTCGGGTACACCATGGGAAGCGCCTCAGCATACGAGCCGCATTCAGATCACCGTGGGAACCGGTGGGAGCACAGTGCTCCCGCTGGCATCGGGCCTTCAGCGATCGGTTTCGTCGGCCGGACGGCCGTCGGGACGGATCACCCGGATCCGCACCGAGGGCGGCTCGTTCCAATCATCGACATCGGGCACCGTGACCGGCCCCGACGACGGACGGATGGGCTCCACCTCGCCGGTGGGATCCTCGGAGAACGTGAGCGTCAACGGAGCAGGTGCCGTACTGCCCGAACTCGGAGCACTCGCCTCGGCAGCGGCCACCTTGACGGTCTCGGGCGCCAGCACCGCGGTGGGCGCAGACACCGCCGACAGCACTTCGGTGCGCTGCATATCCGCCGAGGGCGACAGTGCGGGGTTGTGCGCGCGGGCCACTGCCCCGAGGCCGGACTCGGCCGCTGCGCGCAACGCGTCGGCGGACTCGACGATGCGCTGGCGCTGCTGATCGGCATGCGTCTGCATCGCGCGCACGTCCTCACGTAGGAACTCGAGTCGTGCGAGCAGTGCCTGCACCTCGGCCATCACCTTGGCGTGCTCGGCCTCACCTGCACGACGCGCCTCATTACGTGCATCTGCGAGCAGACGGGCCGACTCGAGTTCTGCATCGGAACGCATCCGGAGCACCGACGCCTCGGCTTCGGCCACCAGTGCGGCTGCTTGCGCACGGGCATCATCGAGTGCCTGATCGGCAGCGCGCTGTGCGAGCACGAGTGCCTTGCTGATGGTCTGTGCATCATCGGCACGGATCACCACAGTGCTCGAGGTCACTGCGGGCTGGCCGGGCGTGTGATCGGCACCATGGGTGACCGTGCTCCCCGTGCCCGACTGATCCAACTGCGTGAGCCGTGCAGCAGCGGCCTTGGCTCGCTGCTCCATCAGTGCTGCGTACTGCAGTGCCTCGTCGAGCGCGCGGGCGGCGTCATGCTGGAACGCCGTTACCTCATCGGGATCGAAACCCTTCCGCACAAGGCGAAAAGTGGCGTTTGCGAGGATCTCGGGCGTCACTGACATGGCCGCATCCTAGACGCGCGTACCAGGCCGAAAGTGTGACGAAATGTTTCGGTTTCGCGCCGTTAGTTGTCGTAGCCGTCGTCGTAGCCCGAGCGGGAGAACGGCTTCAGGAGATACACCCCGGTGGCCACTTTCTCCATGGTGCCGCTGAGCCCGTAGCAGAGCCCGCTGGCGAAATCGATGAGCCGCCTCGAGATCTCCCGATCGGTGCCCTCGAGGTTCATGATGACCGGCTGTCCCTCTTTGAACTTGTCGGCCACTTCCTGAGCCTGGTCGAAGCGGCGCGGACGCACCGTGTAGGGCTCACCCGGCGCCGCCGACTGATGCTGACGCGTGGGTGCCTGCTGGGTGCGCGGTGGCAGTCGCACGGTGAGACCGGAAGGATCGCCTGAGTCCACCGGTGTGGGTCGGCGCGGCGGCACCGGCTCGAGGTCTCGACCCGGATTCACTCGCTGGGGCGACGGACGTGCGGGCGGTTCGTCGTCCCATCCACGCTGGCGACCCCGCGGTTCGGGCTCCCAGCCCTGCGGGGCCCCGCGGGTCGGACGCTGCCCGCGCGGGGGCTCGGGATCGTCCGGCATGTCGTAATCGTCGTACGGATCCTCCGGCCCGAGGCCGAGGTAATCCATAGCCCTCTTCCAGAGCGTCATGATTGCCTCCGCTGGCAAGGGTAGTTCATGGGTCGGGCCGATCGCGTTCCCTGCGAACGCGCGCTCCGAAGATGGCGGTGCCGACTCTCACCATCGTGCTCCCCTCGCCGATGGCGATCTCCAGATCGTCCGACATGCCCATGGAGCACACGGTCAGACCGAGTCGGTCGACGGCCGAGCGCGTCGCACGAAATGCCACCTGCGTGCGCGTCGGATCGCCGTCGGTGGGGCCGACCGTCATCAAGCCCTCCACGACCAGTTCGCGGTCCCGGGCCAGCCCCACGAGATCGTCGAGCTGCCCGAGCGGGACACCACCTTTGTCCGCCTCACCCGTGGCGTTGACCTGAATCAGCACCCGTGCACCCGGGCAGCGCGCCGCGATCTCGTGCACGAGTGCCGCTCGGTCGACGGACTGCCAGACGTCCACCGCCCCGACGAGCGAGCGAACCTTGTTCGTCTGGAGGCGTCCGATGAAGTGACACTCGAATGACCAACCGTGGCGGCGGGCCTCGGCCACTTTGGGCACGAGCTCCTGGGCGAAGTTCTCCCCCACGCACCGCACGCCGGCACGGACCGCATGTTCGATGGCGTCGACACCGAATCCTTTGGTGACCGCCACGATCTCGACGCCGGAGCCTCCGGCACGCCGCAAGCGTTCGCGCAGGTCGTCGATCCGACCGCTCACCGCCTCGGCGTCGGGGGCACTCACGCGCGTGGCGAGGTGCTCACTTGAGGAATGAGGGCACGTCGAAGTCGTCGTCGCCGTCGGAGAGCGGATCGCGACCCGCATCGTCCTCGGCGAAGAGTCCCTTCAGCGACGA
Organism: Actinomycetota bacterium; assembly: GCA_017853685.1. Classification (GTDB taxonomy): domain Bacteria; phylum Actinomycetota; class Acidimicrobiia; order Acidimicrobiales; family Ilumatobacteraceae; genus WLJO01. Next base: position 26,290 of record JAFMJD010000016.1, on the reverse strand, counting down.
CGACGGCTTCGGGGCGTCGACCGCCTTGAGCGTGGGCACCTTGGCCGTGGACGAGTCCCAACGGTCGAATCCGGCGGCGATCACGGTGACCTTCACCTCGTCGCCCATCTCGTCGTCGATCACGGTGCCGAAGATGATGTTCGCATCCGGATGAGCAACACCCTGGATGATCTCGGCGGCGGCGTTCATCTCGAACAGGCCGAGGTCGCTCGGGCCCGTGATGTTCAGCAGGATGCCCCGCGCACCGTCGATGCTGCTCTCGAGCAACGGGCTGCTGATGGCGGACTTGGCAGCGGTGACCGCACGGTTCTCGCCGCTTGCCTGACCGATTCCCATGAGCGCGGTGCCGGCGCTGGACAGGATCATCTTCACGTCTGCGAAGTCGGTGTTGATGAGGCCCGGTGTGGTGATGAGGTTCGTGATGCCCGAGACGCCCTGCAGCAGCACCTCGTCGGCCATCTTGAAGGCGTTGAGCACGCTCGTCTTGTCGTTCGACACCGTGAGCAAGCGGTCGTTCGGGATGACGATGATGGTGTCGACCTTCTCGCGCAACTTCTGGATGCCGGTCTCTGCCTGCACTGCGCGTCGACGTCCCTCGAAGGCGAACGGCCGGGTGACCACACCGATGGTGAGCGCACCCATGTTCCGGGCGATCTCGGAGATGACGGGTGCCGCACCGGTACCCGTACCGCCACCCTCGCCCGCCGTGATGAACACCATGTCGGCGCCCTTGATCACGTCTTCGATCTCGTCACGGTGTGCCTCCGCCGCAGCGCGTCCCACCTCGGGATCGCTGCCGGCTCCCAGACCGCGTGTGAGATCACGCCCCACATCGAGCTTGACGTCGGCATCGCTCATGAGCAGCGCCTGGGCGTCGGTGTTCACGGCCACGAACTCGACGCCCTTCAGGCCGGCGTCGATCATCCGGTTGACGGCGTTGACACCGCCACCGCCCACGCCAATCACCTTGATGACGGCGAGATAGTTCTGGGGAGATCCGGGCATGAGGTGATCCTCTGGCTGGTTCGTCGGGCAGGAATTCCGACCATTCTCACAGAACACGACGCCTGAGGGGCGTCTTTCGGCGAGAAACGGCGCTGTTCGGGCGGTGCGTATCGCTCACGAATTGGAGGTGGTGACGAGATCGGGCTTGCACGCCGTGATACGGCCCGGCGGCACCGCCTTGGGGTTCACCTTGGTATTCAGGAATGCGGTGAGCGCAACGATCTGGCGCACGTCGAGATTCTCGGCCGAGCACAGGTCCACCTGGGTGTCACCCCGCTTGTTGATGCGCAGCGTGAGTGACACGTTGAACTGCTGATCGACCTCGAAATGCTTCACGATCGGCTGGAGTTGTGGCGGCATGGCCGTGACCAGTTGGGCCACTCGTGCCAGTTCGACCGATGTCGCACCGCTGCCGAGCATGGGGCCGGCACCGTAGATCGCCACATAATCCACCGGGCGCCCGGCCAGCACGTCGATCACCCGACCCTCCACATCGATCACTCGCCACTGATTGTCCTCGCCGAGGTACGTGGCCACCGGTGTGCGCTCGGCGATCTGGATCACCACGGTGTGCGGGAAGTCCATGTTCACCGTGGCGTATTTCACCCACGGAAGCTCTTCGAGTCGATCTCGCACGGCGTTGAGGTCGGCGGTGAGGATGGGCTTGCCGCGTATCGACTTGGTGATCTCGGCGATCTGTTCCTGGTTCGTGTACACGATGCCGGTGAGTTTGATGTGATTCACGGCGAACAGCGGCGTGGAGAAGATGCCCACCGCCACGAGGCCGATCAACAGGAAACCACCGGCGATCGCCGACCAGTACACGCGGCGACGCCCGGCGCGCTGTCGCACAGCGATACGCCGTGCGCGCAGTCGGGGGTGAACTCGTGGTCCGCCGGGGTCGTCGGGTGAGCGGGCATCGGTGACTGTGTAACTCGCGTCGGGCAGTCCGTCGTCGTCGGCGATCACCACCACGCGCGTCGTGCCGTCGGTGGATGAGTTCTGTCGCTCGGGCACCGTGGTGGTGGGCGACGTGAAATCAGCTCCCGGACGCGCGAGTGCACCGGAATCGGGAACGGACTCGACGAGCACGCCAGCGGTGTCCGACGCACTCCCGGCTGCCGGGAGCATGGGGTCGACGATCTGGGCAGTCAGCGAGGTGTAATCGCTCTCGTAGCGGGGTCCGGTGCCGGGAACCGCATCGGACTCCCCGATGATCACCGTCTTGCGTTCGCGAGCGCCCGAGACGCCCGTGGTGGGCGGCGGTTCGGTCGGAGCCGGCACATCGGGGAACGGGATGCGCCTCGACGGACTCGTCGGGTCTCGCGGCGGCAGCGAATCGCTCATCGATCCGACCCCGCCTGCCCGCGGCGCTCGGCGACCGGTTCGGTCTCGTCGAAGCCCACGAGACGGATCTCGCTGCGCAACAGGATTCCCCGAGCGGCAAGTACCCGCTCCCGGACAGTCTCCATCACCGCACGCACATCGGCAGCACGGCCGCCCTCGGATGCCTGGATGAAGTTGGCGTGTTTCTCCGACACCGACGCGGTGCCGATGGTGAAGCCGCGCAGACCGAGCTCGTCGATCACCTGACCCGCGGCCAGTTCTCCGGGAATCGGGTTCACGAACACTGAGCCTGCATTCTGACCGCCCGGCTGGTGCTCGCGGCGCCACCTCACGATCTCGGCGATCTCCCGCTCGCTCTGCGCCACGTCGCCCTGGGTGAGTTCGAACGTGGCACGGAGCACGATCTCGGTGTCGCCGATGTCCGAACCGCGGAAGCGCAGCCCGAGTGCCGACGCCCCGCGTGTGTGCGCAACTCCCCGCTGGATGTCGAACAGCTCCACCTCGGCGAGCGAGGCCGCAACATCGGAGCCGTGACCACCTGCGTTCATCCGAACGGCGCCACCCACCGAACCTGGCACACCAACCGCCCATTCGAGGCCGGTGAGCCCGGCAGCGGCGGTGCGGCGGGCGAGTACCGGCAGCAACACCGACCCGCCGGCGCGCACCGTTGTTCCCTCGATCCCCAGATCGCCGAACGCATCGCCGAGCACTACGGCAATCCCATCGAACCCGCGATCGGCCACCAGCAGGTTGGACCCGCGCCCGATCACCAGCACCTCGAGTCCGGTCTGCGACACCACCGTCGCGACCCGCTCGAGCGCGTCGAGCGTCCCAGCGCGCACCAGGAGCCGGGCTGGCCCGCCCACTCGGTACGTGGTGAGCGGTGCAAGGGGTACGTCCCGTTCGGCGAGTTCGCCCAGCAGTTGCGCTGCACGGTCGATGACCGACGGACCCACGATCACCCGCGCTCCGCGCCGAGTTCCACACGTCGAGCGATGACCTCTGCGGGCAGACTCGCAACGTCGCCGCACCCCATCGATACGCAGACGTCGCCGGCTCGGACCTCCCGGGCGAGGAAGTCGATCAGGTCGTGGCGACGAGGCAGCCACACCACGCGTTGATACGGGTGGGCGTCCAGCACGGCGTTCACGACGAGCTTGCCCGTGACTCCCGGGATCGGGTCGTCGCCCGACGGATAGATCTCGGTGATGACCGTGAGATCGGCCCCGACGAATGCGTCCCGGTATTCCGGTGAGAGCACAGCCATACGTCGATAGCGATTCGGCTGGAACACCGCTACGACCCGACCGAATCCGTCGCCGCTGGTACGCAGTGCGTCGATCACGGCGGCGATCTCGTTGGGAATGTGGCCGTAGTCGTCGACGAACGTGGCACCCCCGTGACGACCGCGGAAATCCAGGCGTCGTGCCACGCCGCCGAAGCGAGCGAGCGTTTCGGCAATGACCGGGAACGACACCCCGAGCTCGGTGGCCATCGCCACCACGCCGGTGGCGTTCCGAACGTTGTGCATGCCGCGCAGCGGGAGCACCACTGCGCCGAGCCGCACTCCCTTGCGCATCACATCGAAGGTCCACGTGCCCGATTCCGAACGGGCATCGACCGCACGGAAGTCGGCAGACTCGTCGGTTCCGTACGTGATGACATCACGCCCGGCGGCCAGCGTGCGGCACACGCTGTCGTCTGCGCACAGCACCTTCGGACCGGGAACCTGATCGAGGTAGCGCTCGAACCCCTCCACGATGGCGTCGAAGGTCCCGTAGTGCTCGAGGTGATCGACGTCGACATTGGTGAGGATCGTCGAGTGCAGCGGCAGTTGCAGGTGGGTGAAGTCGCTCTCGTCGGCCTCCACGACGAACCACTCGCTCCCCGTCCACTGTGCACCCGTACCCGTATCGGTGACGTCGCCGCCGATCACGAAACCCGGGCGGTACCCAGCAGCAGCAAGCACCAGCATCAACATCGACGATGTGGTGGTCTTGCCGTGTGTGCCGGCAACGCCGACGGCGTTGGTGAGCGCACAGATGGATGCCAGCATTCCGGCGCGGTGCAGCACAGGAATCCCTGCGTCACGCGCTGCGACGAGCTCGACATTGCGTTCGGGGATGGCGGTCGAATACGTGATCGCGTCGCAACCCACCACCGCATGACGGTCGTGACCGATCTGCACCTCGACACCCGCACTGCGCAGACGATCGAGCACCGGCACCTCACGCAGGTCGCTCCCCGACACCCGGTGTCCCATCTCGGCAAGCACCAGTGCCACTGCGCTCATACCGGGGCCACCCACTCCCACCACGTGGTACCGCCCGGGACGCGAGAGGTCCAGCGGCGCAGTCGGACGATCAGCCACGGGCCACCTCGTCGATCAGACGGGCCAATGCTCCGCTGCGGTGAATCGCTCCCTCTGCGTACGCCGCTGCACCGAGCGCCGTCCGCGCAGCATCGTCGGCCACGAGTCGGTCTACCTCCGCGGTGAAGCGTTCGGCGGTCAGTTGTGACTCCGGCAACAGCACCGCCGCACCCACATCGGCGAGCGAACGCACATTCTCGGTCTGGTGGTCTTCGGCTGCACCAGCCCACGGCACCAGCACAGCAGGCACACCCACTGCTGCGACCTCGCACACCGTGCTCGCACCGCCGCGCCCCACGAGGAGGTCGGCGGCCGCGTACACCTGCGCCATCCTTGGTTCGAAACCCACCACGTCGTACAGGATGCCCGCAGAACCGTCTCGGGATGGTTGCGCGTGGGCGAGGAACCGCTCGCCGCAGATGTGACGCACCGCGAGGTCGCGTCGTTGTGCATGCTGCTCCACGTACGCAGCGATGGCGTCGTTGAGCACTCCCGAACCGAGCGAGCCACCCATGACCACCAGCAGGAATCGATCCTCGGGGACACCGAGGTCCGCTCGGGCCCGGGCGCGGTCCGCAACGCGGTCCACCTCGATGATCGCCCGGCGCAGCGGTGCGCCGGTGTGTACGGCTCTCGGCAGCGGGGAGTCGGCGAAGGCGACCGCCGAGGCACTGGCACGTCGAGCAGCGAACGCGCTCGCCCGACCGGGTCGCTTGTCGTAACTGATGACCACGACCGGAATGCGCAACCGCCTCGCCGCGAGGACGGCGGGCAGGCTCGCATAGCCACCGACCGACACCACGACGGCCGGACGGACCCGCCGCAACAGGGAAATGGCTGCTCGACGCGCACGGAGCAGTTTGAGCACGAAGGTGAGGTTGCGCGGGTGCAGCGAACGACGGAGGCCGATGACATCGAGGAAGGTGTGTGGCACTCCAACGGGTGGCACCAAGCGAGTCTCCACGCCACGCTGCGCGCCCACGTAATGAATGTCTTCGCGTCGGTAGCCGAGGTCCATCAGGGATTCGGCGACGGACAGAGCGGGCAAGACATGCCCGGCCGTACCGCCACCCGCGATCACCACGGCGCGAGAGGTCATCTCCCGTTGCGGGCCACGTTCAACAGCAGACCCCCTGCGGCCATCATCGACAACAATGAGGACCCACCATACGACAGGAAGGGCAGGGTGAGGCCCGTTACCGGCATGAGTCCGACGACTCCGCCGACGTTGATGACGGCCTGGATCCCGATCCACGACACCACGCCGCCGGCCACCAGACCGGAGAAGCGATCACGCGTGGACAGCACCACCTGCGTACCGGCCCACACGAGAGCGATGTACGCGCCGAGCACGGCAAACACACCGAGGAAGCCCAGTTCCTCGGCCAGCACGGCGAAGATGAAGTCCGAGTGGGCGAGCGGCACATAGCCCCACTTGCCCGAGCCGGCCCCTACGCCACTGCCCGTGAAGCCGCCGTTGGAGATGCTGAGCAGTGACTGCCACGTCTGGTAGCCATCGCCGTCACGTGTGCTCGCGAGGTCGAAGAACGCCGTCCATCGCTGACGCCGGTAGGGCGTGCTCATCGCGAAGGCGACGCCGGTCGTCGCCATGCCCGCCGACACCGTTGCCATCGGCCAGAAGGGGGCACCGGCGAGGAACAGCACCGACAGTCCGATGCACGACACCACGATCGCAGAACCGAGGTCGTTCTGCACCACCATCATGAACGCAGCAAGACCGATGACGAAGAGACAGGGCAGCATCACCTGTCGGAACTCGCCCATGCGCGTGCTGCGACGCGTGATGACGTCGGCCACCACGAGCAGCACCGCCAGTTTCAGGAACTCCGACGGCTGGAAGATCATCGGCCCGATGCCCACCCAGGCCCGAGCACCGCGCACCGAGATGCCGAGCCCGGGGATGAAGGGCACGAGCATCAGGCTCATCGACACCAACCAGAAACTGCGACAGAGCATCCGGATGCTGCGCAGGCTCGTGCGCAGTGCTGCGAGCAGCGCCACGAGTCCGGCTGCAGCCCAGATGACCTGACGCTGGAAGTAACGCCACGGCGAGTAGCCCGCCTGGAACTGGGTGATCGAACTCGACGACAGCACCATCACGAGTCCGAGCGGCACCAGCACCGCAAGAACGAGCGCAATGACGTAATAGGTGATGGGGAGCGGGGCGGTGTGCACCACGGCGCGTCCGGTGGGATGGCGCCGGCGGGCGGCCATCTCGGTACGACGTGCCTCGCGCATCGCGGGAATCCGTGCAATCGGCGATGTCACGACGGTCCCCCTATCCCTGCAGCCTGACGAAGTCGTTGATGAACAGCGCGAGGGCCAGTGCCACGAAGAGTCCCGAGATGATCCAGAAACGGATGATCACGGTGGTCTCGGGCCAGCCCGACAGTTCGAAGTGGTGATGGATCGGCGACATCTTGAACAGACGCCGCTTTCGGCCGGTGGCTCGGAAGTACCCCATCTGCAGCGCAACCGAACCGATCTCCATGACGTTCAGTCCGCAGATGAGCACGAGCAGCAGGTGGGTGTTGGTGGTGAGTGCCAGCATGGCCAACGCCGCACCGATGCCGAGCGCCCCGACATCGCCCATGAAGATGCGCGCCGGGGCGGCGTTCCACCACAGGAACCCGATACATGCCCCCGCGAACGCTGCGGCCACCACAGCGAGGTCAAGTGGGTTGATGACGCCTTCACGCGCACCAGGCGCGAACGCGTAGATCGTGGGGTTGCGGAAAGCCCAATAGGCAATGATCGTGAAGGCGGCGAACCCGAGCAGAGCCGACCCGCCGGCGAGGCCGTCGAGGCCGTCGGTGACGTTCACCGCGTTGGTGGTCGCAAAGATCATGAACCCCGCCCAGAGCACCCAGACCACGAGGGGCACATGCCAGCCGGGCGAGTCGTGTCGGGTGAACGAGATCGTGCGACTGATGTTGGTGGTGAGCGCAAGGAGCAGTGCCACACCGATACTGAGCGCAAGAGTGATATAGCCCTTGACCTTCCAGAACACTCCACGATTGCGACCCTTGCGCACCTTGGCCACATCGTCGAGGAGACCGAGCAGCGCCATGATGACGACGGCGAGGAGCATGATGAGCGCCTGGTCCGAGAACACCACGCCACGGCGGATGTGGGTGAGGGTGTAGCCGATCACGGCCGAGCCGACGATGGCGATTCCGCCCATCGTCGGAGTGCCGTGTTTGTGCGAGTGCTCGGCCACCACGGCGTTGTTCTCGTCACGCGTCAGGATCGGCTGACCCTTGCCGAGATTCTTGAAGAATCGGATGAGGAAGCGGGTGCCCACGAGGGACACGAGGAGCGAGATCGCTCCCGACAGGAAGATCGCGATCACGACAGCACCCCGAGAATCCGTCGCGCAACGTCCCGATCGTCGAACTCGATGATCTGGTCGCCGATGGTCTGGGTACGTTCGTGGCCCTTGCCCGCCACGAGCACCACATCGCCCGGGCGCGCCACTCTGCAGGCTGCCTCGATGGCCATGGCGCGATCCGGCTCCACCACCACGCCGGGGCGCGAGGCATCAGGTACGCCGACGAGCACCTCGTCGATGATCGTCATCGGATCCTCGTCGCGCGGGTTGTCCGAGGTGACGACCACGAGGTCTGCGCCCTGTGCAGCGACCAAACCCATCTCGGGACGCTTCGCCCGGTCGCGGTTCCCACCGCAGCCGAAGACGAGGATCAGTCGACCCGAACCTGCAACGGACTTGGCAGATGCCAGCACCGCGCCGAGCGCGTCGGGGGTGTGTGCGAAGTCGACGATCACGGTGAAGGGCTGACCGCAGTCGATGTGCTCGAAACGCCCGGGCACCGGACCCACCCGGTTCAGTGCATCGGCCACGGCGTCCGGCTCGACCCCGAGGGCATGCGCAGTGGTTGCAGCAGCGAGGCTGTTCGAGACATTGAACGCACCGCCGAGGGGCACATGCACCCGCTCTTCGAGCCACGTGTATGCGACGGCGGTGGCGGAGACCTCCACATCGGACAGCGCAGAGACCGAATAGGGAACCGCCGGGATGCGAACACTCGACATGAGTCGACGACCGTACTCGTCATCGAGGTTCAGCACCGCCAACTGCGACAGGTCCTCGTCGAAGAGCCGCGACTTGGCGGCGAAGTACGCCTCTTGGGTGCCGTGCAGGTCGAGATGATCACGCCCGAGGTTGGTGAACACCGATGCGACGAAGCGCATGCCATCGACGCGATGCAGGGCGAGCGCGTGCGACGAGACCTCCATGGCGACGGTGGTGATGCCCGAGTCCGCCATGTCTGCGAGTGTCGCCTGCAGATCGGGGGACTCGGGCGTGGTGAAGGCACCGGTGAGGGTTCCGAGTGCTGCGGCGGGCCGCCCGATGTGCCCGAAGATCTCGGCGATCACATGCGCCGTGGTGGTCTTCCCGTTGGTTCCGGTGACACCGATGACATCGAGTCGGTGCGACGGCTGTCCGTAGACCGATGCCGACAACGGCGCCATCGCCTCGCGAACGCTACGAACCACGATCTGGGGCAGGTCCACAGGAAGCAGCCGCTCGACGAGGAGGGCACTTGCACCTGCGGCACGGGCCGCCGATGCGAACTCGTGACCATCGAAGGTGGCACCCACGACACAGCAGAACATCGAGTGGGGTTCGACCCGACGGGAGTCGTGCGTGATCGAGGCCACCACCGCGCCGTCGTTCCCGGTCACCTGCAACAACCCGGGAATCGTGGTTCGTCCGAGGATGCTTGCAAGGGTCGCTTCGCGTCGGACCGTCACACGCATCACCCCTTCGCCTTCGTCGGGGTCAGGCATCCGCCACTGCCGTTGGGCGCCTGGATACCGAGGTCCACGATTGCGGCACGCGCAATCTTGTTGAACACCGGCGCTGCCGTGTTCGCACCGAAGTGCTGGGCGCCCGGCGGCGGCTCGTCGATCGACACCAGCACCGTGATCCGGGGATCCTCGGCCGGCAGGAAACCCACGAACGACGCGTAGTACGCACGGCGGCCCTCGTCGTCGAAGTACGTGCCGTTCTTCTGCGCCTTGTACCCGGTTCCGGTCTTGCCGGCGATGGTGTACCCCGAGATGCCGGCCCAGCCGCGCGCGGTTCCTACACAGACCACGTCGCGCATCAGCATGTTCATCTGCCGTGCAACCTCGCTGGACACCACGCGACGAGTTGCCGAAGGCATGGTGTTCTCTACGACGCCACCCGCGCGCTTCATCGACTTCACGAGCTTGGGGGCCACGTACACGCCGTCATTGGCGATCACATTCACTGCGCTCACGAGCTGAATCGCGGTCGCCGAGACACCCTGTCCGTACGACACGGTGACATTCTCGGTTCCCCTCCAACGGCTGTTGGGGTGCAGGATTCCCTTCGACTCCCCCGGAAAATCCAGCGCAGTCTCCGCACCGAAGCCGAAGGCGCGCATGTACGCCTCCTGCTTGTCCGGGCCCAGCGTCTGGGAGATGAAGATCGTGCCGATGTTGGATGACTTGGCGAGAATTTCCTGCACGGTCATGGGCATCGTCGGGTGCGACTCGGCATCGTGCAGCCACTCGTCCCAGAACATCTTGCGGTCCGGCACCATAAACGCCGTCGAGGTCTGGACTTTCTTGTCGTTGAGGGCCCCCGCCACGGTGATCACCTTCGCCACCGAACCCGGCTCGTAGGAATCGACCGCCGCGTAGTTCGCAGCACCTACCCTCACGATGCCGGTCTCGGTATCACGACGAACCGATGCCATGGCGTACACCTCACCGGTGCGCGAGTCCATGACGATCGCCGAACCACCGCGAGCCTTGAGTTCTTCCACTTTCGCAGTGAGTGCGCGCTCGGCCTGATACTGCAGCGCCAGGTCGATCGTGAGCACCACGTCGCTCCCGGGAACGGCGTCGATGAGCGCCTTCTGGCTCGAGGGGATCGAACGACCCTTGGTTCCCCTCGTGTAGCGCAACTGCCCGGGACGACCCGTCAGGACTTCGTCGTACTGCTTCTCGAGGCCGGCCGATCCGACGCCGTCGACATTTGCCTGACCCACCAGACCTCGGGCCACGTCGCCATTCGGGAGGTGCCTGCGGATCTCGTCCTGCGTGCCGATACCGGGCAGCTGCAGGTTCTCGACGACCAACGCCGTTTCGGGCTCCACCTGACGAGCGACGTAGACGAAGCTCCGGTCCGGGACCGACAACTGGGTCAAGAGTTCTTTCTGACGCGCCGCGCTGAGCGCCAGCACCCGACCGAGCACCACCACGGTCTTGCCGGGGTCCACCACTGCGCGGGGGTCCGCGTAGATCGACTTGGCCGCCACGGACAATGCCAACGGCTTGCCGTTGCGGTCAAGCACCTCACCGCGGGGTGCGGGAATGATCTCGTTGCGTTCGCGCTGGATCGAGGCGAACTTCTCGTACACATCGTCCTGCGTGGTCTGGAGCATTCCGACGCGCACCAGGATTCCGACGAAGCAGAGGGCGATCACCACCATGATCACCCACATCCGCTTGCGGGTATCGCCTACCCGGAATTGATGGGCGTCCGCCGATGTCGGAGTACGCCGCTTCAGCGTTCGCGGGCCGAAGGTACGACCCTGCGCGTGGGTATCTCGATGTTCGGGATGCGAGCGACGGTGCAAGCCGTGCACCGATGCCGGACGGTGAGTTCCGGCACTGTGGGTCTGGGCAGCAGTGGAACGACGAGTCTGGGCGGTGCCTTGCGTGGGCTCGATCGACCGCGCGCGCGTGTGCGAGCCGGTTCGAGGGGCCCCAGAACGTGACGCTCCAGAACGTGTCACGGGTGTGCGGGCAGTCGGCGCCGACAGACCGGCCGTCGGCGAACGGTGACCGTTCACCGTCCGATCACGAGTGTGCCGTCGCCGGTCGTCGTTCATGGCGCGGACCCGCTGCTCCCCTGCTCCATCTGACCGGACGCGGCGATGGCGGCGACATAGGTCGCGGAATCAACCTGGACGAAGCCCACTGCGCTCGCCTGCACCATGCCCATCGACTCGGCCTCACGACCGAGGCGAACCGGAGAGCGCAATTCGGCCTGTTGGCGTTCGAGCGAGACCTTGGTGGCACGCGCACGATCGATCTTTCGCTGCAGTTGATCGATCTCGACCTGGGTCTGGGCCATCCGGGTCTGGAACGTCGTGATCCCGAGCATGGCGAGGAACACCACCACGATCACCGGGGCGAGCCACGATGCGAACCGACGGGGCTTGGGAATGGAGCGGAGGTGACGCTCACGGGGCTGGGCGATGTTGCCCTCGGCCTGCGCGCGCGTGCGGAACATCTGCTCGGCGATCTCGATGGGCAGGGGTGCAGCCGTGCGCGTAGCGGGCCGGCGATCCGCCCGCCGCGCGAGCGGCGCGTTGGCCGTGCGCGCCGTCGACCGGTTTGCGCCGCGACCGGTAGGCGCATTTGCGCCGCGCCCAGTAGGCGCCTTCGCGCTGCGACCAACAGGCGCTTTCGACTGGCGCGCTACTGCAGCCGAGCGCTCGCCGCCGGCAGTTCGTCCGGTGGGGCGATTCGACGGACGCGCCGGAGCACCCGCCGGGGAGCGGAATGTTTCCGACTCCGGGCGCCGCTCCAGTCGACGAGCCGGCGCAGCGCTCACGATGCACTCGCGATCTTCTCGGCGACACGCAGGATCGCCGACGACGCACGCGGGTTTGCTGCGATTTCTGCGCTGCTCGCCGTGCGCTTCTCGGGCCGCACGACCCGCACCGTGCGGATCGCATTGCACACACAGGGCAGACCCGACGGGCACGAGCAACCACCGGACGCGGCGCGGCGGAAGTGCGCCTTCACGATGCGGTCCTCGCCCGAGTGGTACGACAGCACAGCAACGCGGCCACCGACAGCAGTGGCAGCAATGGCTTGGTCGAGAGCCGACGGAAGCGCTTCGAGTTCTGCGTTCACCTCGATACGGATCGCCTGGAACGTCCGCTTCGCCGGGTGACCGCCATGCCGACGCGCTGCCGCGGGGATCGCTGCGCGCACGATCTCGGCCAATTGCACCGTGCTCTCCACCGGGCGCGCCGCAACGATCGCATCGGCGATGCGTCGAGCGAAGCGCTCATCGCCGTACTCGAAGATGACCCTGGCCAACTCATCGGCCGAGTAGCCGTTCACCACGTCGGCGGCACTCCAACCACTGGTGGTGTCCATCCGCATGTCGAGCGGGCCATCGTGCCGGTACGAAAAACCGCGCTCGCCGCGATCGAACTGGTGCGACGACACGCCGAGGTCGAACAACACCCCAGAGATCTGGTCGATGCCGAGCGCTGCCATGACAGAAGTGAGGGAGTCGAATCGAACGTGGCGCAGCACCACACGGTCACCGAACGGGGCGAGGGCGCGTTGAGCGGCTGCGAGCGCCTCGGGATCCCGGTCGAGTCCCAGGAGCCGACAGTCGGGCCGTTCGCCGAGCAATCGCCCCGCATGACCCCCACCGCCGAGTGTCATGTCCACCAGCCAGCCGGCGGGTACGACGGAGAATGTCTCGACGATTTCCCGGAGCATCACCGGCTCGTGCCGGAATCCTTCGCTCATCGCTGCCGTCCTTGGTGCATACCGTGCGGGACCCTGGGCGCTCCGCTCACGGGCAGTTCCCCGATCAGCGGGTGCTGCCGGGATTTCTCCCCGGTACAAGCGAGACGGAAGCGGGCGGAGTTGGGGCTGTCCATCTTGCTGACCGGGGAACTGCCGATGAGCGGAACGTCACCGGGGGCCACGTGTGTTCTCGTTCCTCGTCCTCCCCTCAGTTCGAGGCGCCCTTGATGCGGGCGCTCCCCTGCTCGATCTGGCGCTGGTAGTCGTTCGGGTTCCAGAGTTCGACCCGGTCGAAGGAACCCGCAACGGTGACGGCGGCCTTCAGTTCGATGCCGGCGTACTCCCGCAGTTCCTGGGGGATCACGAAGCGACCCTGGGCATCGAGGATCACCTCGCTCGTGTCGCCAGACAGCGCACGCTGCTCCGCACGGCTCAGTTCGCCCCGGCGGACCTTGTCGAGCAGCTCGTCCACCATGGCGTCGAAGCCCTCCTCGGTGAGCACGTCGATGCAGCCGTCCTGACCCTTGGCGAGAAAGCAGCGAGGCTCAAAACGCGGACGGAACGCAGACGGCAGCGCAAGTCGACCCTTGTCGTCGACTTGGCGCTCGTGGCGTCCTACGAACCGCTGCATGGCTTCCTGGGTCTCCCTGTCGGCGTGGGCACCGGGACACCCCCGTTTCCCACAGGGCCCCATTATTCCCCACTCAACCCCCCAAAGTCAACCTTGATCCCCACTTTGCTCCACCACGCCGAGCGAGGGCGCGGCACAGCGAGTCACCGAGCGCGCGAATCACACGGAAAACACTGCCGTTTTTCACTCAGCGCGCGAATACCCGGCCTGACCCCGAGCAGGCGATGGTCCGGGCGCTCCGGCCGTTTCCCCACCGTCCCCCACCGACCTACTGACGCCGCTTGCGACCGTGGGCGTCCCAGCGCACGGGTCCGGCGAACCGGTTCGGACGGGTCCGGAGGTCTTCAGCGAACGGCGAGGCGGGCGCTCACCGCATCGAGGGTGAGCGACGCGGTGTCCACCATGGCGGCGAGTTCGTCACGCCCCGGACGGGGTTCGGCCAACAACTCGTGCAAGCGCCCGGGATCCCAGGTCCGGTACACGGCGCACTGATACCGAATCGCCGAACGGGTACGGCGTTGGCTGAGACCCAGAACCTTGCGGCCCCCGCGGGACAGCTCACCGGGCCCCATGCCGGCGAAGCACACCACCGATGACCACTCAGACCGCACGAGGCCACTGCGATGCACCTCGAGCGTCGAGTCGCCGATCGCCTCGGCCACCATCTCACCAACCCACCACGCGGCGCGTGCGATGTCGGCATCCCAGCGCGCATGGCCGCGCGGGATCTCGATGTCGAACCACGCCACCTCATCGGGCCACAACAACACTGCGCCCCCACCGCTGTGGCGACGCACGATCTCGACGTCCAAGCGAGCGCACGCAGCGGCATCGACATGACTGGCCGCCTGTGCCGAGCCCAACACGAGGGCGGGGCGGTCCACCTCGAACCACCACAGCGTCGGCTCGGGTTCATCGGCCAGCGGTCGAGCATGGAATGCCGACGCAGCACCGCGGTACTGCTCGATGCACCATGCCATGAGCGCAGTCTCGCAGCGCAATGGTTCGGACCGGCACCGGTCCGCAGCGTTCGGCTACGACGCCTGCGCCAGGTACGGGAGCCAGTCCTCGGGAACCCGACCCACCGTGACATCGATCCAGGCGCCGTCACGGGGAGGCCGTGGAGCATTGGCCAGACGCATCCCTGCCTCGTCCGGCGTGCGGTCACGCTTGCGCAGATTGCAGGGTCGACATGCAGCAGCAACGTTGTCCCACACGTGCAGCCCGCCGCGTGACCGCGGAATCACGTGATCGATCGAGTCGGCATGCCCGCCGCAGTACTGGCAACGGTGGTGATCCCGCACGAACACCGCCCGCCTCGACAGTGCCGTGCGACGCAGGAACGGAACCTTGACCACGTACCGCAACCGGATCACGGTGGGCGCCTGCATAGCAAAGGTGGCTGCACGCAGCAGTGCGCTGTCGGCATGCACCACATCGGCTTTCCCCGCCAGCACCAGACACACGGCCCGACGCGCGGACACCACAGAGAGCGGCTCGTAGGTGGCGTTGAGGACGAGCGCGCTCCTCATGATCAGCAGATCCCCGGACCTGCGTGATCGGGTCGCCTCGCTGCGGTCATCGCCGCCCGGCCCCCAAACGCCCCATCTCTTGGCACCACGTCAGGTAGTGAATCACATCGCTCGGCACCGGTCGGCGCGATTGCCCGCCGTACTGGGTCTCGAGTCGGAAGCGCATGTAGGCCGAGCCCGGGAGCGGAAGGAACGGGGGTCGGCGCCACCAGTTGCGGCGGGCCAGACGGCGGACCTGACGGATGGCGACGGGCCACAGACGCGGCCGGGCAAGCACCGCCCCGACGACGGCCAACCACACGAAGGGATTCGTACGGCCGGTTGTCACCGTGGTTCTTTCGGCAGGCCGAGCACCATCTCCCCGAGAATATTGCGCTGCACCTGCGAGGTCCCCGCATAGATGGTGCCTGCACGGGCGTTGAGGAACACGTTGCCCCACGACCCGGTGCTGTTGGGCGCTCCCACATCGTCGGTCTGGAACGCGCTCGACGGGCGGCGACCCTCGGGGATCATCGCGTCGGGTCCGAGGATGTCGATGGCGAGTTCGGTGACGATCCGGTGGTACTCGCTCCAGTACAGCTTGAAGATCGATCCGTCGGGTCCCGGATGATGGCCGCGCAGGAACTGGGTGAGCTGGCGCCAGCCGAGCCACTGCATGATGCGGGTCTTGGAGTAGC
Source organism: Actinomycetota bacterium (assembly GCA_017853685.1). Lineage (GTDB taxonomy): Bacteria > Actinomycetota > Acidimicrobiia > Acidimicrobiales > Ilumatobacteraceae > WLJO01. The sequence goes on along the minus strand of JAFMJD010000016.1, from coordinate 10,150 downwards.
ACCATGCGAGGCGCTGGCGGAACCGGGGATCGTTCGCCGCTCCACGCTCACTGGCCATCGCCAGGAGTCGCTCCACCTCGGCCGCGAAACGCAGCGGCAACGTGGCAGCCGCCTCGCCACGCTCGAAGCCGAGCAGTGTCATCGCAACAGCCCATCCGTTGTTCACCCCACCGACCACGTTCTCCTTCGGTGCGACCGCATCGGTGAAGAAGGTCTCGTTGAACTCCGAGTCACCCGACATCATCTTGATGGGTCGCACTTCGACGCCGGGTTGGCGCATGTCGCAGAGCAGGAACGAGATGCCCTTGTGGCGCGGTGCGTCGGTGTCGGTCCGACAGAGCACGAAGATGTGGTCGGCGAGGTGGCCCGCCGACGTCCAGATCTTCTGACCGTTGATGATCCACTGATCACCGTCGAGCACTGCGCGCGTACCGAGATTCGCGAGGTCCGATCCGGCGTTCGGCTCGCTGTACCCCTGACACCAGATGTCCTCGCCCGACAAGATGCGCGGGATGTAGTGACGCTTCTGTTCCTCGGTACCCCACATGAGCAACGTGTTGCCCAGCATGCCGATGCTGAACACGTCGTTGCTCCCGCCCGTGGGCACACCGGCGCGGGTGAACTCTTCGGCGAGGATCACTTGTTCGAGTGACGACAATCCCCCGCCGCCGTATTCCTTGGGCCACCCGGGCGCGAGATAACCGGCCTCGTACAGCGTGACGCGCCACTGCCGCGTGAAGTGCTCGGTCTCCTCGGTACTCAGTCCCCCGATGCCCTTCCAGTTGGCGGGGAGTTTGTCGGCGAGGAACGCCCGGACCGATTCCCGGTAGCGCTCCGCCTCGGCTGAGTACGTGGGCTGCATGGAACTGACGTTATCCACGCACCGCCGACGGTTAGCGTGCCCAACGTGACGATGCCCCCCGATTCGTACGTCCCGACCAGTCCCCAAGCCACACGACGGTTCGCCGATCTCTTCGAAGCGCTCACGTCGAACATGGCGAGGGTCATCCGCGGCAAGCGTGAGGCCATCGACCTCGCAACCATCTGCCTGCTCGCCGAGGGTCACCTGCTCATCGAGGACGTGCCCGGTGTCGGCAAGACCAGCCTCGCCAAGGCACTCGCTGCATCGATCGACTGCTCGTGGGGTCGGGTGCAGTTCACGCCCGATCTCTTGCCCACCGACCTCGTGGGCGTCAGTGTCTGGTTGAAGGCCAAGGAGGTCTTCGAGTTCCAACCGGGTCCGATCTTCGCCAACATCGTGCTGGCCGATGAGATCAACCGTGCTTCACCGAAGGTGCAGTCGGCGCTGCTCGAGGCCATGGAAGAACGCCAGGTGACTGTCGACGGCACCACGTATCCGTTGCCGGCGCCCTTCATGGTGATCGCCACGCAGAACCCCGTGGAACAAGAGGGCACCTATCGGTTGCCCGAGAGCCAACTCGACCGCTTCCTCCTGCGCATCTCACTCGGCTACCCCGGTCGCGAGGCAGAAGTCGCGATCCTCGACACCCACGGAGCCGGGAACCGCGTGGCCGATCTTCGACCGGTGGTGACCCTGCACGATGTGCTCGGCATGATCGAGGCGGTCAAGACCGTGCACCTCGCGGCACCGCTCAAGCACTACCTCGTGGCCATCGCAGAGTCGAGCCGTCAGCACCCGAGCATCTCACTCGGGCTCTCGCCACGGGCCACACTGCAACTCGCCCGGGCAGTGCGCGCCCGTGCCGCTGCCGCCGGCCGTGACTACGCAACACCCGACGATGTGAAGGCAATGGCACCGCACGTGCTCGCTCACCGTCTCATGCTGCGCCACGAGGCCTCCACCACCGGCAGCACGCGCGAGCGGGTGGTCGCCGAGGTGATCGCGGCGGTACCCGTCCCGACGGCACGATGACCCACACGGCACCGGACTGCCTCCCCCGACGATGATCACGCGGTACGGCTTCGCACTGATGATCAGCGGTCTTGCTGCCGCTGCACTCGGTCGCGTCTTCGGGGTGATCGAGTTGTACGTGCTCGCCGCCGGACTCGTGGTGCTCCCGTTCCTCGCCGCACTCACCGTCTTGTTGTCGCGCCCGCGCCTTCGGATGACTCGCATCATCACCCCGAGCCGGATCTTCGTGAACGAGTCCGCGCGGGTAGATCTCGTCGTGCACAACGTGGGTTGGCACACCTCACCGGTCGTGCGTCTCAACGATCCGGTGGCCGGAACCATCGGCGCACAGTTGAGCGTGACACCGCTTCGACCACGACGTGACGCTCGGGCCACGTACCGACTGCCGTCCGAACGACGCGGTCGACTCGAGATCGGCCCCATGCGGATGCAACGACGCGATCCGTTCGGACTCGCTTCGCGGATACGTGTCGTGGCGCCCGTGGCCGGCGTGCTGGTACATCCGTCGTGGCAGCCACTGGACTTTCCGGATCGATGGGCGGGTTCGGGTCCCCTTGCGCTGTTGATCCGCCGCCGCCTCCTCGCCCGTCAGACCGAAGAGTTCCACTCTTTACGCACCTACGTACCCGGGGACGACCTTCGTCGCGTGCACTGGAAACAATCGGCGCGCAGCGAGGAACTCAAGATCAAACAGACCGACCCCGAGGCCGTACAGCGTGTTGGCATCCTGCTCGATGTCGCCGCCGAACAGCACACCGCGGAGTCCTTCGAGGCCGCGGTGAGCGCAGCGGCGAGTTTCGCCCTCAGCGCCGAACGGGCCGGATTCAAGGTGCACGCCACCACTTCGGCCGTCGGCGATTCACCGGCCGCCGACATCGACGAGTTCCTCGACACGCTCGCACTCGCCGCCACCGCACCGAGTCGGCCGCTCTCGGATGCAATCAACGATGTCACCCGCTGGCTCGAGGGCGGCATGGTGGTGGTGATCACCGGTCGCTCGCACCCCGACGCGCTCGCCGCACTCCGCAACTCCTCTCCGGGTGCCGATGCAGGGGTGCTCGTGCTCTGCGAGGCAGCGGCGGCCTCGCAACTCGCCGACGGGTTCATCCGCGGCGGATTCGTGATGGACGGAAGTCGACCCGACGCACTCGTGCGCTCGTGGACCCGACTCATCGGTCCGGGTGCTGCATGAGGAGGCTCACCGAGTTCCGTCCCGGCCGGATCGGTGTTGCCCCGACGGTTTCGCTCGTGGCCCTCTCGGTCGTTACCGCCACCGCATACCGACGCGTCTTCAGCGACTGGTCGTTCCTGCCCTTCCTCATCGTCGTTGCGGTGGCCGTGCACCTCGTTCTCGTGCTGTGCCGATTCCTCCGCCTGCACATCCTCGTGGCCACCCCGATCGCCCTGCTCACCGGCGTAGCCGTGATTGCGCATCGCATGTACCCCGGCACGGTGAAGGTGGGTGTCATTCCGGGTGGCGCTACCTGGCGGCTCGCCGTCGACGACATCACGCGATCCTGGTCGGAGTTCAACTCCAGCACCCCTCCCGTGGTTCCGGCAGGGGGCTTCCTGCTCGTAGCGGCCCTCGCACTCGTGCTCGTGAGTTATGCATCGGACACCTTCGGGATGCGGGCGTTCGGTCGCGTGGAGTCGGTGATACCGAGCACGATCGTGTTCACCTTCGTCTCGGTGCTCGGCGAGAGCGGCAACCGCTCACAACGGATGTGGACCACGATGCTGTGGCTCTTCGTTGCGGCCATCACCGTTGCACTCCTGCGCGACGACCACGGCGACCAGACGAGCGTGTGGCTCGGCAGTGGTCGCGCTCGCCGGGCGCTGCGGACCGCTGTTGCTGCGGGCCTGTTGTCCATCGCTGCAGGCGGAATCGCCTATGCCGTTGCCCCATCGCTGCCCGGCGCCACCTCGGAGGGCCTGATCCGACCCGACAACAACGACGACGACTCGGTCGTGTCGGTGGTGAACCCGATGGTGGACCTGCGGAGCCGACTCGTCGGGTACTCGAATCGCGTGATGTTCCGTGTGCAGTCGGCGCGGCCCGCGTACTGGCACCTCACCTCGTTGCCGGACTTCGACGGCAAGTCGTGGAAATCGAACGAGACCTTCACCTCGGCCAACGGACGGCTGCGACCTTCGCCGTCGGGAACCTCGGTGCGCCAGAAGGTCACCATCGAGAACATGGGCGAGGCCTGGGTGCCTGCGGCGTTCGAGGCGGTCGCCATCTCGGGGAAGAATTCCTACGTCTACAACCCCGAGACCGCCACGGTTCGCCTGGCCGACAACGCAAAGCTCTCGCGTGGTCTGACCTACACCGTCACCTCGGTGATCGGGTCGTACTCGGTGAGGCGACTGCGCGCCGCAGGATCGGCAAACCCGCCCGATGAGCGATACCTCGCGCTGCCGAAAAACTTCCCGAAGAGTCTCCGCTCGCTCGCCGCCACCGTGATCGAGGGCAAGGAGTCGTCGTACGCACAGGCAGTTGCCCTGCAGGACTGGTTCCGCGAGAACTTCGAGTACGACCTGAGCGTGGACTACGGCAGCAGCGTGAGCGCGATGGAGGATTTCATCGACGCCCGCCGCGGATTCTGCGAACAATTCGCGAGCACCTTTGCTGCCATGGCCCGTTCGGTAGGCATTCCGGCGCGTGTGGCCGTCGGCTTCACACCGGGTGTCGTCGAGGATGGTCGGTACGTAGTGCGCGCCCGCAACGCTCATGCATGGCCAGAGGTCTGGTTCGACCGCATCGGATGGGTGTCGTTCGAGCCGACACCGGGGCGCGGTGCTCCCGGCACCGAGGGGTACACCGGCGTGCAACCGGCTCAGGACGAAACCGTCGAACCGGACAACAGCGACCCGAACGCGAGCGGACCCGACGGTGCTCCCACCACCGAGCCATCGGGTGCGAGCGGCGCATCGGGGCCGGGATCCACACAGCCGAACGGCGCATCCGGCATCGGGAGCAGTGGCGTGCCCGGACCGGGCAGCGGGCCGTCGGGCCCCGGAGCATCCGGCCCGAACGACACTGGCCCCAACGCGTCTGACCCCAACGCCTCCGATCGGGGGAACGGTGGATCCGGACCGGGTGCATGGCTCGTCGTGCTCCTCATTGGCCTCGGCGTTGCCGGACTCGGCTACGGCTGGCTGCTCGCAGTACCACGGTTGGTGCAGGCGCATCGACGGCGCCGCGCCGGCGACGGACCTGCCGAACGGGTGCTGCATGCGTGGACCGATGCATCAGAGATCCTCAGCCTGCGCGGCGCGCGTCGGCGACCCGACGAGACACCGCTCGAACACGCGGCGCGCATCCCCGCGTTGCTCGGCATCGACCATGAAGCCCTCGAACGACTCGCCGAACTCGCCACCGCAGCGCTCTACTCGGCGGAGATGATCGGCGACGAGCAGGCCGCCGAGTGCGATGCGTTGCGTCTGCACCTCGCGCGGGCTCTCATGGCACAGGCTCCATGGCGCACTCGAATCCGTATCAGGATCACGCCAAAGCTCGCCGCAGCAATCAGCTGACTCGGGCGAGGAGCCGGATCTGGGTCGGCCGAATCTGAGTTGGCCGGATATGGGTCGGCCTGGTCTCGTCGAGAGGCCCGGATCTACAGCGTGAGGATTACTCGGCTTCGGGCTTGTCGCCGCGAGCCCGTGACCGCACCGACGCACGCACGCCGTTCAAGCCGGCGCGACCCACCTTGCGGAGACTGTCCTCGATCACGAAGGCAAACCCGAGCATCACGGCGAAGCACACGAACGACACCAGGAAGTGCACCTGCAGCGACAGCACCAGTCCGAGCAGACCGATCACGAGACCCACCACCGACCAACGAGCCTTGCGAAGAGCGGGACGGTAGAGGCCGGGCGCGCTCACTTTCTCGGCGAACGACGGGTCGCTCTCGTAGAACTGTTCCTCGATCTGATTGAGGATGCGCTGTTCGTCTTCCGAGAGCGGCATGAGTGTCCTCCAGCAGCCGGCGTGGCAACTTCGTGGACGGCATCTTGGCACGAATCCGAGCGCCAGACAACGCGCTCACAGCGCTTCCTCGCGGTGCGGCGTCGCCCCGGCGAACGAACCGCTACGGATCTGCTCGTCAGCCCGTTTGGTCCGGGCCCCACTGCTGCTCACCGGTGCGAACGGGTCGCACCGCACCGTCACGCATGGCACTGGCCGGGCCGATAGCACCCGTGCCGAACCGCGAGCGGATGTCGTCGAGGGCGGCGCTCGCCGACCCCCATGCCTCGGGCGAGGGGTCGTCGGAGAACTCGTCGAACAGGCTCAACTGTTCCGACGGGGGCCCGAGGTTCGAACCACTCACACCCACCAGACGCACCCCCGACGCGACATCGACGGCATCGAGGAGCGGCGCCACGGCTGCACACAATGCGGGGCCGGTGTTCACTGCGCCGCCCAAGGTCACCGAACGGGTGATGGTGGCGAAGGTGGCGAAGCGGATCTTGAGCTGCACGGTTCGGGCCCCCACGCCGGCGCGTCGCAGCCGACCGGCCACACCGTCGGCGAGTCGAACGACCTCCTTCCAGACCTCGTCCCGGGTGAACAGATCCCGAGCGAAGGTCTCTTCGTGGCCGATCGACTTCATGGCGCGGTCCGGCTCCACGGGTCGGTCGTCCTCGCCCCGAGCAAGCGCAGCGAGGTGCATGCCGTGGGAGCGGCCGATGGCTCCCACCAGAACATCGGTGCCGAGCGCAGCGAGGTCGGCAACGGTCACGACCCCGAGTCGGCTGAGCCGTTCCAACGTGGCGGGCCCCACCCCCCACAGCGACTGGACGGGCAACGCATGCAGGAACTGGATCTCGTTCCCCGGCTCCACACAGAACACTCCGTGACCCGGGAGCACGGCGCTGCTCGTGGCGCGCGGTTTCGCGAACTCCGAGGCCAGCTTCGCAAGGAACTTGTTGGGCGCGCACCCCACCGAACACGTGAGGCCGGTGCCTTCGCGCACGCGCTCACGGATCCGGTGCCCGATGGTGCTGCCATCACCGAGCAATCGGAGTGCACCGGTGACATCGAGGAATGCCTCGTCGAGCGACAGACCTTCCACGAGCGGCGTGAACTCGCGGAAGATCTCGAATACCTCGGCCGAGACCTCGGCGTAGCGAGCATGATCACCGGGCAGGAACACCGCATGCGGACAGAGGCGACGAGCCGTCGATGCCGGCATGGCACTGTGCACACCGAAGCGACGCGCCTCGTAGGAGGCCGCAGCAACGACACCACGATCGCCCGTGCCGCCCACCACCACCGGTTTGCCGCGCAGTTCCGGGCGACGGAGGAGTTCGACGGACACGTAGAACGCGTCCATGTCGACGTGCAGGATCGTGCGGGTCACGCCCGGTCCGGGAGTCGCACGACTTCGGAGGTCGCTCGATTCGATCCCCGAACGGAATAGCGGAACACGCGCCGCTCCTGCCACGGTGATTCCAGCCACTCGTGCACCGGATCGCGTACCCACGGCGCAACGGTGCCAAGGAGTTCACGACACTCGTGATGCGCCACATAGCGCGCCTCTTCGACGATTCCATCGGGGTCGTCGATCGCCAGCTCGCCACTCACACGCGTGGCCCGCCACGCCTCCACACGCATGCGCCAGCCCAGACCGGGGGCCTCTACGTGCACCTCGTAACACGGGCCGTCCCAAGCAAGTACCACCAGCCCGGTCTCTTCGCGTACCTCCCGCGTGAGTCCGTGAAGCACCGACGGATCCTCGGGGTCGATCACTCCTCCGGGAGGGGTCCAGTCGAGACTGCCGTTCATTCGACGATTGGCCACGAGGAGGATCGACTCCGTCTGCTCGATGAGCGCACCCGCTACCAACCACTCACGCACCTTCGCATTCTGTCATACACGAACGCCTGTTCGTGAACGTCGCAGCGCGCTGCACCGAACGCCGCTTGCACCGCCCAGACCGAACCAGTTGGTCCGGCAGACCGCTGCGAGTACGCCCGTACGATGTTCACGTGAACACACCGGGTCCTACGCAGAGTCCGTCCTCCTCGGGCGCCGCGCTCTCGGCGTTGCCGTCGAGAACCGCTCGGGCACTCGCATTCGTTGCAATTCTCGTGGGTGGTTTCGCTGGTGGTCTCATCGGATTCGCGTTGGTCGATGTGCAGTGCACCGGGAACTGCTCCACATCCAAAGCGATCGGCGCCGGTGTCGGCGCGGTCGTGGCTGCCATCGGCACCGCTGTCGTCGCCGTACTGGTCCTGCGTGCCATGGGTGAATGGCGCGAGATCCAGGACCGGCAGCGTTGACCCGCGTCCCGGACGATCCCACTGCACTCCTCGCGCTCGCGCTCGAAGTCGGCGCCGCCGCCGCTGCACTCATCATCGAAGGACGGGCGAGTGGACTGGCAAACGTGACGTCGAAGTCCACGGCGACCGACATGGTCACCGAGTACGACCGGCTCAGCGAAGCGCTCATCGTCGAACGACTCACCGTCGCCCGGCCCGATGACGGCCTCGTCGGCGAAGAAGGTGCCGACCGTCGCGGCTCATCCGGTATCGACTGGCTCATCGACCCGATCGACGGCACGACCAACTTCCTGTACGGACTGCCCGGCTTTGCCGTGTCGATCGCTGCGCGTGACCCCGACGGACCCCTCGTGGGTGTCGTGGTGGTCCCGAGTACGGGTGAGACCTACTACGCGCATCGCGGTGGCGGCGCCTTCTGCAACGGCGCACCCATTCGATGCTCCAACACCACCGACCTCGGCCACGCGCTGGTGGCGACGGGCTTTTCGTACCACCCGGAACGACGCCGAGCACAGGCTGCGCGACTCGCAGCCATCATCGATCGGATCCGCGATGTCCGACGCATCGGTGCCGCTGCACCGGACCTGTGTTACACGGCCGCCGGACGGGTCGACGCCTACTTCGAGGAATACCTGAATCCATGGGACCTCGCCGCAGGAGAAGTCATCGCGCGAGAGGCAGGGTGTCGGGTGGCCAGCATCGACGGCAGCCCGGTTCACCCGGGTTCGGTACTCGTGGCTACTCCTGCCATCTTCGGCCCACTCGTGGAACTCATCGCTGCGGTGCAGTGACGGGTTGAGGCTGCGCCACCGCAGCACTCCCCCACCCGGCGGACCCATGGCGGGCAGCCGACACGGCGCGCACCTAGGATGACCGACGTGGGAACCCGGATCCTGACGGTCGAGGACGACGAACGCATCCGCGCCTCGGTGAAGATGGCGCTCGAGGACGAGGGTTGGTTGGTGGACGAGGCAGCCGATGGCGAGACCGCTATCGAATTATTCCAACGCCACCCGAGCGACGTCGTACTCATCGACATCATGCTGCCGGGTATCGACGGGTTCGAACTGTGCCGCACGATCCGACGCTCGAGCGATGTACCGATCGTGATGGTCACTGCACGTGTCGACACCCACGACGTGGTTGCCGGTCTCGAAGCAGGCGCCGACGACTACCTCACCAAACCGTTCGCCCCGAAGGAACTCTCCGCTCGCATCCGGGCACTCCTGCGACGGGTGCGGCCCGTGAGTCCGGCACATGCGCGACTCATCTTCGGCGATCTCGAGATCGTGCCCGACGAGGGCAAGGTGAATCTCGGCGGCCGCGAAGTCCACCTCACCAAGACCGAGTTCCGACTGCTGTGCGAACTCGCCCAGAACCCCGGGCGTGTGTTCTCGCGCGAAGAGTTGCTCGACAAGGTGTGGGGTTACGACTACTTCGGTGACGGCCGTCTGGTCGATGTCCATGTACGCCGACTCCGCACCAAGGTGGAGGGCGATCCGGCCAACCCGCGCCACGTGGTCACCGTCCGCGGGTTGGGTTACCGACTCCAGTCGTGAGCCCGACGTGAGCGATACCGGGTCCATTTCCCGCCCGGAGGCTCCGGCTGACCCCGACGGTGTGCAGACACACCGTCTGCTCAGTACAGCGCGTGACACCCTCGAGCGTTTCCGCCCCCGGCGCATCTCGCTGCGCACCCGCATCCTGCTCTCGTTCGCCCTCGGCGGACTCGCGCTCTCGGCGTTCCTCGCCGCAACCACCTACAGCTTCACCAAGAGCCGACTCGTGCGCCAGCGTGATCAGGCAGCACTGAGCGATGCCTACAAGAACGCGAGCATCGTCACCGGCGAACTGCGCTCGAACCCCACCGACCTCACGGTGCTGCTCTCGCGCCTGCAGACACTCGGTGTCGATCGGCCCGTGCTCTTCTACCGCGGCAACTGGTATGCCGGCCGTGCGGACTTCGGC
>JAFMJD010000130.1 GCA_017853685.1 Actinomycetota bacterium | reverse complement strand
GTGGTGGCGCGGTCTGCCGAGTACACGACCTCGCCCCGACGACCTTCGAACTTGCCCGTTCCACCAACGATGGTGAAGGTGGCCTGCACGTGTACCCCGGTGTCGGAGCGAGTGGTTCGTCCGTCGCTGCCGTGCGCGTAGAGCGTGTTGCCGTCACCGAAATCGAACTCCACCGATGAAGCGAATTCGCCCACATCGTTGCGGTAGTTGAAGAGCCCCCAGATCACCACGCCCACCTCGCCATCGGTACCGGTGCCCTCGCCCTCGAGGAGCAGGGCTCCAGTGGTGGCCTGGCCGTCACGATCGAAGCGTCGAGCGTCGGTCTGTCGAGAACTGAGCTCCACCGTCACCTCGAAGTCGGCCTGTGTGTCGCTGCTGTCCTGCGAACAGCCGGAAAGTGCCACGAGTGCGATGACGCCAGCGAGTGCTGCTCTGACGGCGGGTACTGCCTTCATGGCCGGGAGAGTACCCACTGCGGACTTGGGCTCGGCCCTTCAGCTGGAGCGGCAAGGCGAGCGACTGAACTCGGTTCTGTTAGTGTGCCGGCATGTCCTCCCGACGCAACACACTGCTCCTCCTCATCGGCCTGACCCTCCCCGTCGCTGCCCTCGCCGGCTGCTCGTCGGACGAGGCCGACAACGGCACCTCGTCGGTCACGCTCGACCTCGTCTCGAGTCCGCCCAAGACTGTGTTCGTCGACAACGGCGAATCCGGCCCGAGCATCGGCGACGTGGACGCCTTCAGCGCCACAGTGACGCGCGATGGCGAGGAGGTCGGCAGTCTCTTCGGCACGAAGACCCTCGTTGCGCTCCCCGGTGAGCACAACGTTCCCGACGGACTCGGGCTGTTCCAGAACCAACTCACCTTCGTGCTCACCGACGGCACCATCACGGTGACCGGTGTGCAGTACTTCCCACTCGACACAACTGACACCGCAGCCGTTGATGCCGTGAAGAAACTGGCAACGACGCGATCGGTCGTCGGCGGCACGGGCGCCTACTCGGGTGCCCGCGGTGTGCTGGAGACCTCGATCGACCAAGCAGGTGGACGAGTTCAGCACTTCGAGTTCACCGTGCAGACGTCGGGCGACTGAACCGGCACCAACTTCGGTTTCGTACACTCGGCGCTATGGGCCGAGACAGCAGCACTCGGCTTCGCGCCGTCACTGCGTTTCTCGCCATCTCTGCCGGTCTCGTCAGTTACACCTGCCTCGAGTTCATGCTGGAAGCGCTGCGGGACGACTTCTCGATGTCGTCCGACGAGACCATGGTGGTGGCAGATATTGCCTCGGGTGCCAGTCTGCTCGTGGTGTTCCTCGTTGGTGCACTCGCCGATCGCTGGGGCGACCGTCGGGCCCTCAGCACTGCGAGTGTCACGTTCTGTGCAGGCGCATTGCTGATCGGGATTGCGCCGAATGCCGGTGTACTCCATGTTGGACAGTCGCTCTCGGGGATCGGCACCATCGCCATGTCGATCGTGGGGCTGTCCATCCTCAACAAGACTTTTCCGGCAAAAGAGCGGCGCGCGCGGGCATTCGGCGTCTTTGCCGTCATCGCACCGACGGTCGCCGTGGTGCTGCCGCTCGTCGCGTCGGGCATCGTTGCGGCGGCCGACTGGCGATGGGTAACAACGACTTGGCTGTTGCTCGGAATCGCCACGTTGCTCCTGGCACGACGCTCACTCGATTCGCGCTCCGAGCACACCGACCGAGCCGAGCTCGCCACACCGGGCCTTGCCGGAACTGCTCTGGCAGGGATCGCTCTCGCCATCTCGTTCGTCAAGATCAACTCCCGCACGAGCTCACACACCCTTCACGCCGTGGTGAGCGCATCGATCGGTGTCCTTGCGCTAGCCGTTCTCGTCGCAGCCATGCGCAGGCTCGCACGGCCGACACTCGACCTCCGCACGCTGCGATCCCCCGGCTCGTACCCCATTGCGATGGCGCTGTTCGTGGTGAACGGGGTGAACCTGTTCTTCTTCACCTTCGCCGTGCTGCAGTTCCGGTATCACCAGTCGCTGCTCGAGACCGCCGCCATGCTCATCGTTCCGCAGGTCACCTCGGCGTGCGGCGCGATCCTCGGCGGCCGACTGAGTGCCCGGCACGGCAGCACCCGGGTTGCGACAGCAGCGCTGCTCGCCGCTGCTGCGTTCTCGGTAGGGGTCTTCGTCGTTGCGGCGGAGTCATCGGCTTGGGTTCCCGTCGCGGTGCTCGCCATCGCGGGCCTGCCGATCGGCGCCGTGGTCGGCCCGCTCACGCAGACGTTCATGGACCTCGCCCCCGCAGGCGGTGCGGGTGCTGCATCGTCGCTGCGCAACTCTGCTGTCAACCTCGGCATCGCCATCGGCGGACTGATCGTCGGGACGATCGTGTTCGACGATCTCGACAGGGACACAGCGCGGAACATCGGCGCCTACCGGGAACAGGCTCACGCCTTTCATCTCGCCGGGGTGTTCTGCTTCGTTGCCTACGCCCTCGCGGCCGCACTCGTCATGATCCACAGCCGACGCCGGCGAGTCGGAGCGGTGAGCCTCGCGGTCGGTTAGCCGCTCAGCCGCACGCGCCGTTTGCCATGGCGTCGGCGACTTCATCGATGCTCATGCCCAGCACCTCGTTCAGCACCTCGAAGGTGTGCTCACCGAGGCACGGTGCGGCGGAACGCGGACCGTTGCCGTAGCCGAGGATCTGGTACGGGTGGCCCTCGTAGGGAATGAGCCCCATCTCGGGATGCTCCAGCGGACGGAAGAATTGCCGGTGCGCCAACTGCGGATCCTCTTGGTGATCGCTCGAGCGCTGCACCATGCCCGCAGGAACTCCGGCGGCCTGCAACAACTCCATCAACGCCCGCGGTTCGTACTGCGAGGTGAACGCAGCGAGTTCGCGGTCGATGAGTTCCACGCGTTCGCACCGTCCCGCTGCGCTGCTCAGTGCCGGATCGTTCGCCCAAGCAGGATCACCGAGCACACGACGCAGCGCCGTCCACTGTGCGTCGGTCTCCACCGCAATCGCGCACCACTGGTCGTGGCCGGCGCACGGGTACGCATCGTGCGGCGCAACACCAGGGGCGTAGTTGCCCGAGCGTCGGGGTGAGCGACCCGAGATCTGCATGTCCAGCAGTTCGGGCGAGAGGAAGTGCAGCGCCGACTCCATCTGGGCCTGGTCGATGTACTGGCCCTCACCCGTGCGACGGCGATGATCGAGCGCAGCGAGCAAGGTCGATGCGAGAAAGCGCGGAGCGATGGTGTCCGTGTATGCGTTGAACGGACCCGCAGGAGGCCGATCGTCCCAACCGGTCACCTCGTAGAAGCCGCTCGCTGCCGCTGCGTGATAGCCGTAGCCGGGCAGACGGCGCGCCGGTCCGGTCTGGCCGAACAGACAGGTACTGGCCATGATGATGCTCGGATTGAGCGAACGCGCCACGTCGTAACCGAGTCCGATCTCGTTCATGGTTCCTGCGGTGAACGAATCGAGCGCGATGTCGCACCACGACAACAGCCGCTTCGCGATGGCGTAGCCATCGGGGTTCTTCAGGTTCAACTGCAACGACATCTTCGAGGTGTTGAACGAACCGAAGAACTGACAACGGTTGATGCCGGCAATGTCGTCCTTGAACGGCCCGACGAGGCGCAGGCGATCCGCAGGGCTGTCGGACTCGATGCGGATCACCGTTGCGCCGTTGTCGGCGAGGGCCTTGGCGGTGATGGGTCCCACACCGATCCACGAGAAGTCGGCCACCTTCACACCCTCGAGCGGCAGACCCGAACCCGTTGTTGTCGAGGGTGTCGACGTGGTCCGCACGTCGGGTTTGCGGGCAGCAAGCGATGCGAACACCTCGTCGGTGTGCTCGCCACGGCGGGGTGCGGGACGCGTCCAACGCACCGGAGTGCCCGAGGCCTTCACGAACGGACCGGCGGCGCGCAGTTCACGGCCATCGGCGAGTTCGACGGTGTCCCAGTACTCGCGCACCGTGAGGTGATCGAAGGCAAGCACATCGGCCACGGTGTTCACCGGGGCGATGTTGATGTTGCGCTCGAGACCGCCGGCGAACAGTTCGGCCTTGGTATGCGCCATCGTGAAACGTCGGATGGCTGCGCGCACCTCCTCCACCGTGTGTGCAAGTGAGTCGGCGGTGAGCATGCGGGCCTCGTAGGTGCGCCAGTCCTCGGCATCGGCCCATTCACGTGTGACGGTGCCCGCCTCCACCATCCACGGGATCACCCCCACGAGCGTGCCGGTAGTGGCGATGAGCACTACCTCGCCATCGGCGCACGGGAACACGAGCTCGGCCGTCATCGTGCTGAGCTGCAGCACCGTGCCGTTGCGCTCGATGTTTCGCCCCATGATGGAGTGAGCGATCATCGCCTGCAGCCCGGTCCAGAACACCGCCGCCTGCACCGAGACATCGACGAACTGCGCCTCGCCAGTCCGTCGGCGGCGCTCGTGGGCGACGAGGGCTCCCAACGCGCCCTCCACCGCACCGTGGTACCAGGTCTGCGGAACGGTGATCCGAACGGGCCGCCGGTCGGGCTCGCCGTTGAGCGCCATCGCACCACCCATCGCCGAGAGCGTGAGATCGGTGGACACATGGTGTGCGTACGGACCGGTCTGGCCGAACGGGGTAATGGCCACGTACACGATGTCCGGCCGCACTGCGCGCAACGCCTCGTAGCCGACGCCACGTGCGGTCATCGCACCCGGATCGGCGTTCTCGAACACGAAGTCGGCCGTTGCGGCGAGTTCGAGCAATCGAGCGCGACCCTCTGGGGTGTCGAGGTCGAGTACCACGCTGCGCTTGCCGCGGTTGAACGCGTGAGTCCGCAGGTCTGTTTCTCCGACAGGGACAGATGCGCCCGGCCCGCCGGCTGGTGACTCCACTTTCACCACGTCGGCCCCGAGTCCGGCGAGCACGAATGCCGCAAGATCGGCCCGGCCATCGGTGAGGTCGAGTACTCGGTAGGGCGCGAGCGCTCCGGGCGAGTGCATGGGGCGATGATGTCACAGCGACCCCGAGTGCGCAGTTTCCGGGCGCCTGGAACACCCGCTGTATTGTCCCGGCAAGCAAGGGGGTTGCCGTGGCACTGATCGAATGCAGGGGTCTTCGCAAGACCTATCGGCTCGGGGACGAAGTGGTGAACGCGCTCGACGGCGTGTCGCTCGATATCGAACAGGGCGATTTCGTCGCTATCTCGGGGCCCTCGGGTTCGGGAAAGTCGACACTCGCAAACGTGATCGGTGGACTCGACCAGCCCGATGACGGAACCGTGAAAGTCGACGGGGTCGACCTCTCCAAGGCGCGGGACAAGGCGCTCTCGCAGTACCGGAACTCGAGGATCGGTTTCGTGTTCCAGTCGTTCAACCTGCAACCGCACGAGACCGCGCTCGAGAACGTGATGGCGCCACTCGCACTCGGCGGCGTGGGCTCACGCAAGGCACGCAAGGAAAAGGCGCTCGTTGCGCTCGAGAAGGTGGGGCTCTCGGACCGGGCGAAACACAAACCCACACAGCTCTCCGGTGGCCAACGACAGCGCGTTGCCATCGCCCGTGCGTTGGTGAACGACCCGGCCGTCATCATCGCCGACGAGCCCACCGGCAACCTCGACTCCGCACGCGGCGCCGACGTGATGGCAGAACTCGTGCGGCTCAATCGTGAAGCCGGCATCACACTCATCATCATCACCCACGATGCAGCAGTGGCGAACCAAGCGAGGCGCGTCCTCACCATTCGGGACGGCAAGCTGACCGAGAGCGCAGGTGCGCGATGAAGTTGACCGATCAGTTCCGCACCGGATGGCGCAATGTCAACCGGCAGAAGCTCCGCTCGAGCCTCACCATCTTCGCGATCGTCATCGGCGCACTGTCGGTCACCGTGATGCTCTCACTGGTCACCAGCGCGAAGAGCTTCCTCAACTCATCGCTCGAACGCACCGGTGAGGACCGTCGCGTGATCGTCACCCGGGTGAAGGGCATCGATTACCGCGAGGCCTCGTGGGGCGACACGTCCGGAGGCGACAGCGGGGCACCGCAGATTTCTGACGCCACCGTGGACAAGATGCGCTCGATCGAACACGTGGAGAGCCTCACCCCCGTGGTGGCGGGCGGAGTCTTCGGCTCGGCGCGCCGTGAGGGCGGCGGCGAGGCCCGACGCCCCAACCTGATCGCGTACGACCCGAACGGCACGGTGGTGCGTGACCTTGCCGCCGGCCGCGAACTCACCGCCGACGATGCCAAGAGCAACGGGGTGCTCATCTCCACCCCGCTCGCACGAGGCCTCGGTGCTGGCGGCAAGTACGAGTCGCTGGTGGGTCAGAAGATCTCGCTCGTCTACGACGAGAACTTCACCAACGATGCGCGCCGCGAGATCGAGAATGCGAAGAACTGCCCGGTGGGCAACACGTTTCCCGATTGCCTGAACAACGCGCAGCGCGTTGCCGACTGCCAACGCAACCCCAGTCCGGACTGCGACCAGTTGCTCGCCGAGGCGAAGCGTCTCGACGATGCCTATCGGGCGTTGCAGAGCGGTGAGGCGCAGCAGCAGTTGGTCACCGAGGTGTCGGCCACCGTGGTGGGCGTGTACGTCTCGGACAACGCACAGTTCGACATGGTGCTCGCCAACGCGTTGGACGTTGCACCCAAGCGCATGTACTGCGAACCGGGTGCGAGCAACGAACAGACGGGCCAGGGCTGCGAGCAGCGCAGCGTGCTCGCCTGGCAGGGCTACTCGTCGCTCTATCTGTCGGTCGACGAGAAGCGCAATGTGGAGGCAGTTGCCGATCAGGTGGAGCGCACCGACAATCTCGGTGCGGCTACCGGCCTGCAACAGATCAAGGAGCAGAACGATGCGTTCACCATCATCGGCGCGGTACTCGGCGGTATCGGTGGCATCGCACTGCTCGTGGCTGCAATCGGCGTTATCAACACCATGGTGATGGCAACGCTCGAACGCACGCGTGAGATCGGCATCATGCGCGCGCTCGGCGCCACGAAGCGCACCATCAAACGGCTCTTCACCGTGGAGGCCGCATTCCTCGGCTTCCTCGGTGGTGTGGTGGGTGTTGCGCTCTCGTTCGCGGCGATGGTGGGACTGAATCAGATCATCAACAACCAGCTCGAGGACAGTGGGGTCACTGCGCGCGATGTGATGGAGGTTCCGATCGGGCTCGCACTCATCGTGATTGCGGGCACCACACTGATCGGCGTGATTGCAGGTCGGCTCCCAGCGCGTCGTGCCGCAAACCTCGATCCGGTCGAGGCGCTGCGCTACGAGTGAGCCTCATTGCCGGTGAGCACGGGGAGCAAAGCGCGTGCCACTTCGGCGGGCCGCTCCTCCTGAGCGAGTAACCCCGCGCCCTCGATGATCTCGAGGCGTGCGTCGGCAAAGGTCTCCACCATGCGCTTGGCGCGTTCCACCGGGAAGAACTTGTCCAGTGCCCCCCACACGAGTTGCACGGGAACCCGGATCTGACGGTGCAGTTCTGCGAGTTCGCGTACGTGGCTGTATCGGAAACTGCGGAGCAGCGCGGCGGCTGCTGCGCGGTGATCGGGTGAGCGCTGCAGTGGGTCGAGGAAGAACTCGGCGAACTCACCGTCGAGCAGGGACGGATCGGCGAATGCTGCTCCGAACACGAGGGGGTGGCGCCGAACGCGCGGGTGGGCCGCCACCCAACCGAGTGCACCGGCAAGACCGGGTAGATGCCGGATGGCGACGAAACTGCGGAATCGGAGCGTGACCCCATTCGACTGCTCGGTGTCGATGAGCCCCATCGAACGCAAACGGGCATCACCGGCGAGCGCGTGACGCGCGATCATCCCGCCGCTGTCGTGCCCCACGACCGAGATGCGTTGAACACCCAATTCGTCGACCACCCGCCGCACGCTGTGGATGTGGAGATCGAGCGAGAGCGGTGTGGTGGCGCTGAATCGGCTCGAGCCGGTGCCGGGCAGGTCGA
>JAFMJD010000129.1 GCA_017853685.1 Actinomycetota bacterium | reverse complement strand
ACGGCGTCCCAGTCCACACCCCGGAGGAGGTCGGCTACCTCGTCGGCTTCCTCGGTGCCGGTTTCGTTGCCCGTACTGTTTTCGCCCGCAGCACTCTCGTTCGGTGCGGGTGTGTCGGATTCCTCGGCCTCGGATGCGGCCCATCGTTTGAACACCTCACCGGCGGTGGGTGCGATGGGTTGGACCGGCGAGGTGTCGCCCTCGGTTCCCTTGCGATATTCCTCACGCAGGGCCGCACTCGCTTGCTTGGCTCGCTCGGCGGCGCGCTGCAGAAAGCCACCGCGTCGTGCGGGTCCCGACGGTGATGCGTCGTTGTGTGTGCTGTCATCCACGTGAGGTCTCCCGGAACGCCTGCATGGTTGCACGGATCGTGCCGGTGCGCGCAAAGTCCTCGATGCGCAGGGGCAGTCGTCGCCGCCAGTTCGGAAACTCACTCACCGTCCCGGGAACATTCGGCCGCGCCGTCATGCCGCAGAGGTCCTCGAGGGTTGCGAGGCGTAGCCGCGCTGGTGAGCGGGCGAGCGCTTCGTGGGCGGCGAGGGTCACCTCGTGCGAGAGTGCGCCGGCCGAGGCGCGCGTGATGGCGGTGAGGCGGTCACGCATCGCGGAATCGCCATCAGAGCCCAACCACACGCCGGCGATCGTGGGCAGATCGTGGGTGGTGACGGTGCCCAAGCACTCCTCGGGCCAGCGCTGCGGCGGTTCTGCATCGAACCATGCAACGCGAGTGCCGAGAATGCCGCAGCGATGCAGTGACTCGCGCACACCGTCTTCCACGGTGCCGAGGTCCTCGCCCACCACGAAGACCCCTGCGCGGTGGGCCTCCACCCGCACGATGCCCAGCAGCACATCGCTCGGTTGTCGTACGTAGGTGCCCTCGGCGGGATCGGCGCCCGGCGGGATGCACCACAGGCGGAAGAGTCCCATCACGTGGTCGAGGCGAACGCCCGACACCTGACGCATTGCGGCGCGCACGGTCTCGATGAATGGGGCGAAGCGTTCGGCGCGCAGCGCGATGGGGTTGAACGGCGGCAGACCCCAGTCCTGGCCGGTTCGATTGAACATGTCCGGCGGTGATCCCACCCGCCAGCCGAGCGCGAGGGTTCGCTGAAACCGCCACGCATCCGAACCGCAGGGGTCGAAGCCCACGGCGAGATCGCCGATGAGCGCCACGGTCGGCGCGGCGCGGCGCGCCTGCGCGAGTTGACTGCTCACCAACCATTGGCACCACGCGTGGAACTCCACGTCGAAGTCAGCGGGATCCATGGCCGCAACGCCCGATGCATCGGGATGCGTGAGTTCGGCGGGCCACTGCTGCCAGACCGGACCGTTGCGTTCGGCAAGCGCGCACCACTGCGCGTGCTGCCACAACGAGGATCCCTGTGCGTCCACCCAGCGACGCCAGCCGCCACCGAGTGACGATGTGATGAACCACGAACGGAGCGCAGAGCGTTTGAGGGCCCACACCGCATCGCGGTCCACGAGGGGTGCATCGAGGTCCTCGGGCAGTCCGGGCACACGGATGTGCAGCGGGTTCATCCACACGCGACTGCTCGCGTAGTACGGGCTGTCCTGCTGCGGAAACGTGGGCGACGGCGCGTGCAGCGGACTGATGAGCACGGCGCCAGCGCCTTCTCGTGCCGCCCAGGCGAGCAGTGCTGCGAGATCACCGAGGTCGCCGATTCCCTGCGAGCCCGCCGAACGCAGCGCGTACAACTGCGCGCTCAATCCCGATGCGCGGGGAGCGTCGGGAACACGCGGCGGCGCAACCACCAAGAACGTCACCGGGCCGCCGTCCACCGGTACCAGATCGTGATAGCCGATGGGGAGATCGGGCGGCAGGCTCCGTACAGGCCCGACCTCGGTGCCGTCCTCGAGGCGAATGGTGCACGGCCCCCAGAGACCGGGCGTGGAGCCGTGCTGCACACACCATGCAGGAGGGGCTGCGGTCGGGTCGCCCATGAGGTCCCTCAATGCCGCACGAGTGGAGTCGGCGGTGGCGTGCCACATGCCGTCGATGTCGTGGTAGCCGTCGGTAATGCCCCACGCGTCGGTCACGCTCCCCAGCATGCCAGCACTCGTACACTCCCGGGTGATGGCGAAATGGCTGGTGGAGCGTCGGCTCTCGGGAGTGAGCGGTCGCCTTCGTTCCCTGCGCGAGGAACTCCGAGTCATCGACGAACAACTCGGACATCTCGCCGACGAGGCCGACGACAGCCGCATTCGCTCGCTGGTTTCCGAGACCGCACTGGCGGATCACGAGTTCCGGGAGGCGAGTCGGCACGCCGATGCCATGGGCGCCCGTCGCCAGGAAGTGGTGGAGACCATCGCTCGCCTCGAGCGCCGGCAGGACGAACTGCTCGACGAACTCCGCCGATGACGGGCCATACTGCAGGTTCCGTACGTTGGACGGTGGAGGAGATCCGTTGACCATCCGAGTCGTCATCGCCGAGGACGAGGCCATCATCCGCCTCGATCTCAAAGAGACCCTCGAAGAAGAGGGCTACGACGTGGTCGGCGAGACCGGTCGTGGCGATGACGCGCTGCGACTCGTGCGCGAACTGCGGCCCGATCTCGCGATCCTCGACATCAAGATGCCCGGCATGACGGGCCTCGAGGTGGCCACGCAGATCAACGCCGAGCGCATCTGCGGGGTGCTCATCCTCACGGCGTTCAGCCAGCGCGAGGTGGTGGAGCAGGCGCGTGATGCGGGGGCACTCGCGTATCTCGTGAAGCCCTACCAAAAGAGCGATCTCATCCCGGCGATCGAAGTGGCCATCGGGCGCTTCCGGGAACTGTCCGCGCTCAGCGGAGAGGTGGGCCGACTCGAGGATCAACTCGAGACGCGCAAGATCGTCGACCGGGCCAAGGGCATCTTGATCGACGAGTGCAACATGGCCGAGGCCGACGCCTTTGCCTTCGTGCAGCGCAGCGCGATGAGTCAGCGCACGCGCATGCGTGACATCGCCGAGCAGATCATCGCCGGCACCCTGCGCCCGTAGTGCCAACCGGCCAGCCTCGGCCCCGGCCGGCAACGGCGAAGTAGGCTCGTCGTCGATGGGTACGGTGCTGCTGCTCGACGGGAACTCGCTCACCTATCGAGCGTTCTTCGCGCTGCCCACCGACATGACCACCGCGTCGGGTCAGGTCACCAATGCGGTGTACGGCTTCACGTCGATGCTCATCAACCTCATCAAGGATCATCGGCCGCGCGCCGTGGTGGTGGCCTTCGACCGACCCGAGCCCACGTTCCGTCACGAGGCGAACCCCGCATACAAGGCCCAGCGCGAAGCGACGCCCGACATCTTGCGCCAGCAGATGGGACTCGTTCGAGAGGTGCTCGGCGCGCTCGGCATCGCTGCGCTCGAGGCGCCGGGCTGGGAAGCCGACGACATCATCGCCACGGTGGTGGAGCGGGCCCGCGATACGGGCGACGGCGTGATCATCGTGACCGGCGACCGCGACAGCTACCAACTGGTGGAGGATCCGTTCGTCCGCGTGCTGTACAACCGCCGCGGCGTGAGCGACTACGCGCTGTACGACGAGGCCGGCATCGTGGAACGCACCGGTGTCACCCCGAAGCAGTATCCGGAGTACGCGGCGCTGCGCGGCGACCCGAGCGACAACCTGCCCGGTGTCCCCGGCGTGGGGGAGAAGACCGCGGCGAAGCTGATCACCACCTACGGCGGCCTCGATGGGATCTTCGCCCATGTGAGCGAGCAGACCCCCAAGCTTCGTGAATCACTCACTGCGAACGAGTCGCAGGCACGGATGAATCTCGATCTGATGCTGCTGCGCCGTACGGCGCCCGTGGAGATCGATCTCGCAGCGGCGGGCATTCACCCCGACATGACCGAGGTGAAGCGACTGTTCGACTTCCTCGAGTTCCGGGCGCTGTACGACCGACTGCGCGAGGCGTTGAAGGCGGTGGATGTTCCGCTCCAGTCCGCGAACGGGTCGGGTGGGCAGGGGACCGACGCAAACGACGGTGCAGCCGACGACTCCGGACAGGTGCTCGAGGCCGAAGTGGTGAAGGCGGACAGCCCAGCCGAGGCAGCGGATCGACTGCGGCAGTTGACGGTGTTGGACATGGCGGCAGCGTGGTCTGGACAGCCCGGACGCTCGGCGTTGCTCGGCCTTGCCGTGGTGGTCGACGGTGCCACCGCCGAGGTGCTCTGGGTTCCGGTCAGCATGCTGGCCGACCCGGGTGTGCGCAGTGTGCTGGCATCTGGCATTCCGGTGCGGGCGCACGACGCCAAGCCCATCATGCGCTCGCTGCTGGGGCTCGGCATCGACCTTGCGTCGCTGTCGCTCGACACCGCTATTGCGGCTTACCTCATCGATCCGGCCGAATCCCGCTACGGCACCGCCGAACTGCTCGAGCGCTACACCGGACACACGATGCCCACTGCTGGCGCTCCCAGCGGGCAACTCGACTTCGGCGACACCGACAGCGACGACTCCCTCGAAGCGGCGCGGGTGGCGCTTGCGGTATCGAGGCTTGCGCCGGCACTCGAACACGCACTCGATGCACAGGGCATGCGACCGCTGTACCAAGAGATCGAGAACCCACTGGTGCGGGTGCTCGCCCGTATGGAGCACGTGGGTGTGGCCGTCGATGTACAGGAACTGCGAGCGCTGAACGCTCGCTTCACCTCTGAGTGCGCCCGCCTCATGGCCGAGGTGCACCGGGTTGCCGGACGCGAGTTCAACCTGAACTCCACGGTGCAACTGCGCGAGATCCTGTTCGAGGAGCACGGGCTCACACCGCTGAAGAAGACCAAGACCGGATTCTCCACCGACGCCCAGACGCTCGAGAAACTGCGTGACCAGTGGCCCGAGTTCATCGATCCGCTGCTGCAGTACCGGGAGTTCGAGAAGCTTCGTTCCACCTACGGCGAGGGCTTGCTGGCCGAGGTGGCGTCCGACGGACGTATTCACGCCACCTTCAACCAGACCGTTGCGCGCACTGGTCGACTCAGCTCGGACCAGCCGAATCTGCACAACATCCCGGTGCGCAGTGACGAGGGACGTCAGTTCCGCAAGGCCTTCGTGTCGTCGCCCGGCAGCGTGTTGCTGATCGCCGACTACAACCAGATCGAACTGCGCTGCATCGCCCATCTCGCCGAGGACCCCGGGCTCATCGAGGCCTTCACGGGGGGCCAGGACATCCACAACGCAACGGCTGCGCGGGTGTTCGGCGTGGACCCCAAGAGCGTCACGGTGGATCAGCGGTCGAAGGCCAAGATGGTGTCGTACGGACTCGCGTACGGGATGGAGGCCTACGGGCTGGCGCAGCGTCTCAACATCGGTCGTGACGAAGCAGCAGCGATCCTGAAGGCCTACTTCTCGGCGTTCCCGAACGTGGATGCCTACATGGAGCGAACGGTGAAGCAGGCGCGTGCACGCGGCTACACCGAGACCCTGTTCGGTCGTCGACGTCCGATTCCGGACCTGCAGGCGGCGAACTTCAGCGTGCGTGCTGCGGCCGAGCGTCAGGCCATGAACGCCGGCATCCAGGGCCTCGCGGCCGACATCTTCAAAGTGGCTCTCGTGCGCCTCTCGTCTGCACTCGATGCGGGCGGGTACCGCAGCGCAATCGTGTTGCAGGTGCACGACGAGATCCTCGTGGAGTCACCCGACGACGAGCACGAGGCAGTGCGTTCGCTCATGATCGACACGATGCGCTCGGCAGCCGAACTGTTGGTGCCCCTCGAGGTCAACATGTCGTCGGGCACTACGTGGGCGGCAGCCAAGGGCTGAGTGCTGCGGGCGAGTGGAATCGCTAGCGATTCAGCAGCGACACCACTGCGTTGATGAGTGCGGCGCCACCACTGGCCAGCAGCAGGCCGAGTACCAGATGGTCGAAGCGGCGCTTGCCGAGGCGCAGGCTCAGCCGCTGACCGGCGAATGTGACCAGCGTGATCAGTGGAACCACTGCGAGTGCGAGCCACACGAGATCGAGGTGAATGCGCCCGCGCACACCGAACAGCACCAAGGCCATGGCCTGCGCAATCACGAACAGCACGCTGATGGTGCCGCGGAAACGCGGGATGTCCAGATTGTGGGCGCGCAGACCGATGACGAGCGGCGGGCCGTTGGTGCCGGTGCTGGTGTTCAGCACTCCGCTCACGAACCCGAGGGTGACGTCGGTGTATCGATTGGCCCGGTGCAGGTCCACGCCGAGGAGCAGCAGCATGCCGATCGTGAGTGTGGTGATGCCGATGGTGAGGCGCAGTGGAGCGTCGCCGAATACCTCGAGCACCACGAGTCCGAGCGGCATGCCCAGCACCGACGCGGCCATCATCCGCTTGGCAACTGCCCGATCGATGTCTTTGTGGAAACGCGCGAAGTTCTGCACCGCCGGAGTCATCCCGCAGAGCGTGATGAGGATCACGGCCTCGCTGGGAGCGATCACCATCGAGCACAGGGGTGTGGCCGCCAGCGCATAGCCGAAGCCGGAGATGCCGGACACGAACCCACTGGCCGTCACGATGATGACGAGAAGGACGATCTGGGTCGGGGACATCGCTCCGGTTCACGGTAGGGCATGATGCGCAGGTGACGAGTACTGCGCCTCCGGCCGACGCACCGGAGCCCGATCACTGGTTCGAGCCGCTCGCCGACCACCTCGGGTCCGCCTACTTGCGTTACTCATTCACCAAG
Organism: Actinomycetota bacterium; assembly: GCA_017853685.1. Lineage (GTDB taxonomy): Bacteria > Actinomycetota > Acidimicrobiia > Acidimicrobiales > Ilumatobacteraceae > WLJO01. Next base: position 1,336 of record JAFMJD010000129.1, on the reverse strand, counting down.
GGCACCCGGCAAGAGGTGGATGCCATCGTGTCCGCGCTCGACCTCGTGCCGGGTCAGCGTGTGCTCGATGTGGGCTGCGGGCCCGGACGCCACAGCCACGAACTGGCCCGGCGGGGCATGGTGGTGCACGGGGTGGACATCAGCGAGCGCTTCGTGGAACTCGCCCGAGGTGCAGCACCGCCCGGGGCAACCTTCGAGCGCCTCGATGCCCGGCACCTCGCCTTCGACTCCGAGTTCGATGCAGCGGTGTGCCTGTGCCAGGGGGCGTTCGGGCTCATGACCGCCGGTGGAGACGACGAAGCGGTGCTTGCCGGCATCGCCCGGGCATTGCGGCCCGGTGGCCGTCTGGCGCTGAGCGCGTTCAACGCCTATTTCGCCGTGCGGTACCACGAGGGGGCCACGTTCGATGCGGCGGCCGGGGTGTCGCACGAGCGCACCGAGATCCGCAACGAAGCCGGCGAACCACGTGAGGTGGATCTGTGGACCGCCTGTTACACCCCGCGTGAACTGACCCTGCTGTGCCGATCGGTGGGGCTGCGCGTGGATGACCTCTGGGCGGTCGCGCCGGGGGAGTACCGACCCGAACGACCCAGCACCGAGACGCCCGAGCACCTCGTTCTCGCCACTCGCATCTGATTTGTGGCCGGACGGGGCCCTGTGGGCCATCTGCAGACCGAGTGGTATCCTCTCCCGGTTCATATCCCTTTTACCGATTCCCGAAAGTGACCGTTCCCTTGTCCGACCAGACCACCCTTACCTCGAGCCCGTTCGGCTCATTCGACGAGGAAGGCAACTACACCCCCCGCCAGGTCACCTCCAATGACCTCGGCACCTCGTTCGCAGACGCCATCGACGGAACGCTCGTCGACGTCGAGGACGGCCAGCTCGTCGCTGGCACCGTTGTGAAGATCGACAAGGACGAGGTCCTGCTCGATATCGGATACAAGTCCGAGGGCGTGATCCCGAGCCGTGAGCTCTCGATCCGCAACGACGTGGACCCCAACGAGGTCGTCAAGCTGGGCGAGAAGGTGGAAGCACTGGTCCTCACCAAGGAGGACAAAGAGGGTCGTCTGGTTCTCTCCAAGAAGCGTGCGCAGTACGAGCGTGCGTGGGGCACCATCGAGAAGGTCAAGGAAGCCGATGGCATGGTCGAAGGACTCGTCATCGAGGTGGTGAAGGGTGGCCTCATCATCGACATCGGTCTGCGTGGATTCCTCCCCGCATCGCTCGTGGAACTGCGCCGCGTGCGTGACCTCCAGCCGTACGTGGGCAAGGTGCTCCAGGCCAAGATCATCGAGCTCGACAAGAACCGCAACAACGTGGTGCTGTCCCGCCG
>JAFMJD010000128.1 GCA_017853685.1 Actinomycetota bacterium | reverse complement strand
GCAGAGGTCTGGCGGGCGTACACGACGCCCGAGATGTTCCACCAGTTCTTCGCCCCGGATGGATTGCACATCCCCCTCGAGTCCGTCGTGATGGAACTTCACGCGGGCGGTCGGTTCGAGTTCGACATGATCTTCGACGAATCCGGCGAGGTGAGCCCGAACCGCGGGTACGTACTCGAACTCCACCCTCCGACCCGGATGGTGTTCCGTGAACCCGACTTCATGGGAAGCGAACTCCGTTCCACCCAGACGTTCATCGAGGACGGAGACGGAACACTGATCACCGTTGTGCAGGAGGGTGTGCCCGCCGAGGTAGTAGCCAACCCAGAGGTGGTCGAAGCCTTTCGATCCTGCTTCCGCAAACTCGGCCGACTGCTCGGTGTGGCGACCGAGAACCGCGACGCTGCGCAGTAACCGTTGCGCTAGCGGCCGACGAGCGCCGGAGCGAGTCGACGCAGTTGCTGCTCGGGTGCTGCTGCACCGTCCTGCAGGATCTGCACGCACACGTGATCGGCACCTGCATCGTGGTGCTGCTTCACGCGTGCAGCGATCTGCTCCTCGGTGCCCCACGCAACGATGGCGTCCACGAGTCGATCGCTGCCGCCGTTGGTCCAGTCGGCCTCGGTGAAGCCCAGGCGCGCGAGGTTGTTGAAGTAGTTCGGCAGACCGAGGTAGATCTTCATGCCGGCACGCGCAATGCGCCGCGCCTCGGTGGGATCGGTCTCGAGCACCACCATCTGCTCGGGGGCGAGCATGGCATCGGCGCCCATCACATCGCGCGAGATCTTGGTGTGTTCCGGCGTGGTGAAGTACGGGTGAGCACCATTGGCGCGCGTGGCCGACAGTTCGAGCATCTTGGGGCCGAGTGCGGCAAGGATGCGACCGCCGTCGTCGGCGGGACCCTTGGCCATGAACAGTGCCTTGTCCATCTTGTCGAGGTAGTCGACCATGTAGCTGTAGGGCTTGGAGTAGTCGTGCTGGCGCACCTTGGCCACGAGGTGGCCGTGGCTCACACCGATACCGAGCAGGAACCGCCCCGGGTAGGCCTCGGCGAGTGTCTTCTGGCCGGCCACCATGGTCATGGGGTCACGTGCATAGATGTTGGCGATACCGGTGGCGAGCTTGAGCGTCTTGGTTGCGCCGAGCAGCACCGACGACGACACGAACGGATCACGGCCCACGGCCTCGGCCACCCAGAGCGCACCGAAGCCGAGTTCCTCGATGAGCCGCGCGCACGCCTGCGCCTCGGGAGTGGTGAGGGCGTCGATGCCGCCGTACCAGATACCGACTTTGCCGAGGTCGACAGAGGGCTTGGTCATGGGAGTGTCCTTTCGTGGGACCGTGGTGGGGTGTTGGAACGTGTGGTGTTCGTGCAGTCTCGCACGGCGCTCAGCGATATGCGTCGAGCCGAGCACCGTCGTAGTCGATGAGATACGTGGTGCCGTATTCGTAGCGCAGGCCGTCGCCGAGGCTGTGGTCCAGCGCCGCACGGTACAGGTCCTTGTATGCAGCGATCGCCACACCGCTGTTGGCGAGAACCTGTTCGACGTATCGCTGCACCAACGCGTCGAGGTCGGCGAGCGGTGCCGATGCTGCAGCAATGCCCCACTGCGCCGCCTCGGTGCCGGTGAAGGTACGTGCGGTGTAGGACAGATCACGTGCCCGGGCCGCGCCCACGAGTCGGATGAGTCGCTGGCTCATACCCCATGTGGGGCGCAGGCCGAACTTCACATGGGTGTCACCCAACTTGGCTTCGTCGGCAACGAGCACGAGGTCGCAGGCAATGGCGAGTTCGAGCGCACCGGTGAAGCAGAAGCCGTTCACCTTGGCGATGGTGACCTTGGGCATGGTGGCGAGCAGCGCGGTGGCGCGTCGCGCAGGGATATCCAGGATGTCGCCGACCGAACCGTTGGTGATCTCGCGCCCTGCGAGCGCCTTGAGGTCGACCCCGGCGGAGAATGCCCGACCCTCGCCGGTGAGCACCACGACGCGAACGCTGTCGTTGCGGGCGGCGGCGTCGAGCACGTCACCGAGCCGTCCGAGCATGGTGGGGGTAAGTGCGTTGAGCGCGTCGGGCCGCGAGAGCGTCACGGTGGCGACGGGGCCATCGACGGAGTAGGCGATGCCGTCCGGTGCAGAAGTCATCCTGCAAGTGTCCTGTGTGCGGCACGGGCCTGCAAACCCGCGCCGCACACGGGCTACACGAGCTCGGCCTGCCTCGACGGGTGCAGGGACTGGGTCATGGAGTGCGAGAAGCGGTTCAGGCGGTCAGCGACCTCGATCCAGCGAGCCGGGTCGTCGATGAGGGAGAAGGTGTTGCTGAGCACCTGCAGCGTCTCGGCCCGGAAGGGCGTGCCGCTGCGCAGCGCCTGACGCACGGCGGCCGATGTGCCGGGCGCCGGCATGGCGTTGCGCTCGCTGAGGGTGCAGGCCAGTTCCCGGGCGAGTCCGCGGAATCGCACGAGCGCGGGCGGTTCGCTCTCGGGGTGCTGGGCCATCACCAACACAATGGCGTCGCTGAAGCGATCGATGGCCCGGGCAACGGCCAGGGCCTCGCGTTGGAGGCCCGGGATGCTCTGGGACTCCTCGGCCTCGCTGCGCATCAGCGAAGCGAGACGCACCGACATCTCGGTGGTGCCGCGGTACCGCACGCGCTCGAGCGTGTTCGGACACGCTTCGGCGAGGGCTCGATGTGTTCGTCCGAACTCTGCAGCAAGCGCTGCGATGTCTCGTGGGAGCATGCGCAGCGTGTCGGCCTCGTAGCGGGCCATGGCGTGCACCACGGCGAACGAGGTGAGCACGGGTGCATCGCTCTTGGTGTTCACCTCGAGTGTCCGCCAGACGATCTTGGAATCGGCATCGGGAGTCTCGGTGTGATCGCTGGTGTGTGTATCGGATTCCTCGGCGAGTGCTCCGAGGTCGACCTGGCCGATGAGCAGGTCGCTGCTGGGGCGGTAGCTGAGCCGCAGCGAGACGGTGGTCTCGAGTCTGTGCGCGTTCACGAGGCACTCACCGACTCGCGCGAGCGGGTGATCCGCTCGTAGTTCGCCTTGAACTGCTTGCGGGCCACACCGATGTGACGCTGCACGGTCTCACGCTCGAGTTTGGCCTCGAGTGCCACCTCGACGACCGTGTACCCGTAGCCATCGACCTTGATGACCCACTCGGCCGATCGGGGGTCCACGCCCTCGAAGCAGAGGTCCACCATGTCGGCGGCCTCGAGCGCCTCGATGACCCGATCGTCCATCGACTCCTGCGACCCGACATGCAGGTCGAATCGCGTGGTGTCGCTGTCGCCCACCACCACATCACCCGACTCCATCGGACGGCCTACCCGGTGATGCACGTTGCCGTCGGAGTCCACCACCGGCACGAGCGCCGCACCCTCGGCGCGCTGGGCACGCTCGCTGCGCTCGAACGAGATGCGGGCGTGGCGGGTGGCGACGTTGGCGTAGCGCTGGGGGGTGGGGTAGCGCACGAGGTTCTCCTCGGCGTTCAGGAGGAACTTCTCGGCAACGAGCACCGAGACCTCGTCGGCCACCGTGTCCTGGCAGCCCAGGCGCTTGGCCAGCTCGAACACGGCAACCATGAGCGTCCCGACGTAGGTGTCGATGACGGCCTGCTGGGTGGCCATCTTGGCGGCCACCCGGCGGCTGGGGTGACGGAACTGGCTCTGGTTTTTCTTACTCATACGGGCCTCCTTGGGGCGTAGCGATCGGGATGCGGGCTGGGAACCGGTGGATTCGGGGTGTGGGCTCATGGGGGGAAGGATGACGAGGGGGTGTGACACGGTTTCCGCCCCCACCCCATGGGGTGCGGACCGGCTCAGATCGGCTCTCCCGGGTCGCCCTGTGCGAAGGGGTCCTCGTAGTTGCTGCGCCGCCCCTTGCTGGTGGAGCGGGACCGCGAGAAGTGCTTCTTGGACTGGGCGGCCGACCAGCGGCCCTCGTCGAGCTGGAGTGCGTCGGAGCGCAACTCGCTCACGAGGCTCATGTCGGGGCTGGCCGTCGACATGAGCAACGAGACCGAACTGCGCAGCAGGTCCGCTGCGGTGTCGTGGTCGCCTGCCTCGGCGGCGTCACGGGCCTCGCGCTGGCGGCGTGCGGCCTCGAGCACGAGCACTTCTTCGTGCACACGGGGATCTGCGCCCGGGTCCGGCACGGCCGGGTCTGAGCCGGCCGTGACGGTGACCGGGAGGGTCACGGTGTGCAGCGACACGGTGTCGACCGTGGATGCCCAGCGCAGCGTGATGGCCGCAACATCGACGGCACCCTCGCCCTGGATCGGGCGCAGGTGGAACCGTGCCACCACGCGCCGCTTCTCGGATCCGTAGGCGTCGCCGATGGCGATTTGCACCCCACCACCGGGGAGGTCGGTGATGGGGAATTCATTGAGGACCGCCGAGGTGGCGACGGCCGCGGTGGGGGTGATCTCCACCGAGATGTTCTGGGCAACCACACTGGCGAGGCCGCCGAACTCGTCGGCGAACACCTGGGTTGCCTGATCGGGCCCGGCGCACCAGTAGTCGTTGCCGTGGCCGGCATCGGCGAGGTTGGCCAGCAACTGCTCGTCGTAACCGTCGGCGAAACCGATGCACGATGTGGTGACGCCCTGGGTGTGTCCGCTGCCCACGAGGCCGGCGAGCTGCTCGGCATCGCTGATGCCGGCGTTCGCATGGCCGTCGGTGAGCACGATGATGCGGCGCAGGGCACCTGCTCGCACATCGCTGGTGAGCAGCTCGAGTGCCTTCAGCCAACCACCCGAGAGATTGGTGCTGCCGCCGGTGGTGATACGGCGAACGGTGGGACCGGCGCTCGCGGGATCGTGCTGGGCGAGCGGCAGGATGAGGCGCACGTCGGAGGCGAACGCCACCACACCGATGCGGTCCTCGGGTCCGGCGAGGCGCAGCAACTGCTCGGTTGCGGCCGTGACGGCGGCGAGCGGTGCGCCGGACATCGACCCCGAACGGTCGAGCACCACCACGACATCGAGTGGTGCGCGCTCGATCGCCACCGCCGGGGGAGCGGTGAGCTCGAGCATGATGTTGACCACCTCGTCGATCTGGGTGGCGATGATGGTGCGGTCGAGAGAGATATTCGGTTGCATGTGCACGGCTCCTTGCTGCGCTCGGGGATCGATTCGTTGTTGGGGTCATGACGCACGAACCCACCAACGGTGTGATGTGTCGTGCGGATGTGTCGCCCTCGGGGGAGGACGAACGACCCGTTCACCCCACTGACGCCGTGGCGGGCTCGATGTGACAAACCGCAGGTCAGAGCCCTGATCACACCCCGGCCCGGGTTGTGCGTTGTGTCCCCCATGACCAACGATTCGCACCACCACGCAAACGACGACGACAACAACGAGCGGCGCAACGACGAGTGCGACGACTCGTGTGACGAGTCGTGCGAGGAGATCGACCGCGAAGGGCTCTCACGCATGTACCAGATCGCACTGGTGGACTTCCGTCTGTACCGGGCCGGACTCCTGTGGCCGATGGTTGCGGCAGTGGTGGATGCCGCATTCGTGCTGGGCGACCCGGTGCGTGCGAGCGAACCCGGTGGCAACCCCAACACCCACTTGGTCTACGAAGAGGTCACGGTGAGCGTGTGGCACGACATCATTGCGGCGATGTTCAGTTCCCTCGAGGACGACCACCGTTGCATGCGGATCAGCGAGCAGCAGGTGCGCGAGATCGTCGGCGAGGCCCTCGTTGCCGAGTTCGACAAGTCGAATGTCGAGAACGATGCCTACGTGAACGAGGTGCAGTTCGCGGAGATCATCGGCCAGGAGTTCGGTGTGACGATCCCGGTGGGTACCCCGGTGTCACGTTCCACCACCGCATCGGCCACTGCACCCCGGATCGATTGGGAGCGCGTGGACCACATGGTGCGGCTCATCCACGGCCGCGTGCGTGAGTTCCCCTGGGGTGACGACGAACCGTTCTGATCTCGAGCGTCAGTTCAGCCCGAGCTCACTCGCAAACGCCGCGTTCCCCACGAGCGTGAAGGCCGAGATCGCACGGCCCACACCCACATAGGCAAGGCGTCGGTCGAATGCCTCGGTGGGCACCACCAGCAGCACGTGGTCGTACTCGAGACCCTTGGCGCGTCGCACGGTTTCGCACACCACGGAACCCTCGCCGCGATCCTCCCAACGCACGAAGCCGGCGCCGCTCGTGAGCGCATCACGCGTCGCCTGCGACACGGTGGTCACCAGGATCGACTCGGTCGGCACGCCCAGTGAGATCAGACGGTCCACCTCGGCGCGGGTCTCGCTCACCGCCGTGTCTGTCGTGCCGGCGGGGATCCACTGGATGCCTGTGGATTCGGGTCCGCCTGCGGGTGCGGCTGGACCGCCGAGGCGGTTGCGCAAGAGACGCGCAATGTCGAAGGTGTTGCGGCAGTTGTTCACGAGTTCGCAGCGAGTCCAGCCATCGAGTTCGCTCGGCAGGGTGAAGCCGCGGTTGAACAGTTCCTGCTCCACGTCGGCCACCATCAAGATGCGTTGCGAGCCGTCACGGTCCAGGAGTTGCTCCAGCAGGGCGAGCCATGCGGGGCTGAAGTCCTGGGCTTCGTCGATGACCACCGTGTCGAACCGTTCGGTGATCCGGTGCCAGTTGCTGATGAGGTGTCCGACGAGATCCTTGGACCACCACTCGTTATCGGCAGTGGGTGGTATGTCGATGTGCGGCATTCCCTCCAGCGTGAGCGCCAGCCGCAGGAACGGACCCACACGCAGCGCATCGTGCTCCGGCATGCGTTCGCGCATCATGTCGCCGAGCGGATCGTTGTAACACGTGAGCAGCGTTCGGCGATCGTTCACCACGGAGCGACGCGCCCACGCCATCGCCAGCCGGGTTTTGCCCGTTCCGGACCCACCCGTGACCACCACACGGCGGTTCATGTCGAGACGTTCGAGCGCACGAACCTGGTTGGCACAGATGGTCTCGAGCCGGCTGCGCGCGCGTCGCTGCCGGGCGGCGGGATCCATGTCGAAGTCGGCATCCGGGCGCAGTGTGCGGATGATGATTTCGGTCGCCTGATCCGAGAACTCGCTGCGCCAGCGTGCACACACGAGTCGATCGATGGCGTCGTCGACATCATCGAAATCCGGGCTCAGGATGAGATGGTCACGGGTGATCTCGGCGGGCAGCGATCCCCGGATCTCGCCGGCGTTCGGGAACGCAATGGCGTAGTCGATGTTGAGGTGCTCGAGTTCGGATGACACGCCGCGCAGGAGGTCACGGAGTTTGTAGGTGTTGTCTCGGGCCTGCTGCACCGGTTGGGGCGACATCGGCCCACGGTCGGTGACCCATTGACCGTTGCGGATCTGCGGTCGGTGCCCCTTCACCTCCACCACGAAGACCCCGTTCTTCGGGTGCACGAGCACGATGTCGATCTGGTGATCCCGGCGATCCAGCACGCCCACATCGGGAATCACGTACCAACCGTCGGACAGCCCGTCGACGAAGGCGTCGACCACGGAACGCTCTTCGTCATTCGCGAGTTTTCCGAGGGGGAAATCCTCGGGCACCAGTACTCCCATGGCGTCTCCATTTCGACGATGGCTGCAGCCCTATTGTGCGCTATTGGCCAAATGGCTGCCGCGCCCGGCATGCTGGGTGGGTGTCGCAGCCGCAGATGATGCAACTCGATGGCGCCGGAGCCGGAGCGTTGGTGACCATCCTCGGCATCGTGCTGGACCAGGTGAGCCTCGCCGACGCCGAGGGATACCGCACCACCTGGAACGTGGAGCACCTCTTGGATCTGGATACCCGATTCCATGCGGTGTGGCCCGAACTCACCGGATCGTGGGCGGGTTTCCCGATGGGCGATGTACCGGCCGATGAGTCACGCATGTTCGAGATGCACATCGAGGACGCCGAGTTGCTGCTGGCAGGCATGGCCTTCACCGAGATGGCGAGCGCCGAGCTGCCGTGGTTCGACATGGTGCAATGGACGAGTGACTTCGTGGCCGAGCAGCTGCGTGGCCTGTGGCCCGACGAGGTGTGGCGCGGGCGTGCCGGGGGCCGCTGACCCCGTGGCCGTCC
>JAFMJD010000127.1 GCA_017853685.1 Actinomycetota bacterium | reverse complement strand
GCAAGGACTTCAAGACCGGCCAGACGCTCGTCAAGACCGTGATCGGCCCGATGCTCAAGGCCCGCATGCTCGGACTGTCGGGCTGGTACTCCACCAACATCCTCGGCAACCGCGACGGCGAAGTGCTCGATGACCCGGAGAACTTCAAGACCAAGGAAGAGTCCAAGTTGGGCGTGCTCGAGAACATCCTCGAGCCCGACAAGTACCCCTCGCTGTACGGCGACGTGTACCACAAGGTGCGCATCAACTACTACCCGCCCCGCGGTGACAACAAGGAGGGCTGGGACAACATCGACATCTTCGGTTGGCTCGGCTACCCGATGCAGATGAAGATCGACTTCCTGTGCCGTGACTCGATCCTTGCTGCGCCGTTGGCACTGGACCTCATCTTGTTCGCCGACCTCGCACAGCGCGCCGGTCTCGGCGGCATCCAGGAGTGGCTGTCGTTCTACTACAAGAGCCCGCAGACGCCTCCGGGGCTGTACCCCGAGCACGACCTGTTCATCCAGCACACCAAGTTGAAGAACACCTTGCGCTGGATGATGGGCGAGGAGCAGATCACGCACCTCGGCCGTGACTATTACGAGAGCGAGTGACGGCTCCACGGAGTCACACCGGTGGTGCGCCACTGCACGTACCACCGGTTGATCCACACTGCGAGCCACGCGAGTAGCGCTCCTACTGCGCAGTCGAGCACATAGTGCTCGCCGCCGTACACGAGCGTGAACAGCATCGACACGGGATAGATCGCGAGCACCACCCGCAGCCATGTGCGTGAGGTGCGCCAGAAGAACACCGCCACCAGCACGGTGAAAGCCATGTGCAGCGACGGCATCGCGGCGACGAGGTTGGTGAGCGCCTGACCCTTGTTCCACAGTCGATCCGCAAAGTTGAGGTGCAGATAGGTCAGTGCGCGCGTACCGGGCCGCTCGACATCGGGCATGAGTTCGAAACGTCCGGCCATCCACGGCGGTGCCGTGGGATAGACGAGATAACCGGCGACGCCCAGGGTGATGAGCGTGACGAGTGACCGAGTCCACTCCAGCCACCGCGCACGATTGCGGATCCACATCACGAGCGCCACGACGTACACCGTGATGAAGTGCGTGAGATAGGTGACTGCGGTGATGACCTCCCATCCCGGCGGCCGGCGGTTGTTGCCGCTGTAGAGGTGGTCCTGCAACCACACGGTGGGGAGGTTGCCGAAGAACAGTGCCTTCTCTGCGGTGATGATGCGTTCGGCGTTGTGCACGGCCTGTGTGGGCACCTCCGATGCCGTGGCCGGAATCACCACGGGTCGCCCCCAGATGTTGTCGATCGCTCCCCTGCTGTAGTCGTACAGCACGAAGCACAGGGCGAATCCGCCCCAGCCCACGACGGCCATGGTGATCTCGCGACGGTCACGCCCGAGCGACCACACCACTGCACCTACCAACATCCAACCCAGCAACTGCTCACGCTCGAGCGGCAGCCCCTTGGAAGCCCAGGGCATGCCGTATTGATACTGCACGTACCCCGCAACCACGAATGCAGCCGCTGCTGCCCAGCGCGCCATGCGCCACCGATCTGCCCGAGCCAGCGCAAAGCCCTCTGCCATGCTGAGCCGACGCTCGATGGCAAGCGGTGTGGGATCGTCGTCCGCGACAACCAGATCGTGTTCGGGGATCACTGCATGCTCCGAGCGATCACTCGGCGACTCGGTGGATCACAGCACGTTGGTGATGGCGCCGGTATCGGCACCGTGAACCAGTCGCGCGTACTTACCGAGCACGCCCGAGGTGTACCGCGGAGGATTCGGCACCCAGCCCTGCTTGCGACGGGCCAACTCGCTGTCGTCCACCAACAGGTCGAGCCGCTTGGAAGGAACGTCGATCCGGATGCGGTCGCCGTCCTTCACGAACGCGATCGGGCCGCCATCGGTGGCCTCGGGGGCCACGTGGCCGATGCAGAAACCCCACGTGCCACCGCTGAAGCGACCATCGGTGATGAGCGCGCAGTCGGCGCCGCGACCGGCGCCCTTGAGTGCACCGGTGATGGCGAGCATCTCGCGCATACCCGGACCACCCTTGGGGCCTTCGTAGCGGATGACGATGACGGTGCCCGGCTGGATACGACCCGCAAGGATCTCGCTCATCGCGAACTCCTCACCGTCGAACACGCGAGCGGTTCCCTCGAAGGTGCGCTGCTCGTGAGTGAGACCTGCCACTTTCACCACCGAACCGTTCGGGGCGAGCGAACCGGTGAGCACGTTGATGCCGCCCTCCACATCGATCGGCCGGTCCACCGGGTACACCACCACACCATCGGGTGCCGGCGGGTCGATCTCGCGCAGATTCTCGGCCATCGTGCGGCCCGTCACGGTGAGCACATCGCCGTGCAGCAGGCCGGCGTCGAGCAGGTGCTTGAGCACCACCGGCACACCGCCGATGCGATCGAGATCGCTCATGTGGAACTTTCCGCCGGGCTTCATGTCGGCAATGTGAGGAACACGGGCGGCCACGCGATTGAAGTCCTCGAGCTCGAGGGTGACCCCGGCCTCATTGGCGATGGCGAGCAGGTGCAGCACTGCGTTGGTGGAACCACCGAGTGCCGACGTGACCGCAATAGCGTTCTCGAACGCCTGCTTGGTGAGGATCATCCGCGGCGTGATGCCCAGGCGGAGCATGTTCACCACAGCCTCGCCTGCGCGCCGGGCATCATCTTCACGACGACGGTCGACGGCCGGCGGCGACGCCGACCCCGGCAGGCTGAGTCCGAGCGCCTCGGCGATCGACGACATCGTGTTCGCGGTGAACATGCCGCCGCACGCGCCCTCACCCGGACAGGCCTTGCGCTCGATCTCGCCGAGCTCGGCCTCCGAGATGTGACCGAGTGCGCAGGCACCCACTGCTTCGAACACGCTGGTGATGTCGAGTGACTTCCCGTTGTGGTTGCCGGGGAGGATCGAGCCGTTGTAGACGAACACGCTGGGCAGGTCGAGACGTGCGGCAGCCATGAGCATGGCGGGGATGCTCTTGTCGCAACCGGCGAGACCGACGAAGCCGTCGAGTCGTTCGGCGTGCATGACGCACTCGACCGAGTCAGTGATGATCTCCCGACTGACGAGCGAGGCGCGCATGCCCTCGTGCCCCATCGAGATGCCGTCGGACACCGTGATGGTGCCGAACTCCATGGGGAAGCCGCCGGCGGTGCGGACACCTTCCTTGGCACGATCGGCGAGCTTGCGCAGGGTCATGTTGCACGGCGTCACCTCGTTCCATGCATTGGCGATGCCGATCTGCGGCTTGTCCCAGTCGCCATCGGTCATGCCCACGGCGCGCAGCATCGAGCGCGCCGGGGCCTTCTGCATGCCGGTGGTCACATCGTGCGACCGGGGCTTCATGTTCACGGGGGTTGCGTCGGGCTTCGCCATGGCCGCTGACGCTACCTGTCCGGGGCGCCCTGCCGGGAGGCAGCAGGACGCCCGGGCTCACTTCTTGCCGAAGCCGAAGAGGTGCTGTCCCACCTTGCGCATCTGGATCTCCTCGGAACCCTCGGTGATCCGGTACCGACGATGGTGACGGTAGATGTGTTCGAAGGGCATGTGCCGTGAGTAGCCGACACCTCCGCAGGTCTGCATCGCCCGATCAGCCGCGTCGCAGGCCAGACGGTTCGCCTTGTAGTTGCACATCGCAACGAGATGCGTGACTTCCATGTGATGCTTCTGGTCGAGCATCCATGCCGTGTAACGCACGAGCTGGCGCAGCATGGCCGCATCGGTGTGCATCTCCACGAGGGGGAACTGGATGCCCTGGTTCGACGACAGCTTCTTGCCCCACGTGTTCCGCTTGTTCGCGTACGCCACCGCCTCGTTGATGCAGTACTGAGCCGCTCCCAACGACGAGGCGGCCTGTCGGATGCGGTTCTCGTGAACGAAGTGCTGTGCCAGTTCGAGACCGTGGTCCACGCGGCCGAATACCGAGCTTGCAGGGACGCGGACATCGGTGAGCGATACCTCGGCGTGATCGGTGGGCATGTTGAAGGTCCACCAGAAGAACTCCACCTTGAAGCCGGGCGACTTCGTGGGAACGAGGAAGGCGGTGATGCCGAGCGGCGAACCCGGATCGCCCGAGGTGCGGGCGAAGATGATGTCGTGGGTGGCGTGGTGCAGACCCGAGTTCCAGCGCTTCATCCCGTTGATGACCCATTCGTCGCCGTCGCGCACTGCGGTGGTCTCCATGTAGGTGGCATCAGAACCGTGATTCGGTTCGGTGAGGCCGAATGCGAGGCGCTTGGTGCCGTCGAGGAAACCCGGCATCCACTCGGCCTTCTGCTCGGGCGTGCCGAAGTCACGCATCATGAGCACGGTCGGGAAGTTGCCGACGATGGACGATTCGTTCTGCAGATCGTTGTGCAGACCGAGCCCCTTGGTGGCGAAGTGCTCACGGATGATCGCCATCGTGAGGTTGCTGGCCCCGCGGCCGCCGTATTCCTTGGGCAGCGCAAGCCGGAGGTAACCCGCAGCATCGGCACGACGCCGCATCTCGCGCAGGAGTGCCTCCCACTCCGGACGGGGGACACCGCCATTCTCGAAATCGGTCCGAGACCACTCACGACGATGGTCGAAGAAGCGGATGTTGTCGTCCTGTTGCTCGAGCGGCTTGATCTCGCGCTCGATGAATGCATCCAGTTCATCGAGGAGGGCTTGTGTTTCTGCGGGAATCGAGAAGTCCATGAGCCCGACCGTAGTGAACATTTTTCCTGCGGGCTGTCCCCAGCGGGGCACCCCGACTGATCTAGCGTTTTCCCGATGTCCCCTCGCCACCACCGACGCACCCTGGTGGGTCTGTGCGCCACCGCGGCTCTGGCGGCGGGATGCACCGGCTCGGGCGGCACCAACAGCGCCGACGGCACGGCACCACGGGCGACCGCAATCGATGTCGATGCTCGGTCGGCAGAGCCATCCACCACGCCCGTACCCACGGCGTATCCCACGATGCCGATCGTCACTGCGGTGGCTCCCTACTGGACTCCGGTCGGCTGGAACGTGGAGGTGGTGCAGGAGTATCTCCAACTGGTCGATGCGGCCCTCGCCGAACTGGGTGCCGAACACTTCGTTGACCCGAATGCCGGCACTGCCACTCTGGAGAACGGCACCCGTGTGGATCTCACCCTGCTGGCAGCCCAACTCACCACCGTGGCGCGCGGCGCATGGGAAGCCACCATCGCTACGTATCTCGAGACCACCCTGAGTCCGAACCAGGCCAGCTCGGCGCTCACCTTCGAGAACGCGGAGCCCATGCTCCGAGTGCGCGTGGGCACGCTCACGTCGCTCGGACTCTCGCTCGAGGACGCCGTGGCGCAGCCGATCATCGATGACCTCGTGGTGGTCGTAGTGGTGCAGAGCGCCAGCGCAGTGAGCTACCTCCAGCCGGCGCAGGTCACGTCATGGGGTCGGACGAACGACGAGATCATCACCACCGCGATCTCCCAGACGCTCAATCGCCCGGTGACCACCGAGCGATCGGGATTGTTCATGTCGGTGCGGGCGGACCAGTACGCAGCTTCACGGCTCCTCGACCCCACCCGCGTCATGGGCGGCTCGCCGGTGAACGGCTTCATCGTGGCGATCCCCAACGGCGACCGCTTCTACGCCGTCACCGTGAACGGTTCGCTCTCACCGTCGACGATCGCCGATTTCGCGCTGCAGGTCACCGACGACTTCACCAACCGCAGCAACCCTGCGAGCCCGGACCTCTACTGGTGGAGGGACGGACTCTTCGTGTCGCTCCCGATCCTCGGCGGATCGGTCGAGTTGCCTCAGGCGCTGCGCGAAGTCATCGCAGCCGATTGACTCACCCCAACGACTCGAGGCGGCGAAGCCGCTCGCCGAGTTGATCGATGGACCACACCTCTTGGTCCTCCCCGATCACTACCGCACCGTCGTCGAGTGTCCACTCCACCATGCTCATCCATGCGAACGAACCCGGTGTCGCCCAGTTGGCAAATCGGTTGAGACACCGACCCGTTGCCGAGAGCGTGCGACCCGACTCGTCGGTCACACGGATCTCGAGCGAAGTGGGGTAGCCGCGCTCACGTGCAGTAACTCGTCGCGAAGCGTCGACGAGACGCGAACCAACTCCGTTGCGTACGAGGTAACCGGCGAACACGCCGGACTGGAATGCTCCTGTGTTGCCGTCAAGCGTGGTGAGCAGGAGGAACTGCGTGTCGGCACTGCCGATGCCGTAGGTGTACCCCGTTCCACGGCCGCCGCGGTCATCCGGACGCGGTGACCACGTGCGGTCACGCATGCCCATGCAATCGATCTCGATGGCCTCGCCGCGCAACGTGAGCGAACCCCGAACGGCGCACGGTTGATCGAAGTGTCCGCCGTGCTTCGACTTCGACGCGAGCCAGGGCTCCCTCAGCCCGGTGAAGTCCAGGTCGAATGCGGTGCCTTGTCCGTCGTCGAACGCGACGCGGTACCGCATCAACGGCTCGATCACCTCATAACGCAGTCCCTCGAGGTCGAGGCGGGTGAGATCCGTGGTGGGCATGGCCAAGTGCCAGAGGAACCGCTGATACGGCACCGCCCACGGCTCGCAGGCCTCGCCGTCCCAGATGTAGACCGCGAGCGAGCACACGTCCAGATTGGGACGAAAGAGCGGGTAGATCGTGGCCGACAGGTTTCGACCCGGCTGGTCGAAGGAGAACCAGCAGGTCTCGGTCCACCAACGATCGGAGTTCGCGGGTGGGTGGAATGAATCGTCGGCTGGGGTGAGTTGCTCCACGTGGGCGAGACTAGGCGCGTGTGACGAGGGGGTCACGGGACAGCGGGGGGACGTTGTGGACGATGCATCGATGCGAGCCTGGATTGCGGGCGTGATGGGTTCGGCCGTCGAGTCGACCACCCGTGTATCGAGCGGCGCGAGCAGGGCCACGATCATTGCCCACCTCGCCGATGGTCGAGAGGTGGTGGCACGCGTAGACACCGGCGACGGTCCGACGGCTGGAACAGAACTGTCACTCGCACGCGAGGGAACGATGTACCGAGCACTGGCCGACGAAGCAGTGCGGATGCCCCGATGCCACGGTGTGAGCGACGACGGAACCGTGCTGCTCCTGCAACGCGCGAGCGGAGTGCACGACTACGCCGAAGTAACGCAATCGGACAAGCATCGCATCTACACCGACTACATCGATGCGCTCGCCGAACTGCATTCGGTGGAAACCGGCCACCTCGACCTACCCGGCTTCGCACGACCGACGCGCGCTGCGGACCACGCCATCATGGAACTGGACCTCTGGGAGCGGATCCTGCTGCAACGCACGTCGAACCCGTGGCCACTCGCCCGCTACGCATTCTCGGTACTGCGTCGGCATGCACCCACCGAGGTGACGCGCACGGTGGTCTGCCACGGCGATGTGGGGCCGGGCAACTTCCTGCACGACGGCAAGAAGGTGACTGCACTGCTCGACTGGGAGTTCTCGCATCTCGGCGATCCCATGGACGACCTCGGGTGGTGGTTGTTCCGCGGCCACGACATCAACGGGGACTGCGGTGATCTCGATGCCCAACTCGCGCAATGGTCACGCGCCACCGGCCTGCCGGTGCAGCGCTCGTCGATTGCGTACTACCGCGTGTTCGTCATGCTGCGCTGGTTCGTGAGTGTGGCGGCCGTGGTGGACTCCGGAGGCGCCGGGATGGACCGCTCGGTGCACCACCTCCTCATCCCCACACTCGGCGTACTGCTGCCGCGGGGCCTCGCCGAGATCACCGGCCATGAACTGCCCGCACCGCCCGCCGCGCCCGCCGCGAGCGAGCCACTGGGCGCGGGCGCCGCCGATGCGGCCATGGCCGACATCACCTCGGTACTCATGCCGGCCGCCACCGACCCCGAGTCCAAGCGTCGCCTCGGTGCCTCCATCGCCTACCTGAGCCACCTCATGTCCATCGATCGACTCGGCACTGCCGTTCGCGCGGAGCTCACCGATGCCGTCGGCTCGCTGCTCGGCACTCGCCCTGCGACGCTCGCCGAGGGCGACGCCGCGATCACCGACCGACTCGGATCGCTGGCCGACGACGCGCT
>JAFMJD010000126.1 GCA_017853685.1 Actinomycetota bacterium | reverse complement strand
TTGCACTCGGTGCACTCCAGGGTGATCTTCACCCGCTTGTCATTCTTCGGCATGGCTGCTCCTGTCGCTCGGTCGCTGTCGTTACTTGATGATCTTGGTGACGCGGCCGGCACCCACGGTCCGACCACCCTCACGAATAGCGAACCGCAACCCCTCATCCATCGCGATCGGCTTACCCAACTCCACCGTCATCGTCACATTGTCACCAGGCATCACCATCTCCGTACCCGACGGCAACTGCACCGTCCCAGTCACATCCGTCGTCCGGAAGAAGAACTGCGGCCGGTAATTGTTGAAGAACGGCTTGTGACGACCACCCTCTTCCTTGTTCAACACATACACCTGACCCTCGAAATCCGTATGCGGAGTAATCGAACCCGGCTTGCACAACACCTGCCCGCGCTCCACATCCTCTTTCTTCGTGCCACGCAACAACGCACCGATGTTGTCACCAGCCTGACCCTCATCGAGCAACTTGCGGAACATCTCCACACCCGTGCACGTCGTCTTCTGCGTGTCACGCAAACCAACGATCTCGATTTCATCACCCGTGTGAACACGACCCTGCTCGACCTTGCCGGTCACGACCGTGCCACGACCCGTGATCGTGAACACATCCTCGATCGGCATCAAGAACGGCTTGTCGAGCTCACGCTGCGGCTCCGGGATATACGCATCAGCAGCAGCCATCAACTCCATGACCTTGTCCTGCCACGCCGAATCACCCTCCAGGGCCTTCAACGCCGACACCCGAACAACCGGAGCATCATCACCAGGGAACTCGTACTCGTTCAGAAGCTCACGAACCTCGAGCTCCACCAACTCGAGCAACTCCTCATCATCGACCATGTCGGACTTGTTGAGAGCCACCACGATGTACGGCACACCCACCTGACGAGCCAACAACACATGCTCACGCGTCTGAGGCATCGGACCATCCGTCGCAGCCACCACCAGAATCGCCCCATCCACCTGAGCAGCACCAGTGATCATGTTCTTGATGTAGTCCGCGTGACCAGGCATATCCACATGCGCATAGTGACGCTTCGCCGTCTCGTACTCGATATGAGCAATCGAGATCGTGATACCACGCGCCTTTTCCTCCGGCGCCTTATCGATCTGATCGAACGGCGTGAACTGCGCCAACCCCTTATCCGACAACGTCTTGGAAATCGCAGCCGTCAACGTCGTCTTCCCATGGTCAATATGACCCATCGTCCCAATATTCACATGGGGCTTCGTACGCTCGAACTTTGCCTTACTCATGACGGTTTCCGTGCTCCGTGGTGTTGATAGGGGTTGTCAAGGAACTGGGGTGGTGCCGGGGCACCGGGCTCCGCATGCCGTAGCCGGCGGAAGATTGCAGGCTAG
The DNA here is from genome assembly GCA_017853685.1 of Actinomycetota bacterium. GTDB lineage: Bacteria > Actinomycetota > Acidimicrobiia > Acidimicrobiales > Ilumatobacteraceae > WLJO01. The sequence continues at coordinate 6,804 of JAFMJD010000126.1, read as the reverse complement.
CGCGGCTTTACTCGCCACGCACTCGCTTGGTGATCTCCTCCGCGATGTTCTTGGGAACCTCTTGGTAGGAGTGGAACTGCATGGTGTAGGTGGCGCGACCCTGCGTGCGAGAACGCAGATCGGTCGAGTACCCGAACATCTCTCCGAGAGGAACCTGTGCCCGCACCACCTGGGTGTTGCCACGGGCCTCCATGCCCTCGATGCGACCACGGCGGCTCGACAGGTCGCCCATCACATCGCCCATGTACTCCTCGGGAGTCACGACCTCGACGCCCATGATGGGTTCGAGCAGGATCGGGCGGGCCATCTCGGCGGCCTTGCGGAAGCCTTGGTTGCCGGCGACCTTGAAGGCCATTTCCGACGAGTCGACGTCGTGGTACTGACCGTCCACCAGGCTCACCTGCACGTCCACCGTGGGGTAGCCGGCGAGCACGCCGTTCTCGAGTGCGGCCTGCACACCCTGATCGACGGCCGGGATGTACTCACGGGGCACACGGCCGCCGGTGATCTTGTCGACGAACTTGTAGCCGCCGCCCGGGTTCGGCTCGACGGTGAGACGCACCACGGCGAACTGACCGGTACCACCGGTCTGCTTGATGTGGCGGTACTCCACCGAGTCGACTTTCTGGGTGACGGTTTCGCGGTAGGCCACCTGCGGCTTGCCCACGGTTGCGTCCACGTTGAACTCACGCTGCATGCGGTCCACGAGGATCTCGAGGTGCAACTCGCCCATGCCGGAGATGATCGTCTGACCCGTCTCTTCGTCGGTACGTACACGGAACGTGGGGTCTTCGTCGGAGAGCGACTTCAGCGCCTTGCCGAGCTTGTCCTGGTCCACCTTGGTCTTGGGTTCGATCGCCACGTGGATCACGGGCTCGGGGAACTCCATGCGCTCGAGCACCACCGGGTTGGAGCGATCGCACAAGGTGTCTCCGGTGGTGACTTCCTTGAAACCGAGGCCGGCGACGATGTCGCCGGCGAGCGCGGTGTCGATGTCCTCGCGCTGGTTTGCGTGCATCAGCAACAGACGGCCGACGCGCTCACGCTTTTCCTTCGTCGAGTTGTACACCTCGTCGCCCTTGCTGACCTGACCGGAGTACACACGGAAGTAGGTGAGCTTGCCGAACGGGTCTGCAACGATCTTGAACGCGAGCGCAGCGAACGGCTCGCTCTCGTCGGCCTTTCGCACCACGACCTCGTCCGAGTCGGCGTTCTTCACGCCGGTGGTGGCCGGGATGTCGAGCGGGCTCGGCATGAAGTCGATCACGCAGTCGAGCATGGGCTGCACGCCCTTGTTCTTGAAGGCCGAACCGCACAGCACCGGCACGAACGAGAAGGCGAGCGTGCCCTTTCGGATTCCGCGGATGACCTCTTCTTCGGTGAGCGGCTCGTCGTTGAGGAACTTCTCCATCAACTCGTCGTCCTCGGAGGCCACCAGGTCGAGCAACTTGGCGCGGTACTCATCGGCCTCGACGACGTAGTCGTCCGGAATGTCGATGATGTCGAAGGTCTCGCCCTTTTCGTCGCCGGTGTAGATGATGGCCTTCATGCGGATGAGGTCAACCACACCGCGGAAGTTGGCTTCCGAACCGATGGGGAGTTGCACCACGCAGGGCGTCGACTCGAGACGCTTCTCGATCATCGACACGCAGCGGTAGAAGTCGGCGCCGGTACGGTCCATCTTGTTGATGAAGCACATGCGCGGCACTCGGTACTTGTTGGCCTGACGCCACACGGTCTCGGTCTGGGGCTCCACACCGGCAACAGCGTCGAACACCGCCACTGCGCCGTCGAGCACACGCAGCGAACGCTCCACCTCGATGGTGAAGTCCACGTGACCGGGCGTGTCGATGATGTTGATGCGGTGGTCACGCCAGAAGCACGTGGTTGCGGCAGACGTAATGGTGATGCCGCGCTCTTGTTCCTGCACCATGTGGTCCATCACGGCGGCGCCATCGTGCACCTCGCCGATCTTGTAGGACTTACCCGTGTAGAACAGGATGCGCTCGGTGGTCGTGGTCTTGCCCGCGTCGATGTGGGCCATGATGCCGATATTGCGGTATCGCTCGAGGGGGTACTCACGCTTTGCCATGTCTCTTCACTTCCGCGTCGTGGACTTCGTGGGGGGCGGCGGGAACACGGGGCGCTAATTCACCCATCCAGTTCTGGCACGGCTGAACATCGTACCTGCTGAGGGGCCATCCCCCACGGGCGTCGACTGCGCCGGATCAGCGCAGGAGGCCGCGCACCACCGACACGCTGCTGTGGGTGGGCACCCCATCGGCGGGCTCCACCGACACGTCGACCACCGGGTAGGCGACAGGGTCGACTCCAGCAGGCACCGGATAGCGGCGAGCGCCGGTGTAGGGCCCGAGTGACACCATGCCCCGCACGTTTGCGTCGATGAGCCACAGCTCCAGATACGCCCCGGGCTCGCTGGGGGACCCATCGACGGACACCTCCAGATACTGTTGCCCACGATCGACAACGAGGCGGGCCGACCCCGTGGGTGTCACCGGGAACGACCCCAGACCCTCGTTCGAGAGCGCAGCGACTGCCACCACCGTGGCGCCGTCCGACGACACGGCGAGGGGAATCGCCACCGCTGCCGCAGCTGCCACCGCCAGTGCCCCGGCCACGGTCACCAGCCGGCGACGCCGGAACGGCGTCACCCGAGTGGCAACACTGTCGCTGTGCTGCACGGCCTGGCCGTTCGTCGAGTCAGACGTCAGAACTCCAGATTCGATTCGTGTCCACAGATCGGCGGGCGGCATGTGACGATCACGATCGGCCGCCGAGAGCGACATCATGATGTTTGCGAGGTCGCGATCGTGCTCGGGGTCGATGCGTTGCTCAGCCATGATCCGCCTCCATCCGTCCAGCCAACTGTCGGCGAAGCCGTTCGACCCCGCGGCGAATGTCGCTCTTCACCGTGCCGAGCGGCAACCCGCAGCGCTCGGCGACCTCGGTGTGCGTGAGGTTCTCCAGGAATGCGAGCTCGAGCACCATGCGAACTCTCGGCTCCAACTGCCCGAGCGCATCCACGAGCAGCATGCGATCGGCGATCGACTCGATATCTGGGTCCGCCGAGCTCTTCGAGATTCGGTGTGTATCAGCACCGACGAGTTCGAGCGTTCCCGCATCGCCTGCCGGTTGCGCTGTACGCCCGGAACGACGCAACTGCTCCAAAACCTTGAAGCGAGCGATTCCGATGAGCCAACCCGCCAGCGCACCGCGCTCAGGGTCGAACGACGTTCGCGAGCGCCAAGCGCTGATGAAGGTCTCTTGCGTGGCGTCGGCAGCGAGATCGTGTCCGAGCGCACGCCGGCAGTAACTGAAGATCAGCGAACCATGGAGTTGATAGACCGCTCGGAGCGCGTCGTGCGTGCCGGCGACAAAGTCTCGCTCCACCGCCTCGACATCGCCCGCTTCGTGCAGCAGCGAAGCATCGGTCGTCGGAGCAGATGAAGGCTCCGAGCCCGAGTCCGCCCACCCGCGGTCGCTCATCGACATGATCAGCACGCTAGCAATCGTCTTTCTCCCGCAACGGCGGGTCTGCTTCCTGACCGTGTTTCGCGTCGAACCGCCCGATCGGATGCAACGACGGCCCCGCAAAAAACTGATGGGCCCACCGGCAAGCCGGCGGACCCATCACGACTACACCCCGCTTACGGGGTCGGATCGTTATCAGATCTTCGGAACGAGCACGGCGTCGATCACGTGGATCACGCCGTTCGAAGCGATGATGTCGGTCTGCACGACGTTCGCCTCGTTCACCTTGACCTTGTCGCCCTCGACGGTGATCTTCACCTTGTCACCGCTCAGCATGTCCACTTCCTGGCCGTTGAGACCAACCACATCGGCGGCGAGCACCTTGCCAGCGAACACGTGGTACGTGAGCACCTTGGTGAGCAGGTCCTTGTTGGCGAACAACTGCTCCTTGGTGAGCTTCAGCGCAGCGAGGGCGGCCTCGAAGGCTGCGTTCGTCGGCGCGAAGACCGTGAACGGACCGGGGGTCTCGATAGCGGTCACCAGACCGGCTGCAGTCACTGCCTCCACGAGGAGCGAGAAGTCGGGGTTCTCGGAAGCGATCTGGGCGATCGACTTCGGAGCGGCGGGCACGAGCACCTTGTCGATCACATGGATCACGCCGTTGGACGCCTCCACATCGGCCTGCACGACCGTTGCATCGTTGATCTTGACGGTCTCACCCTCGACGGTCACCTTCACGGTGGTTCCCTCGACCGTGGCCACTTCCTGGCCGTTCAGCTTCACCACATCGGCTGCGAGCACCTTGCCCGCCACCACGTGGTAGGTCAGCACCTTGGTGAGCAGTTCCTTGTCGGCGAACAGCTGATCCTTGGTGAGCTTGAGCGCAGTGAGCGCCTCGCCGAATGCGGCGTTCGTCGGTGCGAACACCGTGAACGGGCCGGCTCCCTGCAGGGTCTCCACGAGACCAGCAGCGGTGACTGCCTCGACGAGCAGGCTGAAGTCGGGGTTGCCCGCAGCGATGTCCACGATCGTCTGCGATGCGGCGGTGGTGGTGGGTGCCTCGGTCGAAGCGGGTGCGGTGGTCTCGGCAACATCGGCGTTGTCATTGCAGGCAACGGCGAATACCGACAGCGCACCGACGAGACCGAGGGCGCCAATGCGCGCGCGGCGGGTACGGAACTTGTTCACGTGTTTCTCCAGATGTGTTTGGGGGGTTGTGGCCCAGACGGGCCGGGTGACCACATTTCGCGGTACGACGGTGAAACGGATGCACCCAGCACAAATATTCCGCGTGTCTGCCGCTGATCGGTCACATCACTGGCAACGCGCGCTGCCCATCGGTCGTGCCGCTCGCGGCTGGTCGAAAACGCACAAGGGCCCACCGGCGTCCGGTGGGCCCTCGTGTCGAGTTCTGTCCAGTGTGTCTACTCGGCTGGGTCTACCAGCGGTAGTGGGCGTAGGCCTTGTTCGACTCGGCCATCTTCTGCATGTCGTCACGACGCTTCACCGACGCACCCAGGCCGTTGGCGGCATCCATCAACTCAGAGGCGAGGCGCTGAGCCATGGTCTTTTCGCGGCGAGCACGGGAGAAGCCGACCACCCAACGAATGGCCAATGTGGTGGCCCGACGCGGGCGCACCTCCACCGGAACCTGATAAGTGGCGCCACCGACTCGGCGGCTCTTCACCTCGAGCGGAGGCTTGATGTTGTCGATCGCCCGCTTGAGGGTGGCGATCGGCTCTGCGCCAGTCTTTTCCTCGACGATCTTGAGTGCGTCGTACACGATCTGCTCAGCCACCGAACGCTTGCCCGACAGCAGCACCTTGTTGACGAGCTGTGTCACGAGCAGTGAGCGATAGATGGGATCCGGCGCGAGTTCGCGGCGGGTGGCGGGACCCTTGCGTGACATTCAGATCACTTCGCCTTCTTCGCGCCGTATCGGCTGCGAGCTTGCTTGCGGTTCTTCACACCGGCTGCATCGAGTGCGCCGCGGATGATCTTGTAGCGAACACCGGGCAGGTCACGAACACGGCCTCCACGCACGAGCACGATCGAGTGCTCCTGGAGGTTGTGGCCCTCGCCGGGGATGTAGGCCGTGATCTCCACACCGCTCGTGAGCCGCACGCGGGCCACCTTGCGCAGTGCCGAGTTCGGCTTCTTCGGAGTGTTGGTGTACACGCGGGTGCACACACCGCGGCGCTGGGGCGAACCCTTGAGTGCCGGGGTCTTGGTCTTGCTGGATTTCGTGCTGCGTCCCTGGCGGACCAGCTGCTGAATGGTGGGCAACGCGCTACCTCTCGGTGCTTTCGTGTCGGGACCCCTCGGGGTCCGGTGGTGTGTCCCAGACGACCGGCTTGGGCCGATCAGGGACCTCGGAAGGTTAGGGGCAGTGGGTCGGCCTCGGCAACCGGCGACATGCGCCGGCTGCCGATGAGACCCGGAATTCGGATCAGACCTCGGCGGCCTGATCGTCGGCGGTGTAGTCGCCGTGGAGACGAGCCAGCAGTTCGGCGGGGTCTTCCTCCGAGGAGTAGTACGCCATCGGCTGGTAGTCGGGGGCTGCCACGTCGAACTCGCGGTAGCGCATCATGCCGGTACCGGCGGGGATGAGCTTGCCGATGATGATGTTCTCCTTGAGGCCGAGCAGTCCGTCGCCGCGGCCGTCGATGGCCGCCTCGGTGAGCACTCGGGTGGTCTCCTGGAACGAAGCCGCCGACAGCCACGACTCGGTGGCGAGCGATGCCTTGGTGATGCCCATGATCTCGGGACGACCCTCGGCAGGCCGGCGACCCTCTTCGAAGATGCGCCGGTTGGTGTCGCGGAACACCTTGGCATCCACACGCTCGCCGGGCAGGAAGTCCGAATCTCCGGGCTCCTGCACACCCACACGACGGGTCATCTGGCGCACGATGATCTCGATGTGCTTGTCGTGGATCGACACGCCCTGATCTCGATACACCTTCTGCACTTCCTCGACGAGGTACACCTGCGTCTCGCGGATGCCCTTGATCTCCATGAGTTCCTTGGGATCGAACGGTCCGGTGGTGATCGGCTCGCCGGCCTTCACTTCCTGGCCGTCGGTAACCAGCATGCGCATCTGCGACGGGAGGATGACCGTGTCCTCGGTGCCGTCGTCGCCGACGACCGTGACCGGAACACCCTTGCCCTCGTCCTCACCGATGCGAACGACACCGGACAGACGGGCCAACCGGGCCGAGCCGCGCGGCGTGCGGGCCTCGAAGAGCTCGACGACGCGGGGCAGACCGCCGGCGATGTCCTTACCGGCCACACCACCGGTGTGGAAGGTACGCA
>JAFMJD010000125.1 GCA_017853685.1 Actinomycetota bacterium | reverse complement strand
TCTACACTCTTTCCCTACACGACGCTCTTCCGATCTCGCGACAGGTGGGGCTGACCGCGGCGCGCACCGGCATCACCGATGCGCGGGAAGCCGTACGTGAGGCCGTCAAGGAGTTGGTCGCATCGGGCGAGGCCGATCGGGAGCGTCAGCGCGTTCAGGACTGGGTCGCCTCGCTGCCGCGCACCGCCCGACTCGACGTGGCCGATGAGGCCGTGCGCTGGCTCATCGCATGGCGAACGGTGAACCCAGTGCCCCGAGAGTCGTGGGTGAACCCCACGGGTGCCGCCCGATTGTCACTGGGGCCGAATGTGTCGCTGCGCGCCGCCATCGACCTGCTCATCAAGGAACCCGGCTCGGGCGACTACACCGCCTATGTGTCGGTGTCGGGCGCACCCGGACCCAACGACGACCACGACACAGCAGGTCGACTCGCCATGGTGCTGTGGCTCATCGGCACGAGTGTGTCCACCGTGATGGTGACCCACCCCGCATCACGACTCGTCACCGAGGTGCCGGTGACCGTGGATCTCGTGGCGCGCGCCGCGGAGCAGTTCCGCGCAGCGTTGCATGCGCGCATCACCACACTCGACGGCACCGACGTGGTCCCCGAGCTACCGGACCGCAACTGCCGATGGTGCGATCGTCTGGAGCGATGCGACTCGGGTCAACAGTTCCTCGCGGACCATCCCGAGTTCCGTGGCGGCATCGCCGTGCTCACCTGAGCGGGTCAGCGCGGGGCAAAGCCCTCATCGGCCGCTGCAGCGTCGGCGTTCACGAGTGTCATCGGACTCCGGCCGCCATCCACGTACCCGAGTGCGTAGGCGCCAGGTTGATAACCGAGCAGTCGCTGCAGACGTTCGGGCATCTCGCGCACTTCGTCGAGTGAGTACGTGAGGTACTGATTCTCCTCCTGACGCAACCACCCGAGCACGTAGTCCACATTGATACCCACGCGCACATCGTTGCTGCGGTTCTCTCCGCCACCGTGCACGGTGGAACCGAGGTACAACAGCACCGAACCCCGGGGCATCTCGGCGGGAACGCTGTCGTCCGGCCCGTAGTGCTGATCGTCGGGGGTGCGATGGCTGTCGGGCACCACGCGCGTTGCGCCGTTCACCTCGGTGAAGTCCGACAACGCCCACATCGTTGCAACCTCCACGTCCACATCACGGGGGAACGGGAAGAAGTCGAAACACCAGTGGTCTCGGTGCAGCAACTGCGCAGGCGAACCGGGTCCGATAGCGATCGACTGCGTGAGGTGCAACTGGAACGTGGTCTTCTTGGGCCACAGCGCGCGATCCACCACATCGAGCACCAAGGGATTCGCCACCATCGCCGCGCTCGACGGGCACTTGCTGAGCAGGCCACCGGTTCGCCGCGTGTTGCGCCCGAGGAAGTCGTCGGCCCCCACCGGTGTGTTGGCCACCCACGGCACGAGTTCTTCCTGCAGGCGATCGCACACCTCGGCCCCCACCAGTCGCTCGATGATGGCGGCACCGTGGTCGAGCAGCGCGGTGGCGATCGTTTCGGCAGGTGTGTCTGGCGAAAAGCGCGGGAGCGTGGCCGGCGACATGTCGCATGTTCTAGTTCGCTGCGCCGGATCGCGCCCGAACTCGGCGGAGGTGGACGGGAATCGAACCCGCCGGACGAGGATCGCTCGTCCCAGCCGCTTTGAAGGCGGTGGAGCCCACCAGGTGCCCAGACACCTCCCTGACGCAGCACAGACTGCGACAGTGGGGGCACCCTAGCGGGGCGCCCGGGAACCCGAGAATCGACACCTTCGACCGAGACTCGCCGAAAAACCGGGATGCCCCTCGTCGCTGCCCGACTTCCCGCGATAACTTGCCGCCCGTGAAGAAGCGCCTCCTCCTCCTGGTCGCAGTGGTCGGCTTTGTCGTCGCTGCGTTCCGCAAACTCGACAAGAAGTAGGCCGTCGCACCTGGTTGGCGCTGCCGAGTGGCATCGCTAACGTCCGCAGCACCACGGCTTCCCCCGGTCACCGCCCTCGGCGGAACACCAAGGTGGAACCATGTCGGTCCCTGCACAGCCTGTGCCCCGTGGCGTCGTTCGCACTGTGATCGATCACGTGCGCGCTCGTCACCTCGCCGCCGGCGCCCAAAGGCGCCCGTCGTTCGACGGCGAGACCCACGACTACATCCGCGAACTCGTCGAACGCGCCGCTCCCCTGCTGGATCCGGACATCCGGCACCACACCATCCGCCGTGTACTGGCCGAGCTCTCGGGCTTCGGTGTGCTCGAGCAGTACCTCGACGATCCCGAGGTCACTGAGGTAGCCGTCAACCGCGGGCACGAGGTGTGGGTGGACCGCAACGGCCAGATGGAACTCGTCGACCACCTCGGCGACACCAGTGTGGACTCGATCGTCGAACGCATCATCACCCCGCTCGGACTGCGCTTCGACCTCACTGCACCCATCGTCGATGCACGACTCCCGGGTGGGCACCGCATGTGTGCCATACGGGAACCACTTGCAGTAGATGGAACCAGCCTGTCGATTCGGCGTTTCGCGCTACGCACACTGGATCTGCATGCTCATGCCGGACCCGACGTGGCCGCGCTGCTCGACGACATCATGCGTCGACGGCTCAACATCGTGGTGTGTGGAGCCGCATCCTCGGGCAAGACCACACTGCTCAACGCCCTCACCAGCCTCATCGACCCGACCGAACGCGTCATCACGGTGGAAGACACTGCCGAGCTGTCCCTTGCGTGCCCCAACCTGGTTCGTCTCGAGACCCGGCCTGCCACACCTGACGGTGTCGAGGAGATCTCCGTGCGTCGACTGCTGCAGAGCGCGCTGCGACTCCGTCCCGATCGACTGGTGGTCGGGGAGGTGCGCGGTGCCGAGGCATTCGACATGGTGCAGGCACTCAACACGGGCCACGACGGTTCGCTCTCCACCATCCACGCAAACTCACCCGAGGATGCGCTGTGGCGACTCACCGCACTGGCCGCGCTCGGCGCACCGTCACAGGCCTATGAGTCGCTGAGCCGTCAGGTGCGATCGAGCATCGACATCGTGTTGCACACGGCGCGGCGGGGCGACGGTCGGCGTTGCATCGTCTCGGTTGCCGAGACCCAGCACGACGGTGCACCGATCGTCCTCGCCGATCACGCACGAGTCATCACCGCGCCCACACGGCGGCGAGTGCACCTGTTGGAGGACTCGGCGTGAGAAGACAACGAGCCACGCGTCGCCTCGCCGACGACATCGCACCATGCCTCGACGCACTCGCCCGCTCCACGGCGGGTGGCCGATCGCTCGGACAAGCCCTTGCGGAGGTTGCAATACGTTCCGGACCCTTCGCCCAACGACTCTGCATCGTGAGCAACCAGCACGCGCTCGGCGTACCGCTTCCCGATGCGCTGGCCCGACTCCGCCACGCCGAGGCCGGTCCCGAGGAACGCCTCGCATGGGACACGCTCGACGTACTGGCGCGATTCGGCGGAGCAGTGCCCGCCACGCTCGACCGCGCAGCGATCGCAGTTCGTGAGCGCCGTGCCCTGGCCGCCGAACGACGAGCTGGTGCGGCACAGGCCCGCCTGTCGGCAGCGGTGCTCAGCCTGCTGCCGCTCGTGGTGTCGGTGTGGACGATTGCCACCGATCGCCGCATTGCCCACTTCGTGCTGCATCAGCCGGCGGGATGGATCTGCACCTCTGCAGCAGCGCTGCTCAATGGCATCGGCTGGCTCGTCATGAGCCGAATGATTCGGGGAACCACATGATGTGGGGAACCCGATGATCCGCTGGCTCGCGGCGGTTGCGGCCGCATTCACCACTGGACTACTCGCACGACGTCTCATACGTCTGCGTCGCGCTGCACACCACAACCATCTGCTGATGAACGAGTTGCCCGATGTGGTGGACCTCCTCATCGTGTTGGTGCGCGCGGGGCTCACTCCCACCCAGGCAGTGGACGAACTCGCAATGCGCTGCCCACCGTCGTGGCAGCATCCGTTCCGAGCCGTCCACGACGCCCGACGAATCGATCACCTCCGGGCCATCGACGCCCTCGACCGACTCCTCGAATCGGCAGGAGCGCCGGCTCGGGGAATCGTGGACGCACTCGCCGCATCGGAGCGGTTCGGCCAGCCGTTGATCCCTGCGCTCGAACGACTCTCGATCGAGACACGGGCCATGCGGCGTCGCTTGCACGAGGTGCATGCTCGACAACTCCCCGTGCGGCTGAGTTTCCCGCTCGTGCTCTGCACACTTCCCGCCTTCGGACTCGTCACCATCGTTCCGCTGGTGGCCAGTGCCCTCACCTCATTGCGCAACGCAGGAGGAGCACCATGACACCCGACTCCACCAACACATCGGCCGAAGACGAACGTGGGCAGTCCGTACACCCGCAGCGACCCGACCACGGCCAGGCCACCACCGAATACGCACTCGTGTTACTCGGCGCCGCAGCCGTGGCCCTGCTGCTCGTGGGGTGGGCCACGGGTGGCGGCAACCGGATCGGCTCACTGTTCGATTCGGTGATCCGATCGATCGCCACGAGTGTGCGGTGAGCCGTCGCCGACTCGACGCCGGGCAGGCCGCAGTGGAACTCGCCCTCACCCTCCCACTCGTGCTCGTGATGCTGCTGGGCGTGGTGCAGGTCCTGGTGATCGTGCGCGCACAGATTGCGGTCACCCACGCAGCCCGCGAGGGCGCACGGGCAGGTGCGGTGGCTGCAGATTCGGCGGCGGCAGCATCGGCGGCCGCACGCGGAGCAGTGACGCTCACCTTGTTGCAGATCTCCACCACCGAATCAGCGGGCCGGGTGCGTACCGAGGTGAGCGCCCGGGTACCGACCGACATCCCCATCATCGGCGCCTTCGTCGGCGATGTCTCGGTACGGGCAGTGGCGGTGATGGCCGTCGAACCATGACCACCACTCGCTACCGTGGCCACCTGTGAGCGTCACCACGAGAACCGTGCAGATCGGCGCCTCGCTCGTACTGCACGTGTCGGGTGAGGCTGACCTGCCTACCCTCCCCCGTCTCGGGGATGCCCTCACGCGCTTTGTTGCTGCAGCCACCGGTACCGACGTGTCGTACGTGGACCTCGACGGTGTGCACCTGCTCGACGATGCTGCACTCGGCCTGCTGCTCGGCGCTGCAGCGCGTACCCGTCAGGCGGGGGGCGAGTTGGTGGTGGTGTGCAGTCCGGGTGCACTGCGCCACCGGCTGGACCTCACGGGTTTCAGTCGAGCCGTGCGCGTGCAATCACAAGTCGCAGGCTGACGCCGCACCACCGGTCATGTTGCTGCGGCGCAGCAACATGGGATCACGACTTCTTCTGACCGTCGCCGATCATCGTGAACTTGAAGCCGCAGATCCGGTTCACATAGACCGACATGAGTCGATTCATCTCGCGGGCACGCGGCGCTTTCTTTTCGTCCTCGAGTTTCACGATGGCCTCGGTGAGCGTCTCGATGTTGCGCACCTTGGACAACAACTCGCCCACGTCCACGGTGAAGTCGCGAACCACTGCGAGGCGGCGACGACGAGTGGTGTTCAGCTCGGCCGACAGGTCGTCGTAGGCGTTGCGAAGATCCGTCACCGGCAGTCTGCGCAAGGTGCTCACGAGCGTGCTGATCCGGTTCGAGTTGTTGAGCACCTTGGTGAGCGAATCGTCGAATCGTTTGTTGAGCGCCACCACGCGCCTGGCGGCCTTGCACGTGGGGTTCTGCGACCTCGACGTGGTGGTGGGTTCGGGCGGATCGGTTTCCTCGGGAACCTCCGCGTCGGCCTCGATCTCTTCGACCGCGGTGGTGTCGGGTGCAGTGTCGGGAATCGACACGATCGCATCAGCGGGTGACTGCTCGTCGGTGCCGTCGAGGTTGGACTCGGCAAAGGGCACGAGCACGGTCTGCTCCTCGGCCGACTGCTTCGACTTCTGGCCGCCCGACATCGACGGCAACTGGCAGCCAGCCAGCACCGTTGCCAGACCAATGAGGCCAGCAATGAACGCGAGGGGAGGTCGTCTCATCACTCTCAGTCTACGGAATCCGGGGGCGGCGTTGGTGGCGCTCGGCCTCCCGGGCGCGTTCGCGCTGTTCCTGCTCGATTTCGGCCTCCTCGGCCACCAGCCGCTTGAGACTCACCAGACGTTCCGCCCGCAGCCGACCCGCACCGATGGCCGCCTGGACGGCGCACCCCGGCTCGTCTTCGTGCTTGCAGTTGCGGAACCGGCACTGATCCATGAGGTCGAACACGTCGGCGAAGGCCCGTTCGATGCCGTGGCCGCTCGACCAGAGGCTCACCGCCCGCAACCCCGGGGTGTCGATCAGCCAGCCGCCACCGGGCACCGCCACCAATTCGGCCGCCGAAGTGGTGTGGCGACCCCGGTCGTCACCCTCACGGACGGTGCCCGTGCGCTGCACGTCGTGGCCGACGAGTCGGTTGACGAGGGTGGACTTGCCCACCCCGCTCGCCCCGAGCAGGGCGAGCGTCTGATGTCCGGCGATGAGCTGGCGGATCTGCTCCAACCCCTCACCGGTTCGGCTCGACACCACGAACACCTCGACATCGAGCGCCACGTGCGCCACGACCGCCTGCGCATCGGCGTGCACGGAGGCGTCGGCCTTGGTGAGTACCACCACGGGCTGGGCGCCGCTGTCGAAGGCCAGCACCAACTCGCGCTCGAGACGTCGGGGGTTGGGCGGCGAGGTCAGGGCGTGCAGCAACCCCACGACATCCACGTTGGCCGCCAGGGTGTGGGCCTCGCCCCGGGCACCGGCGAACGATGCGCGTCGCACGAGGGCGCTCGATCGCTCGAGCACGTGCTCCACCCGCTCGCCGTCGGCCGACGGCACCACCCAGTCGCCCACCGCCACGTCGGCACCGATGTTGCGCACTCGCCGAGGCGCACCTGCTGCATCGCCGGGAAGCAGGCTGCTCCAGCCCCGATCCAGCCTCGACACACGCCCCGGCTCGGCCGATGCCGACAACTGCTCGAACCGCGCCTGGAACGTGTCGTTCCATCCGAGTTCGGCCAGCGCGTCATTCATGTAGTGCGAGACGGTACCGAACCGAATGCGTTCGTCCGTATCGTGTCCCGGTGCTCGCCCGGGTCGCCCAGTTCTCCTACCGTCGTCGCGGCCTCGTGGTCATTGCGTGGATCGCCATCATCGTGGGCGTGTCCGCAGTGGGCTGGGGCGCACTCGGGCCGAACTTCCGCACCGATTTCAACCTGCCCGCCAGCGAGACCCGGCAGGTGTTCGATTTCCTTCGTGAGCGCTCGCCGAGCGACGGCGGGTTCAACGGTCAGATCGTGTTCACCGCACCACAGGGCGTTGCCGATCCCGCAGTGAGCGAGTCGATGCAAGCGGTGTTCGAGCGTGTGGATGCACTCGAGGGCGTGGACGTCATCAGCCCCTACGCCGATGCCGGCAAGTTCCAGGTGTCCAACGACGGGCTCATCGCATTCGCGCAGGTGCGCGCCAGCAATCGCAGCCAAGCAGAGTTCGAAACACTCGGCGGCGAGATCGAAGACATCGCTCCCGCCGCGGTCGAGGGTCTGCAGGTGGAGTACGGCGGCACCATCTTCTACAAGTTCGAGATGCCCGCATCAGAAGCGCTCGGTGTGCTCGCCGCCATCATCATCTTGGTGCTCGCGTTCGGCTCGGTGATTGCCATGGGACTGCCGGTGGGCACCGCAATCGTGGGCCTTGCATCGGCATCGGGCGTGATCGCCATCACGAGCCAGATTTTCGCGATGCCCGAATTCACCATTGCCATGGCTGCGATGATCGGCCTCGGAGTAGGTATCGACTACGCACTCTTCATCGTCACGCGATACCGAGAGGGTCTCGCTGCGGGTTACGACCCCGAGACCGCGGTGGTGGACTCCATCGACACCTCCGGACGCGCCGTGATGTTCGCCGGCGCCACCGTGATCGTGTCGCTGCTCGGGTTGATGGTGGTTGGCCTTGCGTTCGTGCGCGGCGTGGCCATTGCCAGTGTGATGTCGGTGCTGTTCATGGTGCTGGCATCGCTCACGCTGCTGCCCGCACTGCTCGGGTTTACCCAGCGCAAGATCGATGTCACCACATGGCGAGGCGCACTCGGTCTGCTCATCCCCGTGGTGAGCGGCATCCCTGCGATCCTGTTCCACCTCGCACCGATCTTCCTCGTGGGCCTCGCAGCGTCGATCGTGATCGTGGTG
>JAFMJD010000124.1 GCA_017853685.1 Actinomycetota bacterium | reverse complement strand
TGCCGCAGTGGCTCAAGTTGCGCACACCGAGCCGAGACACCGTGCTGTACCCGGCCGTGGCCTATCCCACCTATGAGATGGGCGCGATCCTTGCTGGTTGTCGTCCGGTGCCGGTGCCTCCTACGGCTTCGGGAGGTCTCGATCTGTCGGCCATCGATCCGGCCGACGCGGCACGCGCGCTGGTGCTGTGGGTGAACAGCCCGAGCAATCCCACGGGGGCCCTCGACGATCTCGGTGCCGCTGCAGCGTGGGGACGCACACATGGGGTTCCGGTGTTCAGCGACGAGTGCTACGTGGAGTTCACGTGGGACGGGCGCGGCCGAACGATTCTCGAGCACGGACTCGATGGTGTGGTTGCGGTGCACTCGGTATCGAAGCGCTCCAACCTCGCGGGTCTGCGCGTGGGCTTCTATGCGGGCGATGCCGAGTTGGTGAACTACCTCAAAGAGGTCCGCAAGCACGTCGGCATGATGGTGCCGGGTCCCGCACAGGCCGCCGCGGCCGTGGCACTCGCCGACGACACCCATGTGCAGGTGCAACGGGACATCTATCGCCGGCGCCTCGAGTCGATGGCCCGCGTTCTCCAGACGTGGTCCGGCATCACCATCGAGCAGCCCTCGGGAGGCTTCTACCTCTGGTTCGACGCGCACGATGGCTGGGAGTTCGCCGAGCGTCTGGCCCGCGCCGGCGGGGCGTTGGTGAGCCCTGGCGACTTCTATGGCTCCGGAGGTGCGCACAATGTGCGGGTGGCTGTGGTGCAACCCGATGCAAAGATTGCGCTGGTCGGTACTCGACTGGGGGTGAACCCATGACCTATTCGCAGGGCCAGTATCCGCAGGGCCAATATCCGGCGAATCAGTACGGGCAGGGCGCGTATGCGGGCTATGGCGCGCCGCGTCGCGGCGGGATGCATCCGCTCACGGCACTCGGTGCCGTGGTGGCCGTTCTGGGCGTGGTCATTGCGATCGTGCTGTACATCGCCGGTCAGCAGCGCTTCTCGTCGTCGGTGAAGCATCTCGTGACCGAGGCCGGCGCGCTCTCGGGGTGCGCCACCGATCTCACCTTCACCGAGGGCGGGAACTACACGCTCTACTACGTGTCATCGGGATCGGTGCGTCTCAACGGTGCGAATGACGGTTGCGCTGCAGCAGACGTAACGCCCATTGCGGCCGATACCAGTCCGCCGGACTTTGCGCTGACGCTCGCCGACATCGACGGAACCGCGCTGAAACTCTCGGCGCCGGGTACGCGCGCTGCGCTGCGCTCGAGCGGCGTGGTGGCCCTGCCGTATCGAGAGGTGACGGTGCCAGCGCCGGGCAGTTACCGACTGTCGGTCGGAGCACCCGATACCGGGTTGCCGTTCGCAATCGGCGTCGGCAAGCGCATCAGCGAACCCGGAGCCTTCCTGCCGCTTGCGGTCGGCCTCGTCGGCATCATCTTGGGTGTGGGTTGCGCCTTGGGTGGACTCGCTTCGGCGGGTCGGTCCGTGGGGTACGGCGCCGCTGGCCAGTATCAGCAGCCCGGCTATCAGCAACCCGGCTATCAACAGCCCGGTTATCAGCAACCGGCAGCGCAGCAACCCGGTTACCGCCCATCGGGGTACGCCCAGCCCGGTGCGCCGCCCACGGTTCCCACACGCGCACCCGCACCACCGGCCCAGCGTTCGCCGGAATCGCGTCCGCCGGTACCGCGCACCGCGCCGCGTCCGCAGGCGCCGGCACCGTCGTACCGTCCCGATCCCGGGCCGCCGGTCGCCGATGCTCCGCCCACGGTCGCCAATCCAGTGCCGCCCACCATCCGTCAGGAATCGGCCGCAGGTCTGCCTCCCATCGTGAGCGCGGCACCATCGGTGGACCCGTTGCTCGGGCCTTCGGCGGTGGCACCGCCGTCGGATCCGAACGCCATCTGGCGTCGTGACGAACCCACGCCCATCGCCTCGACGCGACCGCCTGCTCCACCTACGCAACCCATGCCGGTGCAGCGGCCCGAACGAACACCCCAACACGATCCCGACGAGGACACGAATCCCACATGAGCACCCTGCAGCAACGAATCGAAGCACTCTGGGCGAGGCGTGACACCCTGCAGGCCGGTGATGAAGCCGCGTATGCAACGGTGAGCGAGGCCATTCATGCACTCGACCGCGGCGAACACCGCGTGGCAGAGATGGTTGACGGCGAGGTGGTGGTGCACCAGTGGCTCAAGCAGGCGATCCTGCTGTTGTTCAAGTTGTCCAAGATGCAGACCATCGAACTCGGACCGTTCGAGTACGCCGACAAGATCCCGCTCCAGCGTGACTATCTGGCCAAGGGGGTTCGTGTCGTTCCCGGCGCGAGCGCGCGGTGGGGGGCACACCTCGAATCCGGTGTGGTGATGATGCCGAGTTACGTCAACATCGGCGCGTACGTGGGCTCGGGCACCATGGTGGACACCTGGGCCACCGTGGGATCGTGCGCCCAGATCGGTCGCAATGTGCACCTGTCGGGTGGTGTGGGCATCGGCGGTGTGCTCGAACCTCCGCAGGCGGCGCCGGTGATGGTGGGCGATGAATGCCTCATCGGAAGTCGTTGCATCGTGGCCGAAGGTGCACGTGTGGGCGAGGGCGCCGTACTCGGAGCCGGCTGCATCCTGACGGGCTCCATCCCGGTCATCGAGGCGTGGAGCGGCACCGAGATCTCGCGTGGCATCGTTCCGCCGTGGACGGTTGCGGTGAGTGCCACACGTGTCCGCACGTTCGCGGGCGGCGACTTCGGGATGCCGTGTGTGCTCCTCGTGAAGCAGCTCGAGCCGGGGGAGCGCCACGAGAAGTCCAAGCTCAACGAGGTGCTCCGTGACCACGGCGCGGCCCTCTAGTCGTTGCGATACGACCCATGACTGATCTGCTCGAGCTCACCGCCCGCTTGGTGGATATCGCCTCGGAGAGTCATCAGGAGCAGGCGATCACCGATTGGATCGAGCACGAGCTCCGCAACGGCGCGCCATGGCTCGCGCTCGATCGGATCGGCAACAACCTCGTGGCGCGCACCGAGTTGGGCCGCTCGATGCGTCTGGTGCTTGCGGGGCATACCGACACGGTGCCGATCAACGACAACATGCCGTCACGCGTCGAAGGCGATGTGCTGTGGGGCTGCGGCTCGGCCGACATGAAGTCTGGCCTTGCGGTGATGTTGCGTCTCGCGTGCACGGTGCAGAGTCCCGCCGTCGATGTCACCTACGTGTTCTATGAGTCAGAAGAAGTCGCTGCCGAGCACAACGGCTTGAAGCGCCTGTTCGCCGAGCGTCCCGAGTTGCTCGTGGGCGACGTGGCACTGCTGGGTGAGCCCACCAATGGCGAGATCGAGGCGGGGTGCCAGGGCATCGTGCGCGTGTGGGTCACGCTGAAGGGTGCACGTGCGCACACCGCACGGCCATGGATGGGACGCAACGCAATTCACCGTGCGGCTGCCGTACTGAACATCGTGAATGCATGGCCGGGGCGCGAGCCCGAGGTGGACGGTTGCCGTTATCGCGAGTCGTTGCAGGTGGTGCGCATCGAAGGCGGTGTGGCGGGCAATGTGGTTCCCGATCGAACCCGTTTGTTGGTGGCCTACCGCTTTGCCCCTGACCGGCGTGCCGCCGATGCCTTCGACTGGTTGCGGTCGCTCTTGGGGCCAGCACTCGAGGCCGATGACGAGATCGAGCCCGATGACATCTCCGAATCAGCCCAACCCGGCCTGTCGCATCCGTTGCTCGCTGCACTCGTGGCCCGGCACGGTCTGGGTGTCACGGCGAAACTCGGTTGGACCGATGTAGCGCGCTTCGCGGAGCACGGGGTGCCGGCCACCAACTTCGGACCGGGTGATGCCACCTTGGCGCACACCAAGGACGAACGCGTGGAGCGTGCTCCCATCGAGCGCACCTACGCAGCGTTGCGTGACCTGCTCGAGCGCGGTGCGTGAGGTCGCCTCGACTCAGTCGAGGCGACGCATCACCGTGACCACTTTGCCGAACAGCGTCACTTCATCGGCATCGAACACCATGGGTGACAGGCGTTCGTTGTGCGGCACGAGTGTCACCTTGTTGCCGCGGCGCTGCCAGGTCTTCACGGTGGCCTCGCCCCCGGGGATGCCCGCCACCACGGTGTCGCCGTTGTTGGCCGTGTCCTGCTGGCGTGCCACGACGTAGTCACCGTCGAGGATGCCGGCGTCGATCATGGAGTCGCCGCGCACGCGGAGCATGAACAGCTCACCGTCGCCGGTGAAGTCGAGCGGGAGTGGCAGCACCTCTTCGATGTTCTCCTCGGCCACGACGTTGACGCCTGCGGCCACATCGCCGATGAGTGGCACGTGGCGCACCGGGCGGCGTTCGATAGCGGCGCCCGATCCGGCCTCGTACATGACCATCATCGCCCGGGGCTTGGACGGATCCCGTCGCAGGTAGCCGAGTCGGGTGAGGGTCTCGAGGTGGTTGTGGACCGTGGAGGGGGAGGTGAGTCCCACCGCCTCACCGATCTCTCGGACCGAGGGTGGGAAGCCCCGCTCGCGCATGTTTCGTTCGATGAAATCGAGGATTTCGCGCTGTCGCTGGGTGAGTCCGGTGTCTCGCATGCCCGAATCGTACGGGTGTTCGGCCCCCGGGTCAAACACCTGTACGCCAAACAATTGTTCGTTCGGAGGTTGACGTCGAACGGTTGTTCGGGCACACTACGAACAGGCGTACGGGTACACCTGTACGGGGCGAGAGACCGAATCAGCACACGCCAACGTTCCGGGGCCAGGGCGCCCGGAACCATGTGAGGAGGAACGACAACATGGCACTTCCGCTGCGGGTGGAACCCTTCGAGCACGATCGCTCACGGGGCACGACATCGCCGATGCCCCAAGTGCGGCTCACCGTCATCACCGGCGGGCGTGCTGCGCCGCTCCAACGCCGGGCCGCGCGTCCCGATGCACGTACGTTCCGCCGTCGTCGCATCGTGGTGTTCGCCCTGTTGCTCTCGCTCACGCTCGCACTGCTGGCCGGCATCGGTGTGCTCGGCAGCGCCACGCGCATCGTGCTCGCAGAGCGTGCTGTGGCCAGCAGCGTCGAGAGCGATACGCCCTCCACATTGCGCGGCCAGGTGCTGACCGCCGGCGGAACCTATGTCGCTCAGCGCGGCGACACGCTGTGGACCATTGCACGTGCGATGCAGCCGTCGGGAGATCTCACCGAGCTGCTGCGTCGATTGATTCGACTCAACGGTGGCGCATCGCTCGCTGTCGGTCAGCGCGTGCTGCTGCCGTCCTGAACGGCGCGTTCGTAGCGAACATAGAGAAAATGCTCATGTTCCAGCACATGAGCGAGTTGCATCTGTTGCACGCGTTCCATGGTTCCGGCTGCAATGCGAGGCGTCGTTCCTCCCACCATGGCGGGCGAAATCGTGAGATTTACTTCATCGATGAGATCGTCGGCAGCCAGCGCAGCGTTCAGTGTGGGGCCGCCCTCGACATGCACCACCTGAGCATCGAGTGCATCGAGCGCTGCACGCAGATCAACTCGTTCCTCACCACAACGAATGGCGGGGATGCCCAGATCGGGTGCGCGTTGTGTGGTGATGAGAAACCCGGCGCCCGATTCGAACAGTGCAAGCGAACGATCCACCACACCGGTGTTGGTCACGACGCCGATGCGCAGTCCTGGTCGACGTGGCGCGCCGTAGCGTTCGGCGTGCGCCGTGGTGGATCCCACCATCACCACATCCGCGCTTGCGCGCAACGCAGCAAGGACCTCGATGTCGGTGGGATGCGAGAGACCGCCCGAGCGACCCTCGAGCGCAGTGGCTCCATCGAGGCTCGCCACCATGCACACCTCCACCCACGGGCGGTCAGCCGGCCTCGGTCGAACGATGGCGTCGAACACCTCGTGAACCCGGACGTCCTCGCCGGCGGTGGGGTAGAGGCGGCGCACCGTGGTGATTGAAGCAGTTGTCCACAGCAAGTCCACGCCACGTTGTGGGCAGGGTTGTGCACAGCGCTGTGGATGGCCCGGATGCTGGGCGAATGGCGGCGTCAACCACAGGTTGTCCACAGGGAAATTCACCGGTTGTCCCTCTTCCTCCCCACAGGGTCACCTCTCTAGGGTGCCTCCGACAGCGTCGGCGGCGGGGAATGCGGCAGACGTGACGGTGCGGGCTGCTCCGAGCAGCAGGCGGCGTCGTAGGGCCCTGGTCCTGAACCTGCATCCCCGCCGCCGGACGCCTCCAGAGACGCCCGATCGACCCCACACCAATCGGTCACACAGGTGTAACAAGCATTGACGTCGGTGTAACTACATTGCTGTAATCTAGATCCACTCAGAAGCGGGGTTTCGGGGGAGTCCCCGCTCCTGCGAGTACATGACGGGCCGCCGAAGTTCTCGGCCTGTTTCCAGCGACCGCGGGTACCCGTAGTCGACAGACGACGAAGACAGATCGAAATATCGGAAAGGGCACAAGTCATGGCGGTTGCACCGGAGCAGCTCGGAATCGGCATCGGGCGTCACTTCACCAATCCCGGCACCCATCCCTACGACGAGGTGTCCTGGGAGCGCCGGGACTCGCGTATCAGCAACTGGAAAGACGGCAG
This sequence comes from Actinomycetota bacterium, assembly GCA_017853685.1. Lineage (GTDB taxonomy): Bacteria > Actinomycetota > Acidimicrobiia > Acidimicrobiales > Ilumatobacteraceae > WLJO01. The sequence goes on along the minus strand of JAFMJD010000124.1, from coordinate 1,614 downwards.
TGTCGCCTTCGAGCAGCTCGATGTCGAGTTCCCGGTGGGCTGGTCGCTGAATGCCACCAACATCGTGACCCAGAAGTACTTCCGCGGGACCCTCGGGACGCCCGAGCGTGAGTCCTCGCTGCGTCAGGTCATCGACCGTGTCGCCGACACCATCACCGACTGGGGCGTCAACGGTGGCTACTTCGTGGACCAGAACGAGTCCGAGGCGTTCCGCAACGAACTCAAGTTCATCCTCGTCACCCAGCGAGCAGCGTTCAACAGCCCGGTGTGGTTCAACATCGGCGTCAAGGGCGTACCGCAGCAGGCGAGCGCATGCTTCATCTTGTCGGTGGACGACAAGATGGATTCGATCCTCAACTGGTACCGCGAAGAAGGCGTGATCTTCAAGGGAGGCTCGGGCGCCGGCATCAACCTCTCGCGCATCCGTTCCTCGCAGGAGTTGCTGCAGGGTGGTGGCACCGCATCGGGACCGGTGAGTTTCATGCGTGGCGCCGATGCCTCGGCCGGCACCATCAAGTCGGGTGGCAAGACGCGACGCGCCGCGAAGATGGTCATCTTGAACGTCGATCACCCCGACATCCAGGAGTTCATCTGGTGCAAGGTGAAAGAGGAGCGCAAGGCACGCGTGCTTCGCGATGCCGGCTTCGACATGGATCTCGACGGTGCCGACTCGTTCTCGATCCAGTACCAGAACGCCAACAACTCGGTGCGCGTCACCGACGATTTCATGCAGGCCGTGGTGAACGACACCGACTGGACCCTGCGTGCGGTGACCGATGGTTCGGTCATCTCCACGGTTCGGGCACGTGACCTGTGGCGCGAGATCGCACAGGCATCGTGGGAATGCGCAGACCCCGGCCTGCAGTTCGACACCACGATCAACCGTTGGCACACCGCGCACAACACCGGCCGCATCAACGGATCGAACCCGTGCTCGGAGTACATGCACCTCGACAACTCGGCGTGCAACCTCGCATCGATCAACCTGCTCAAGTATCTCGACGAGGAAGGCAACTTCGACGTGGAGGCGTTCCGCCACACGGTCGAGGTCATGTTCACGGCGCAAGAGATTCTTGTCGGCAATGCCGATTACCCCACTGAGGCCATTGGCAAGACGAGCCGCGAGTTCCGTCAGTTGGGTATCGGCTACGCCAACCTCGGTGCCATGCTGATGGCACTCGGCTACGCCTACGACTCCAACGAGGGTCGCGCATGGGCGGCCGCCATCACGTCGCTGATGACGGGCCACTCGTACGCCACCTCGGCCCGCACGGCCGGCCGCATGGGTCCCTTCGCCGGTTTCGAGGCGAACCGTGAGCACATGCTCAATGTGCTGCGCATGCACCGCGATGCGTCCTACGGCATTGCCGGGACGTCGGTGGTTCCCGCCGAACTGGTGGCCGCCGGTCAGCATGCGTGGGAAGCAGCGGTCAGCGACGGCGAGACCTTCGGTGTACGCAACAGCCAGGCATCGGTGCTGGCTCCCACCGGCACCATCGGCTTGATGATGGACTGCGACACCACCGGCATCGAACCCGACCTCGGTCTGGTGAAGATGAAGAAGCTCGTGGGTGGCGGAAACATGTTCATCGTCAACCAGACGATCCCGCGTGC
>JAFMJD010000015.1 GCA_017853685.1 Actinomycetota bacterium | reverse complement strand
CGACCCTCGTAGTTCTGCGGGAACAGAATGAGGTCAGGTGCGGCACCGCCGTCGATGACCGCCTTCATGGCGGCCGACACTGCGACTCCGGGCAACTTGCCGCCGAGATCGCCAGTTGCATACACCTTCGATGCGCCGTGAGCGCCCAGTGTTGCAGCTACTGCACCACCGTCGCCGGACATGAAGGCCGACACCGATCCACCGAGGGACCGGGCCTTGGTGAGCAGTTCGAGCGTGCCCGTGGTGGGAGCACCGTTCACTGCCTGTGCAAACACCCAGATGTTGTTGATTGCCATGTGCGTGCTCCTCAGATGACCTTCAGGTTCTCGAGGAACGACACGATCTTCGTGAAGCCCTCTCCATCGTCTTCGATGACCTCACCGGCGGCGCGTGCCTCGGCCTGCGCAACGCTGGTGATCTGCTGGCCGGCGCCGGCCCAACCGACGGGCGTGACGCCGAGATCTCCGGCCTTCACCTCATCGATCGGCTTGCTCTTGGCCGCCATGATGCCCTTGAACGACGGGTACCGAGGCTCCACCACGCCGGCGGTCACGCTGATGAGCGCCGGGAGCGAGCAGGTGACTTCGTCGTAGCCGGCCTCGGTCTGGCGCTGCACCTTCACCGATCCGCCCTCGACAGCGACCTTCTTCGCAAAGGTCACCGACGGCAAACCGAGCAACTCAGCCATCTGCTCGGGCACCGTGCCGGTGTAGCCATCGCTGGACTCGGTGGCAGCGATCACGAGATCGGCACCACCCAGACGCTTGACGGCCGCGGCGAGCACCTTGGCAGTGGTGAGCGCATCGGATCCCTGCAGAGCGGGATCCGAGACGAGCACACCTTTGGCAGCACCCATCGCGAGGGCGGTACGCATACCGGACACCTCACCGTTGGGGGCCATGGACACGAGGCTGACCTCTCCGCCGCCCGCAGCATCGACGAGCTGCAGCGCCATTTCGACGCCGTAACTGTCGGACTCATCCAGGATGAGCTTGCCGTCGCGCTTGAGCGTGTTGGTGCCGGGATCCAGCGCACCCGGCAGGGCCGGGTCCGGGATCTGCTTCACACAGACGATGACGTTCATACGGGCCTCATTGTTACCCCTTGTCCGAGGACCGCCCAACCCGACCGGGGCAGGAATGCCCAACTAGCCTGAGCGCCCTTGCGGCTCGTGCTGGTGGTCAATTCCTTCGCGTCGTCGGTGACGGCCCGGAACACCGTGGTGGTGCATCGCGCGCTCGCTCGCGGCCACGACGTGGAGTTGGTCGAGACCAACCGGCGCGGCCATGCCACCCGGATCGCCCAGGACGCCGCCCGACGGGGCGTGGACCTCGTCATCGCCTTCGGGGGCGACGGCACGCTCAATGAGGTGGCCACCGGGATTGCGGGCACCCAGACCGCCCTCGGGGTGCTCCCCGGGGGTTCCACGAACGTGTTTGCCCGGACCCTCGGGCTGCCCAACGACCCGGTCGAGGCCGTACGCGGACTCGTCCGGGGACTCGACGCCTCCAACCTGCGCCCGATCGGTCTCGGGCGGGTGAACGGGCGCTACTTCTGTTTCCACACGGGCATCGGCTACGACGCCGCTGTGGTGCGCCAGGTGGAGCGGCGCGCATCGCTGAAGCGTTGGGCGGGCCACCCGCTGTTCATCGGTGCGGCGCTGTCGACCTGGGCCCGCCACTACGACCGGCGAGAGCCCCACTTCGCACTCGAGTTCGACGACGGCTCCACCGTGGACGACGGATTCTTCACCATCGTGCTCAACACCAACCCGTACACGTTCCTCGGCAACCGACCGCTCGACCTGTCGCACGATGCCTCACTGGATCGTGGTCTCGTGTGCATCACCTTCCGCACCATGAGTGCAACGGCAATCCTGTCGTCGCTGCTCGGCGCGCTGCGCGGCGGCGGCATGCAGCCCGCACCACACCTCGACGAACGCGTGGATCTCACCCATTTCACCGTGAAGTCCGAGCGACCGTTCCCGTACCAACTCGACGGCGATTATCTCGGCGAGGTCTCACGGCTCGAGTTCGAGCACCACCCCGAGGCGGTTCGCCTGCTGTTCCCGCAGAACACCGCAGTGCACTAGCGCCGACCGAGCACGTCCAACGCGAGGTCGGGCACGTTGGTGCAGATGCCATCGACGCCCCAATCGACGAGCCTGCGCATCGCATCGGGTTCGTCGCACGTCCACACGTTCACCTGCACACCTGCCGCATGGCTGCGCTCGATGAAGTCCTGCGTCACCGAGGCATAGTGCGGGTGCACGGCACGATGACCGAATCGCTGCACTCGTTCGATCGCGTCGTCGGGAATGTCGGTGGTGAGCCATGCGGTGGCGATCCGGGGTTCCATGAGACGGCATCGGTTCACGGTCTCGAAACGGAACGAAGAGATGAGCCAACGCTGGTGTTCGTTGCGTCGGGCCAGTGCGTGGATCACTGACTCGGCGATGTGATCGGTGGGATCGAAGTCCGGTTCGTCAGGGTCGTTCTTGATCTCGACGTTCACCCACATGCCTGCGCACGCATCGAGTGCTTCGTCCAAGGTGGGTATCTCCACAGGCAACAGACGGCGCGGCGTGTGCGTAATCGGCGTGCCGGATTCGCCCAGTCGCGGATCGTGGTGCACCACGAGCACCCCGTCGGCCGTGACACGAACATCGAGTTCCACGGCTTGGGCACCCAGGGTGCGCGCAGTGCGAAACGCGGCCACCGTGTTCTCACGCTCTGCGCGTGATGCACCGCGGTGGGCGATGATCTGTGGGTTCACGGGACCATTACACACAGATTTGTCCGCGCAGGTTGGAAATCCGGACGAAAACGACCTCTTGATCCTCGGTGCACCGGGACCTAATCTCCGCACTTGTCTGCACAGTGCAAGTAACCGTTGAATACGTCCGGTCCGGGGCGACACGGTTGGAGTACTGAGCAGCAGAACCGAACTCCTGCACACCTACGGAGCGCAATACTGTGACGATCCTTGCCTCGAGCCTCGCCCTGGCCAATGCCCAGTACGGATGGCGGCGTGACGCCGTCTGCCGGGATACGGATCCCGACCTGTTCTTCCCGGTGGGCACCACCGGTCAGGCGCTCGTACAGATCGACCGCGCCAAAGAGGTCTGCAACCAGTGCGCCGTGAAGTCCGAGTGCTTGGATTACGCGCTCGAGACCAATCAGGACTCGGGTATCTGGGGCGGCACCTCCGAGGAGGAGCGCCGCAAGCTGCGTCGTGAGTACGTGGCTCGCCAGAAGCAGTCGCAGCAGCGCCCGACGCTGTCGGCGACTGCCGCCGCAGTCTGACGATCAGAGCGGTTCGGACTCACCGATCGGCACGGTGAGATCCACCACGGTTCCGGTACCCCGCGCTGGCGGGGTGATGCCGGCGTCGGCGAAGTCTTCGTTGCGCCCTTGACGCATCTCGATGGTGCCGCCGAGTTCCGTGGTGACGAGCGTGCGGACGATGGTGAGCCCGAGACCGTTTGCGCTGCTGATCTCGAAGTCGGCCGGCACGCCCAGGCCGTCGTCGATCACCCGGATGCGAAGCGTTCCGGCTTGGTTCGCCAGCACCACTTTCACCTGTCCGCCCGTGCTGCCGAGCGGAAACTCGTGATCCACTGCGTTCTGGAGCAGTTCGGTGAGTACCACCGACAACGGTGTGGCGATGGTGGCCGGCAACTTGCCGCCGTCGCCCTGCACGGTGAAGCGCACCGGCCGGTCCGGCGATTGATAGCCCTCCTCCGCAAGACGGAGCAGTGGCCGAACGATCTCGATGAACGCCACATCGTCACCGGGCTCGCGTGACAGCGTCTCGTGCACCAGCGCGATGGTTCGGATACGCCGCACACTCTCGTTCACGGCCGCCTTGGCCTCGTCCGATGTCAGGCGGCGGGCCTGGAGGCGCAGGAGTGACGAGATGGTCTGCAGGTTGTTCTTCACCCGGTGATGGATCTCGCGGATGGTGGCGTCTTTCGACAGCAGGAGCCGATCTCGTCGACGCAGTTCGGTGACGTCTCGCAACAACAACACCCCACCGGTCACCGTGATGCCACCGGGTGCCGCTTGGTCGTGTTCGAGAATGGGGATGCAGTACTCGAGCATCGTGATGTCCGAAGGTTGGTCCGACTCCTCCAACACCGGCTCACAACGGTCGAATGCCGAACGCACCGCTGCATCGTTGAAGCCGAGTTCTGCCAGACCGAGTCCGAGCACGTTCGCAGTGATTCCCACGCGGTGCAGCGCCGACACGGCATTCGGCGAGGCGAACTGCACACGCGCGCCTGCATCGAGCACGATCGCACCGTCGCCCACGCGCGGCGCCGCAGTGATGGACCCCTGGCGACCCGAGAACGGGAACAGCCCGGCCGAGATCATGGAGGCAAAGCGAGCAAAGATCGACAGGTAAGTGCGCTCGAGCAATCCGGGCTGTCGTCCTTTTTGTTCGGACCATTCGCGGGTGAGCACGGCAATGACACGCCCCTCGTGGCGCACCGGGATCGCCGTCATCTGCACGGGCCCCGCCACGCCGTCGATGTCCACGACGCCTTCGATGACCTCGCCGCCCTCGTAGGCCTCGTTCAGGAGCGGTCGGTCGCTGTCACGCTCCCACGAGCCGATCCAGTCCCGGATGTGCAGCGTCTGCGCCGTAGCAGGGCGCACCTGGTCAACCACGAGCCAACGCGCATCACCCGGACCCTCGAGCGCCCGGACGTGCAGCAGCATGTCGGCGAAGCAGAAGTCGGCGAGCATCCCCCAGTCGGCAACGAGTCGCTGGAGATGCCCAACCTCCTCTTTCGACAGCACGGTGTTCTGACGGGTGAGTTCCGCAAGGGTCGCCACGACTCAGAGTCTGACCGATCTGCAGCACGCCAACACATCATCGACGGCGCATCCTCGACGAAGCATCATCGACGAAGCGGCCTCAATCGCCCCACAGGGCCGAGCCGAGCGCCGACAGCGTGGCGAGTTCGTCGCCCGATGGATCGATCCAGGGAACGCTGACCACGAGCGGACAGACGGCCGACAGTTCGGCCTCGCGTTCGGCCTGACGCGCAGCAACCACGCCGAAGTCGTGGAACTTGCTGCCCACTTCACGCAGCACCCGTTCCACGGTGTCCGGATCGGAATCGACGAGTGCTGCGAGTGGTGCCGCTACTTCACCGGCCCGCTCCACCATCTGGCTCGCCGCTGCGCGCGCGCTCGCCGAACGCAGCGAGGTCGGCAGCACACGATTCACCACCACGGCTCCGAGTGGCAGTGCTCGGCGTTGCAGTTCGCTCACCAGAAACCTCGCCTCGGTGGAGGGGGCCGCTTCCAGCGTGGTGACCACGACGAAGGTGGTGCGAGCATCGGCGAGCATGCCCTCGGTCTCGCGCGCACGACGGACAAAGCCCGCCTCCATCTGTTGGAACAGCACGAAGAACTCAGCAACGTCCTTCAGGAAGTTGCTGCCGAGTATTCGATCTGCCACTTGGTAGAAGGGCTTGCTCGCTGCGGTGAAGAGTCTCGAGCGATACGGAACGGTGAGCCAGCGCAGCAGTCGGCTGCCGAAGAAGTCCTGCATGCGGGCTGGCGCATCGAGGATGTCCAGCGCATGCCGTGACGGTGGGGTGTCCACGATCACGAGGTCATAACGACCCGAGGCATGCAACTCGTGCAGGCGCTCCATCACGATGTACTCGTGGCTGTGCACGAATCGGCTGGTGATGTTGCGGTACAACGGGTTCGCAAGGATGGCTTCACGTGTGGCGGCATCTGGGGCGTGACGCACCACGAGTTCGTCCCACGACGCCTTGGTGTCCAGCATGGCCATCCAGAGTTCGCCCCGGATCTTCGACCCGAGGTGCGAGGACTCCAGACGAACCTCGGTGTTCCCGAGTCCTGCCGCACCGAGGCCGAGCGCATCGGCGAGGCGACGCGCCGGGTCCACCGTGAGCACCAGAACACGGCCCCCCAACTCGCAGGCGGCCTGCAGGCCCATCGCCGCAGCGGTGGTGGTCTTGCCCACGCCACCGCTGCCGCACACCAGCACCATCTCTTTGGCAGCGAGCAGGGCGTCGAGGCCCGGAGTGGTCACAGCAACTCCTCGCCGAGGGCATCGGCCACGAGTTCGGCGGACCGCCGGCCGGTGGACCGACTGAAGAGCTCCGGGACGTAGAGCACGCCGATGCCGGCAGGAAGTCGATCACGAAGTGTTTCGAGTTGCGCCGCACCACCGCGTCGCATCGTGACCGCAAGGCGGGCGCCCTCGAGGACCGCATCCACCTCGCCGCCGATTGCGGCGTGCAGAGCGTCGAGGGCGGCGCCGTGGCCGAGCGCATCGAACACCATCTCGTCGTTGCGCCCGAAGAGTTCGGGAAGTACGCGGTTCGCCACGATCGCAGCGACGTCCACCTGGGTCTGAGCACGGATCTGATCGACGAGCTCGGCGGTCTCCACGACCGGCATCTCCTCCGGCGTGGTCACGAGCACCACACCGCACTGCGCAGGGTCGGCGAGGATCTCGCGCATCCACCGCGTCTGCTCGTGCACCGGCCCCACCTTGATGAGTTCGCCGATGACATCGGGTGCGGCGAGTTGGGCAATGACGTGACCGGTCGCAACACCGTCGACGATCACCATGTCGTAGTGCCGCTCGCGCACCTCGTAGCACAGCTTCCCGAGCGAGAGGATCTCTTTCACCCCGGGTGCAGCATCGGCAACGAAATCGAACGTGCGCGCCAGCACTCCCAACCGACCCACGAAGGGGATGTGTGCAAAGCGACGGAGATACTCACGCAAGGAGTCCTCGGTATTCATCGCCATCGCGAACAGGTTCGGGCTCACCTCGACTGCGTCGAAGGGCAACGAGCCCACGTCGAAGGCAGCAGCCAGCGACCCCTTTGCGTCCATCTCGCAGATCAACACCCGCTTTCCGGAACGTGAAGCGAGTACGGCGAGGGCCGCCGACACCGTGGTCTTACCCGTACCGCCCTTGCCGCTCACCACGACGAGGCGGCGATCCAGCAGCGGCACCGAAGCGGTGCCCGCGGCGTCGGGACGGTTGTTCAGCCGCCGAATCCGATCCGTCGATCGCCATCGGGCGAGCCGATCTCGACGTACGCAATCTTCGCAGCCGGGATTGCTACGAGCCTGCCGCGCTTGTCCTCGAGCCACAAGGTGTCCTTGGCGCCGGCCAGTGCCGCGTCGATGGCTGCGCGAGCGGCGTCTCGTTCCTCATCAGGGATCTCCACAGCGATCTCACGAGGGGCTTGGGTCACTCCGATGCGTACGTCCACGACACGCAGGATACGGGCGGATCGCGCCGGGCGTACTGCCCGGGTCGACAGTCCCGGCCAGCAGCGTGGGTCAGGCGAGTCGTGCCCGATCGACCGACGCCGGGTCGAACAGGGCGATGAAGTCCTTCTTCCAGCCCGTGAGCACCCGCTGCTGTCCGTTCATGCGGGAGTCGATCACCACACCTTTGCGCGTGGTCTCTCCGAGATTGCGGTACCACACGAAGTTCGGCCAGTGACCGTTGATATCCAGTTGCATCGCCATCTCGCAGCCCATCGCCACGAGCCCACGGGCCATCGGCGTGATGTCCACCGCTCCCATGGCCACGTACATGAGCCGTCCATCGGCGATCCGACAGATCGCAGATCGATACGTCACGGTCACGCCACCGAAGTTGTCGCCCCAGTAGATGCCCTTGTAGCGACCGACGGAAACCTCGCCATCGAGCACGATCGGCGGGAGGTTCTGGCGCAGACTCACCCACGAACCATCATCGGTGATGTCGTCGCCGTACACACCGAGCACGAGCAGACCTTCGGTGGTCACGCCCAATGTGGCGTCGCCCTTGCGCAGTCCCTTGAGCTTGCGGCCCTCGGTGACATAGCCACCCTTCATGTGGCGGAACTCGAAGCCACCGTTGAACGAGGCGACCAGTGACGGCGCGAGTGCCTTGCTCACCTTGCTGCCGTTGGTGAAGCCCTTCTTGCCCGGCACCTCGGTGCCGTTGAAGAGTGCGGCAATCAACCGGTTCTGATCGAACACTGCTGCCGTCGCACGCACCTTGGACTGGCCCTCGACCGGATGCACGCTGGTGGTCCAGATGACATCAGCACCGTCGAGGGAGAAGACGGCCTTCCATTCCCCCTCACCTTCCGCCGGCTTCTGGCGAGCAGATGGAATCGGTGCGGGTGCAAGTGCCAGCGGATCGGCCGGAGCAGGCGCTTCGGTGGTTGCCGGTGCCTCGGTGGTTGCCGGTGCCGTCGATGCGGGTGCAGTGGTGGTTGCTTCGGTGCTCACCGGAGCGGTGGTCACTGCATCGGTCGACTCGGTGACTGCTGATGCGACGGTGGACTGGGTGCCCGAGTCCGACGAACCCGAACCGCAACTCGCCCCGACGACGAGAAGTACTCCTGCTACTGCTGCCGAGCCGATGAGTCGCATCATGGTTCCAAACGTGGTCGGTGATCCGTCGTGAGTACTCAGTTGATCTTGAGCTGAGCGCTGAACACCTTCTTGGGCTTCAGCTCCACTGCGATGCGCTCGGCGATCTGCTTGAACGCCTGCGCGGGTTCGCTATCGGGCGCCACAGCAGTGATGGGGCGACCGTCGTCGCCGCCTTCGCGCAGGCGCGGCACCAGCGGGATCTGTCCGAGCAGCGGTACGCCCAATTCGTCGGCGAGTTCCTGACCGCCGCCAGAACCGAAGATCTCGTATCGCTTGCCGTCGTCCCCGGTGAACCACGACATGTTCTCGATGATGCCCTTCACCGGCAGATGCACCTTCTCGGCCATGGCCGCCGACAACTTGGCAACCTTCTGCGCGGCCGACTGTGGCGTGGTCACCACGTAGACCTCACCGCGCGGCAGGTACTGCGACAGCGAGATGGCGATGTCGCCGGTTCCGGGCGGCATGTCGATGAGCAGGAAGTCCGGATCGTCCCAGAACACGTCGGTGAGGAACTGCTCGAGAGCCTTGTGCAGCATCGGGCCACGCCAGATGACCGCCTGGCCCTCGGGAACGAAATACCCGATCGAGATGCAGCGCACGCCCCACGCTTCCGACGGCACGAGCATCTGATCGATGGCAACCGGGTCGTTGGTGGCACCCAACATGCGCGGGATCGAGTACCCGTAGATGTCGGCATCCACCACACCCACGCTGTGACCGCGCTGGGCGAGTGCAACTGCGAGGTTGGTGGTGACACTGGACTTGCCAACGCCGCCCTTGCCCGAGGCAATGAGCAACGGACGTGTGCGTGACCCCGGCTGCGCGAACGGAATCGCACGACCCTGCGCATGGCCCTGCACCGGCGCCGAACCGGCGGTGGATGCGGGATCACCGAGCATGGTGCGCCGAACGGCCTCACGCTCGGCATCGGTCATCACCGTGAAGTCGAGCGACACCGAGCGATTTCCCACGAGTGGTTGCACCGCCTCGGAGACACGCCGCTGGATCTCGTTGCGCAGCGGGCAACCGGCGACGGTCAGCGCAATCTGCACCTGCACGTCAGAGCGCTCGATGCGCACCGACTTGACCATGCCGAGATCCACGATCGACCGGCGCAGTTCGGGATCCTGAACCGGTCGCAACGCGTCGATGACCTGTTCCTGTGTGAGCGACATGGACACTCCGTGGGCTGGGGGGCGGCGGGCCTGGGTTCGGGCGACACCGAATTACCACTACGGCCATAGGTAGAATACCGGCGTGGCGTCGAGCGCACCCACCCCTGCAACCTTCTCGGCCACCGTGTCGGCCATCACCTCGGCCTTCGGTGATCCCACGCGCCGCTCCATCTACCTCTTCGCCCGTGATCACGAGGGCGGCGCGACTGCTGCTCAGGTCGCCGAGGAATTCGGTCTGCACCCGAATGTGGCCCGACACCATCTCGACAAACTCGCTGCCGGCGGTTACCTCGAAGTGGCCGTCGAACGCAGCACCGGCACGGGTGCCGGTCGTCCTTCGAAGCACTACCGGGCCGTGGGCGAGAAGGCGAGTCTCGAGATGCCGGTGCGCACCGACGACCTGGTGCTCGAACTACTGGGCAAGACGCTCGCAGCACTCCCCCGTGAGACTGCCGAGCAGATCGCCGAGGACGTGGGCGCCCAGTACGGCCGCACGATCGCTGCCGGGATGGTGGGCTCCGACGTGCAGAGCGCGCAGCGTTCGCTGCGGTCCGCACTACACGCAGTCGCGGACGCGCTCACCGCTCACGGTTTCGCAGCCCACACCGAGAGCCGCAACAACCAGTTGCGCATCGTGAACACACACTGCCCGTTCGGCAATACCGCGATCGACCACCCGGTCATCTGTGCCGTGGACCGCGGCATGGTGCGCGGGATGCTCGGTGCGCTCTACGGCGACATCGACACGTCGCTCGAGTCGTCACGCCCGCAGGGCGACACCTTCTGCGTGACCAGCGTCTGACGGTGTCGGGCCGAGTGGCCCGATTCGCTCAGCGAGTGGACGGGCGCACGCTCACGGGCGTTTCGTCCACCCCGAGCCAGCGGAACATGTTGTGCCAGAAGTGACGGATCTTGCTCTCGTTGTACGACGCAAAGATCACCTCACCCTGCTCCTGGGCACGCAGGCCCGTCTGCACGTGCGGCAGGTTCAGCGAATCCTGCTGGAAGATCTTGGTGGTGGCTCCGAGTTGCGGAGCGAGCGTCCAGTCGTCGTGCAGGCCGAGATGCTGCACCTTTGCGGGAACCGGGCGCTCGTTCGGGGCGGGCGCAAACTTCATGACCTCGAAGATGCACTCGTTCGGATTGTCGCCGTTCGGCCGGAAGCGGTACATGAGCTCGTGGTAACAGCCCCACGGTGACCAGTTCGGGAACACCGAGTAGAAGATCGCGTCGATCATCTCCGAATCGCTGACGGCCTCCACGTCGAGGGCATCGCCGTACTGCTTGCGCAACTGCTCACGCTTTGCATCAGCCATCCATGCCCGAATATTGGTGACGTTCTCGGGCGGGTTCGGGATCATCAGCGGCAGATCCTCCATGCCGGGAAGGTTTCGGCCACCGATCCACTTGCACATGTGGGGATCGGCCTGCGTCTGGGGACCCTCGATCCACACGCCATCGTCGTCGAAGACGCTCTCGTGACCGTCGAGATCCGTCACGCGCACGCGGCCCTCCTCGATGCGCTCGTACACGTGACCGTTCATCGGGTGCTGCCAACGAGCAAAGTGCTTCCCGTCGACGAGTCTCGGGTAGTGGCGCATGTTCGCGAGGTGCGGGCTCTCGATACCGCGGGGCGAGATGGCGCGCGAGTAGTTGCCGTACACGTCGTAGCGGCTGTTTGCATCCCCCATGTCGGGCATCAGCGTGGGGTGCGTGGCGACCACGTGGTACGACTCCATGAAGGCTTCCTGACAGGCCTTCCAGTTCACCGGCATGATCTTGGCCACATGTGCCACCTTGGCCCGACGTTCGTAGGGCAGGTGCGTGAAGTGCTGATCGAGATCGCCGAGGAACTCGTCGAGCGGCAGCGCGTCACGGTCCGGGTTGATGAACACGAACCCGTGCCACGTTCCCACCTTGGCCTCGGGCAAGTCGTAGTTGGCCACGTCGATATCGGGAAAGTCCCATTGGCACGGGATCTCCTTGAGCGAACCGTCGAGCTTCCAGCTCCACCCGTGAAACGCGCAACGAAGGTTCTTGGCTCCCTTGCCGTCGCACTCGCGCAACTTGCGACCGCGATGCAGACACGAGTTGCGGTAGGCCTTGATCTCGCCGGGAGCGACACGCACCACCAGGAAACTCAGGTGTGCAATGTCGTACACGTAGTAGTCGCCTACTGCCGGGATCTCGTCCTCGAGGCACGCGAACTGCCAGACGCGGCTCCACAAACGCTCCACCTCGAGGTCGTGCCACTCCTTCGAGTAGTACGCATGCGCCGGAACCCGAGTGTTCCCCGGGCCGATCGGCGACTCCCGGCGCAGGATCTCGCTGACCGGATGCGAGTCACGGTCGAGCAGTTCGGTGAAAGTGATGCCGTTCGAACGATTGGTGCCGGTCAGTGTCTCGGTCATGACCAGACCCTAGTAACCCGGTGCGCCGGACACCGCAACGGGCGCGGCATCGGACACAACAGCAGCCGATTGCGTCAGCCTCACTCGCCCCAGTACCGCTGCTCCTTGAACGGATCGCCGTACATGTTGTAGCCGTTCTGCTCCCAGAAGCCCGGAGCGTCGCCGGCGCGCAGTTCGAGACGGCGCACCCACTTCGCCGACTTCCAGAAGTACAGGTGCGGGATCACCACGCGAACCGGGCCGCCGTGGATGGGTTCGATCTCTTCGCCCTCGAATGCGTAGGCGATGATGGCCTGATCGGTGGTGATGTCGGCGAGTGGCACATTGGTGGTGTAGCCGAACTCGGCGTGCTCCATCACGTGTGTGGCACCGGAACGCACACCCGCCATCTCGAACAGGTCACGCACCAGCACGCCGGTCCAGGTGGTGTCGAACTTCGACCACTTCGTCACACAATGAATGTCGAAGGTCAGGTCCACCGAGGGGAGTGCCTTGAGTTCGTCGAGTCCGAGGGTGACCTCGCGCTCGACAAGACCCGTGATGGTGAGACTCCACTGACCCGGTGCGTAGGTGGGGACATCGCCCACGTGCAGCACCGGGAAACGATCGGTGAGGTATTGGCCCGGCGGCAGGCGCGACGGGTCGTAGCCCTTGTCGATGAGGTCCTGGCGGTTGCGGTCGAAGAAACCCATACCCCCACAGTCTGGCAGTGGAACCTCGAGGCCACGCCCACGCACTCACCCCGATGCGCATCGACCACCTGCGACACGGGGGCGCGGGTACCGTGAGGGCGTGTCCGAACTCCCCCCGCCGGTTCCCGGCAACCCGAACAGCGGATGGACTCCACCGCCTCCGCCGGCGTATCCCCCGATGGCCCCACCCACGTACCCGGCCGGTACGGGGTACGTCCCCGACGGCGGCTTCGAACCGGTGCAGCGCTCTGCGCGGTTCATGTCGCTCATGCTGGGATTCATCGTGGCGATCCAGATCCTGGCCATCCCGAGCGAGTTCTTCCTGAGGAACCAAGCGCGCCGCTTCCTCGACGGCGAGATCGGTCTCGAGACATTCAAATCGGCGATCAGGCGGGAACAGTCACTGGCAGGTGCCCTGTCGGCATTCCAGATCGTGGTGGCCGTCAGCACCATCGTGTGGATGCGAAAGATGATCCGAAATAACCGACGTCTCGGCCGACCCGGCAGCAAGTGGAGTCCCACATGGGGATTCGTCGGCTGGCTCGTGCCACCCGGCGCCATCTACGCCGTGCCGTGGCTCATCTTCAAAGAGCTCTGGCGTGGATCGGACCCGGCGAACCTGCCCAACGATCCGAACTGGAAGACCCGACCGGTGACACCGCTCATTCACGTGTGGTGGGTGCTGTTTGGCTTCGTGCCGATCCTCAGCGCACTGCTCAGCCCGCGCTTCACGCTCGGACTGTCGTCGCAGGTCGACGCGCGAGATGTCGCCGAGTTCTACACGGATCAATTCTGGGTGCAACTCCTCATCACCGCTGCGGGCCTTGCGAGCGCGTTGATCTACGGATGGATGGTGCGCACCATGTCGGCGCGCCAGACGGCGCTCTGGGATCGGTACTGAGTGCCGCTGTACCTCATCCGCCACGCCAAAGCGGGCAACCGACACGATTGGGAGGGATCCGACTGGACCCGACCACTCACCAAGAAAGGTCGACGACAGGCACTCCACCTGAAAGAGCGCCTCGACGGTGTCGCCGTACCGCGGGTGCTGTCGAGTCCGTACGTGCGTTGTACCCAGACCGTGGAACCGATTGCGTTCTCGCGTGATCTTGCTGTGGAGGCCACCGCGGTACTCGCTGAGCGCAGTTCGTTCGAGCACGTCGTCGGACTGCTCGAACAGGTTCCCGATCACACCGTGCTCTGCAGTCATGGCGATGTCATTCCGGACACGATTGCGGCGCTGTTCCGGCGGGGCATGGAGGTGGTGTCACCGGTGGACTGGCGAAAGGGCGCCACGTGGGTGATTCACCGCACTACTGATGGCTTTTCGTTCGCCGAGGTGTGGCCTCCACCCGGCGACGACGACTGAAGTCAGGACCCGAGCGCCGCGGTGATGTCTGCAGCGAGGGACTCGACGAGACCCTTCACGATCGCCGGCGGATTCGATGCGATGCAACGGTCGAGGAACGACTTCGCCTCGTCGGCACGCCCGAAATCCCGGAACGTCATGATGGCGAGAAAGCACTGTGCATCGGGATACGCCGGATCCTGTTCGGCGGCTTGGCGCAACTTGTCGTAACCGGCCTCCAGCAGCGCCTGACGGCCCGGACCTTCGTCCTGCTGCACGGCAACGATGCGAGCGGACCAGCCCGAGTAGGTCAGTGCCTCCACGTTGCCCGGCTCGATCTCGAGCACCGAGCCGTAGACCTTGATGGCATCGATCGGGGTGGACTGACGCGCCTGCGCGAGCAGTTGCGCAACCCGATCGTCATCGGCGGTTGTGGCGCCGCCCTCGGGCACGTCCTGGCCGGAGTAGTGCGCCACGAGCCAGCCAGCGCCGACACCGAGCCCGATCACACCGAGCGTGACCATGACAATTCGGCGCCACCGGACGGGAGGACGCGGCGCAATCGCCGCTTCGCGGCCCGATTCGATCTCACGGATCACCGCAGCGGCACGAGACGTATAACCATCACGCAACGCGAGATAGTCGGCGTGCTCCACGTCACCGGCTTCGTATTCCCGATCGAGGTCATCGAGGGAGCGCAACAGGAACCGGCGTTCCTCCTCGAGTTCGGCGAGCCGATCGAGTTGTGCCCCGCGTTCGCTCACTGTTCGTCCCTACCCGCGTCAAACGTGTCGCCCGACGCTGCGGACCCTGCAGCGCGCGCTGCCTCGACGATGGCGCGGTCGTCATCGGTGGGCACATCGTCCTCGCGTCTCGCCCAGCGGCGGAACGCAATGCCGAGGCCCACGAATGCAACGGTGCCGGCCGCCACCGGAAGCGCCCACGCAAGTGCATCGAATCCGGTCCGCCTCGGCACCAGCAACAACTGCACGGCCGAGTCCTTCTGGATCGAGGCGATGATCTCGGCGTCGGACAGCTGGCCCTCACGCACGAGGTCGGCGATCTTGTTCGCGATGTTGGTGGAGGCCGCGTTGCGGGACTCGAACACGCTCTCGCCCGAACACACGGGGCACGCCACCCGACGGCTGATGGAGTCGATGCGATCGTTCTCACTGCGTGGACCCTGATCGCGCAGCGTTCCGACGAGCAGCAGGGCGACGGTGACACCGAGCAGCAGCAGCCAACCGGGCCACCGTTTCACCGCGGCGAGTTTCATGCCGAACCCTCGCGGAAGCGCTGGATCTGCGCGCTCAATGCGTCGGCATTGATCTTCGAGATCGTCCGGAACACCACGATCCCGTCGGGCGAGATGATCCAGGTCTCGGGCACCTTGTTCACGGCGAATGCCACACCGATTGTCCCTCGTGGATCGAGCACGATCGGCCAGTCACCACCGTTGGTACGGAAGAACTCGGTGATGCCGTCGACGGAGTCGTCGGAGAAGCCGATGGTGTATAGCTCGGCACCATCGGCACCGAGCCGCGCCTGCTGCTCGGCGAAGCGCACCAGCTCCGGGTGTTCCTCCTTGCAGGGCACACACGTGGACTGGAAGAAGTTGAGTACGACCCAACTTCCCTTGCGCCGCGACAACTCCCACGTACCGCCGTCGAGCGTGGGGCCCGAGACGGCGGGAGCGGGCTTGCCGATGAGCGGTGTTGCCGCAGTGTCGACATCGCTGTTGTCAGCGCCCGCAAGGACGACGAAGAGCAGTGCAACGAAAGCCGCCACACTGAGCGCAATCCATGGCGCGAGTCGTCGCCGTGACGTTCCCATCTCGTTCGACTACTCCCCTGCGCTCACAGCTACGGGAGCCGACACCGGATCAGTGGGCTTGCGCCTGCGACCGGGGAAGGCCGACAAGAGTGTTCCGAGCACGACCACGCCGCCACCCACCCACACCCACAGGATGAGCGGCTTGACCGCAACACGAATCGTTGCGCGCTCGCCGCCGCTCTGCACCTCGTCGAGTGTGAGATAGAGATCCTTCACGGCGTTGCTGCGCACCGAGGGTGTACCCACCAACATGCCTGTCTGCGTGTAGCGGTGCAGCGAGGGTTCGTAGACCACTTCGTCGTCGATGAGGACCTGTGCCTTGATGGTGACACGACGCGAGTCGGTCTCCTCCACCGTTCCCTGATAGGTGAACGTGTGGCCGGCGAACGCTGCGGTGTCGCCCCGCTCCATCACGAACCGCTGTGTGTGCGTGTACGCGTTCGACGCTGCGAGCGCAACCGCAATGATGATGACCCCGAGGTGCACCACCATGCCGCCGTTGGCCCGACCGACGAGACCCCGCCATCCCTGTCGGCGCGTGGCCAGCACGAGTTGCCGCAGTGCCGATCCTGCAGCAAACCCACCCAGGCCGAACGCGATGAGCGACTGCACGCCATCTGCGCCCACGGCAACACTGGCTGCAAGGGCGATCACGCCGCACCACGCCGGCCAGAACAGTCGATCGCGCAGGAGTTCTTGTCCGGCCTTGCGCCACGGCAGCACCGGAGCAATTGCCATCAGGGTGAGGAGGCACAGACCGAGTGGCGCCGTGAGTCGGTCGTAGTACGGCGCACCAACTTTCACCTCACGGTCCTGGAACGCCTCGGCGAACAGCGGGAACACCGTGCCCAGCAGCACGATGAAGGTGAACACACCGAACAGCACGTTGTTGGCGAGGAAGGCACCCTCACGCGAGACCGGGGAGTCGATCGCCCCCGGAGACCGAAGTCGATCCCCACGCCATCCGATGAGTCCGATCGACGACACCACGATGACGGCAAAGAAGGTCAGGAGGTAGGGGCCGATATGGCTCTCGCTGAATGCATGCACGCTGTTGAGCACGCCCGAGCGGGTGAGGAACGTTCCGAGGATGGTGAGGCTGAACGTTGCCACCAACAGCGAGAGATTCCAGACGCGCAACATCCCCCGACGCTCCTGAACGAGCACCGAGTGGATGTACGCAGTTCCGGTGAGCCACGGCATGAAACTTGCGTTCTCGACCGGATCCCAGCCCCACACGCCACCCCAGCCGAGCACCTCGTATGCCCACCATCCGCCGAGGATGATGCCCACAGTGAGAAAGCCCCACGACACCAGCGTCCAACGACGCGTCTCGATCAGCCAACCCTCACCGACCCTGCCGGTGACGAGTGCAGCGATGGCGAACGCAAACGGAACGCTCATGCCCACATAACCCAGATAGAGCGCCGGAGGGTGGAAGAGCACGAGTGGGTGATCCTGCAGCAGCGGGTTCGGCCCCGGTCCGTCGGTGACACCGTTTGGTCCGGAGGCGAACGGATTGGCAGGAAAGAGGGTGAGCACGAAGAAGAACGTGGCGATCAGGAACAGCACACCGAGCGCCCACGCCACCAGTGCGTCGTCGATGCGGTGTCGGTACTTGTACGCCACTGCGGCAATGAAACCGCCGAGCACCAACAGCCACAGGAGAATCGATCCCTCGAGCGCACTCCACGCTGCGGTGAAGTTGTAGAGCGCGGGTGTGCCCCGACCACCGACTTCCTGGACGTACTTGAGGCTGAAGTCGCGCGTGATGAGTGCTCGTTCGATCATCACGAAGGCCCAGACGGCCATGGCGAGAACTACCCACGCATAGCGCAAACCCATTCGGGCGAGCCTCGTGTTGCCGGTTCTGGCGGTGACGATCATCGCCACCGCCCCGAAGACCGACGCCGACAGACCGATCACCAGGGCGGCATTGCCGAGGTCGCCGTTGACCGACGCGATCATGTGGTCATGCCGCCTGCGGGCACTCGGCCGATTCGGCCTGCTCCAAGCGACCCTCGTTCTTGGCTGCGTACTCGTTGGAGTGCTTCACCTCGACCTCGTTGCCGAGGAACACACCGTTCTCGTACCGACCACGCACCACCACAGGGATGCATTCCTGGAACTTGCCGCCCGGATCGCCGTCGTAGACCACCGCGAGTTCTTTGCCGTTGAAACCGATGAGGAACCGGGTTTGGGTATCCAGGCGTTCGAGCGAACCCTTCTCCACCGTGCCCTGTACGCGCAGACTGCGGTCTCCCGAGCAGTTGTCCTTCACGCCAACTTCGTCGACGTTGCAGTAGTAGTCGAGCGAATTGCCGAGGAACTGCGAGATCAGCACACCACCTGCAGCCACGACGAGCACGAGCACCGCGACGGCACCCCAACGGCGGCGGTTGCGACGCCCGGGTCCGGAGGCAGTGGTTCGTGGGCTGAGGTCGAGACCCGCCTGGACGTCGCCCTCGACATCGGCGTCGTCGGGGCCCGAGGACGGATTCGCGTTCATGTCCACGGCAGATCCTCGTGCTTTGCTGCGCGCCCGGTACGTCGGGCCCGGCGCAACAGCACACCGGCGTACATCAACAACGCACCGAGGGTGACGCCGTAACACGCGAAGATGAAGCCGGCGTCATCCACGGCTGTTCTCCTCGTTCTCGGCACGTCGCTGTGCGAGTGCCAGATCCAGGTCGGCATCCTCGTAGCGATCCTCGAGGTACATCACTCGCTGTCGGTGCAGCACCAGCCATGCGTACAGCAGGGTGAACGACACGAGGCCCACCATCAACGAGAACAGCATGAGACCGTCGAGTTTCACATCGCCGTTCGGATTCGCTACCGACGCCTCTTGGTGCAGCGACCGCCAGAGTCGAACGCTGAAGTGAACGAGAGGAATCTCCAGCACTGCGAGGAGGCCCAGCACGGCAGAGCGACGGGCTCGCGCCTGATGGCTGCCCCCGAGGCGGCGCACCGCGAGATATCCGATGTAGGTGACGAACAGGAATGCCGTCGTGGTGAGGCGCGCATCCCACGCCCAGAACACTCCCCACGTGAGCCGGCCCCACAACGCACCCGTGACGAGCGTGAGACCCATGAACATCACGCCGATCTCGCTGGATGCACCCGCAATGCGATCCCACGTGAGCGAGTGGGCGGGACGGAACAGGTACATCGCCGAGCACAGGGCAGTGACGCCGAACGCGAGGTAGGCCACCCAGGCTGTGGGCACGTGGATGTACAGGATGCGGACCGAACTGTCCTGAATCTCGTCCTCGGGTGACAGCACGAGACCGAAGATCACCAGCCACGCCAACCCCACCAGCGTGACGATGCCGAGCACACGGCTGAAGGCCGTTGACGTAACACCCCGCCACTGCCGCATCCACGCCCGGCGTGCATGGAGCTGCTCGCCCTCGACGTTTGGCACCGTGATCGACATGGTCAGGCTTCTTCCAGTAGCGGCCCGAAGGCCAACACTCCCGCGGTACCGAACACTGCGGCGAACACCGCCAGCATGCCGACCCAAGGCCAGCCGTCGGCGATCTCGACACCTGCACGGATTCCGTTTCCTCCCCGGGTTCCGAACGCCGCTTCGAACGCTCGGGTTGCCCCGATGAGCACCGGTGCCACCACCGGGAGCAGCAGAAGCGGGAGGAGTGTTTCCCGGCCCTTCGCGCCGGCGGCGAGACCGCCATAGAGCGTACCGACGAACGCCAGACCACAGGTCGCGAGCAAGCCCGCTGTGACCACGAGCACGATCCCCGCCGGACGGATGTTCGACGCATAGAACACCACGACGCCGATCACCAGCAGCACCTCGAGCACCAGCAGCTGCACGGCGAGGGCGAGCGATTTTCCGAGGTAGATGCCTGCGGGATCCACGCCCGCCACCCGCAAGGTGTCGAGTGCACCATCGCTCGTCTCGACCGCGAAGGTCCGCTGCACCAACACGATGAGGCTGAAGGTGGTGGCGAGCCAGAACAGGCCGGGCGCGACCCGGGCGGTGATGTCGTCACGGTCCAACGCAAAGGCGAACAACACCAGCGTGAGGCCCGCGAATGGCAACACCTGATTGGTCACCTGCCGACTCCGCCACTCGATGAGGAGGTCCTTGGAGGCAACGAGGCGTGCCGTGCGCCACATGTCAGGCCACCATCCCCGAACCACCGGCGAGCACGACCCCGCCCGCCACCGTGACGGTGCGCGTGGCGAGTGCCTCGGCTCGTTCGAGTTCGTGCGAGGCAACGATCACCGTTGCACCCGATCGAACCGCCTGACGGATCACGCCGTCGAGCAGATCACGTCCGTCGGCATCGAGACCGGCGTGAGGTTCATCGAGCAACCAGAGTTGCGATCGACGCGCCAACAGACAGGCGAGCGCCGTGCGACGTCGCTGCCCCGCCGACAGGCGGCTCACCGGGACGGTGGAGAGACGGCCGTCGAGACCGAGTTGCGACATGGCAGCCGCTATCTCGGTGTCGCTCGCACCCGCCGTGCGCCCCCAGAACCCGACATTGTCCCGAACCGACAGGTCGCCATACAGGCCGTTGTGATGACCGAGGAGGCCGACGAAGCGACGCACCGCCGCACGATCGGTACGCAGGTCGTGGCCGAGTACCCGGGCCTCGCCTCGTGCAACCGGGATGAGTCCGGCGCACACGCGCAGCAGCGTGGTCTTGCCCGCACCGTTGGGACCTTGGAGCAGCAGGATCTCACCGGCGGCAACATCGAGACTGGCGCCCGCGAGCGCTGGAAAGCGGCCGAGCACCGCAACGACCTCGCGCAACGACACCACTGGAGCGGTCGCCTGGCCGCCGCCGGAGGGATCGTGCTGGGAGGTCGGCGTCATTCGACCGACGACGGTATCGGAGGCCGTGACACTGACCCCCAGCGAAGTGGGGTGACGGGATAGGTTCGGACGCCGTGGACGAGGGCGACGAGGGCGAACGTTCACCGACCGTCGTCAAGGACTGGCGCTGGGCCCTCGGTGCGCTGGGCAAAGTACTCATCACCCTCGGACTCCTCATTCTGGCGTTCGTCGGGTACCAGCTCTGGGGAACCGGCATCGAGTTCCGGGCGAATCAGGACTCGCTCGGCAAGGACTTCGCCCGGGCGCTCTCTACCAGCACCACAGTGCCCGACAGCGTGGTCGCCACCGCGCCCATCGACACGACACCCGACTCGACGACCGCAGGATCCGTGGTCTCTCCGACCACGACGACCACACCCGAGATCACCGCACCGACCACCACCGATCGGCCCCGGGCGGGCACGCTCCTCGCATCGCTCGAGATGCCCACGATCTCGTCCAAATCGCTCTACATCGTGGCGGGTGTTCGCACCACCGATCTCAAGCGGGGAATCGGTTTCTATCCCGGCACCGCACCACCCGGTGACTACGGGAACACGGCACTCGCCGGTCATCGCACTACCTACGGCGCGCCGTTCGAGAACATCGATCGCCTCCGCTCGGGTGATCCGTTGATCATCACCACGATCGACGGCCGACGGCTCGTGTACCTCGTGGAGCGATCAGAGATCGTGAGCCCCGAGGACACCACGGTGCTCCTGCAACCCGACGACACCGAACAAGCACTGCTCACGCTCACGACCTGTCACCCGAAACGTTCCACCAAACAGCGTCTCGTGGTGCACGCCCGCTTGGATCCGACCCAGAGCAGCGCGCCGTACCGATCACCCGCAGCCACCAACCCCACGAGCACCGTCGCCAACGCGGGGACATCCACCTCGACGACGGTGACCGACACCGTTACGCCGACAACATCACCGGCAGCTGTCTCGACGTCGACATCGACCTCGAATACCGGCAGCACGATCACCGGTAGCGCGAACACCGGAACCGAGGACGCCGCCGAGGAACCAGCCGACGCCGACGACCTCGCACGCGGATGGTTCCACGACACGGGCGCATGGCCCCAGATCCTGTTGTGGGGAGCGCTGCTCGGAGCCATCACGCTCGGAGGGCGCTGGGCCGGACGGCGACTCGGGCGACGTTGGTTGGGCGTCGTCATGGCTGCAGTTCCGTTCGTCGTCGTGCTCTACTTCGTGTTCCAGAACATCAACCGGCTCCTGCCGCCCGGATTCTGAGGACGACGTGAATCCCATCGACACCGAAGGTCCGAACAGCGGCCGTACCGAATCGCCGCACGCGCCTCGTGATTGGCGGTTCTGGGTCGGCGGCACCGGACGGGTACTGCTCGTGATCGGTGTGCTCATGTTCGGCTTCGTGGGGTATCAGCTCTGGGGAACCGGCATCGAGTACCGCCAGCACCAAGACGCCCTCGCCGACGAGTTCACCGCACTGCAAGAGGCACTGCTCACCGGCACACCCACGACCGCAACACCCACGACCGCAACGCCGGTCACCACCACACCGGATTCCGCAACATCGATCACGGTGACCCCGGCCACCGAGCCGGCGACGACAGCGCCGGCAACCACGACATCAGCAACCACGACACCAGCAACCACCGCACCGGCAACCACCGCACCGGCAACCACGGCGCCCGCCGACAGCACCGTGCCCGACAGCACCGTGCCCGGCGGTGTTCAGGAGTGGCCCACCGTGCGGCGCGGTCAGGTGCTGGCCATCATGGAGATTCCGCGCATCAACAAGCGCATCTACACCCTGAGCGGTATTCGGGCCTCAGACCTCAAGCGCGGCCTCGGTCACTTCCCCAGCACACCGTTGCCGGGTCAATTCGGCAACAGCGCATTCGCAGGCCATCGCACCACCTTCGGCGCGCCGTTGTTCCACATCGATCGCATCAAGGCAGGCGACGAGATCATCGTCACCACCATCACGAATCAGCGGTACGTCTACGTGGTGGATCAGGCACCTCGGGTCATCAGCGCGCAAGACGCTGGCGTGATTCTCACCACCGATCCCTCGGTGGCGCGGCTCACCATCACGTCGTGTCACCCCAAGTATTCCGCCAAGCAGCGAATCGTGGTCTCGGCGGTCCTCGACGAAGCCCGTTCGGCACCGGCGCAATTTCCTCGACCGGGTGCCGACGGATCCGACACCTCCGAATTGCCGCGGAATACTGGCGACAGCGAGGCCGGACCGACGGCAACCGACATCGAGGATCTCCCGTCGGTCACCGCCGCCGACGCATCGCAGGATTCGCTCGGAACCAGCGATACATCGAGCGATGCCGTGGCACCCGCCGATGACGGCGACGGGCCGACAGTCGGTGATGAAGAGTCGGAGAGCGCGCTGACGCAGGGCTGGTTCACGGACTCCGGAGCGTGGTGGCACGTTGTGGGATGGGGTGCACTCGAACTGGCCGTCGTGATGGGTGGATGGCTCCTTGCACGTCGCACCACCCGGAGGTGGGTGGGTGTGCTGGCCGCAGCGGCACCATTCGTCGTCGTGCTGTATTTCGTGTACCAGAACATCAACCGACTCCTGCCGCCTGCGCTGTAGCCGCCCGTACGCTCGGAGCGTGAACACCCCGACACCGCACGACCCCATCCGCGCCCGCCGCGCGCAGGTGGCCAAGTGGGTACTCATCGCCAACCGTGTGGGCTACCTCTTCTGGGGCGCGTCACTCGCCGTGTTCTTCATCGGCTTCGGAGTGGGCTTCAAGTCCGCTGTGGCCACGACGGTGATCGCAACGCTGATTGCGGGTGCTGTGCTGCTCGCCCCATCGATCATCCTGGGCTACGCCGTGAAGGCTGCCGACAAAGACGACCGACTGCACGGTCGGTGAGCAGTTCGGACTCGTCGCTGCGTCAGCGAACGGCGATCAAGTCGACCACGAAGACGAGCGTCTCGCCGCCCTTGATCACTCCACCTGCACCGCGGCTTCCGTAGCCGAGATCCGGCGGGATCGTGAGTCGGCGACGCCCGCCGACCTTCATGCCCTTCACGCCACGGTCCCAGCCCTCGATCACTTCTCGAGCGCCGAGATGGAATTCGAACGTGTCACCACGATTCCAACTCGCATCGAACTCGCGGCCCGTGCTCCATGCGACACCCGCGTAGTGCACCGTCACCCGTTTGCCCACGGTGGCTTCGGCACCGGAGCCCACCACCTCGTCCTCGATGAGCAGATCGCTCGGCGGGTTTCCGGCAGGGATGGAGATCACTGGTTTTTCGGCCACGCACCGACACTACCCGTTGGGCTCACTCGTCCCCGAGGTCGATCTGCAGCGCCAATCGGCTCCGCACCACCCCGCCGATCTCGTCACGCCGCTCGCCGGTGTACGAGCCATTCCCGCGCGCGTCCACGAATCGCCCCGAACCGCCGATCACGCGGATGCGACTCGAGAATCGCGCTCCCGAAGCCTCCGATTTGGTGAAGGCCTCGCAGTCGATGAAGGCAAGAGCGAGCACCGACTCATCGGGGAACGTCAGGGTGAAGCGACCCTCGCACGGTCCGGCACCATTCACGTATTCGACACCGGCCTGCAGTTCGATCTCGATCGTGGAGCCCTCGAACTCGGTCTCGGAACGCAGATGATTCCAGCCGTAGAGAATCTGCTCGCTGGCACCCACCTTGTGCAGGCGCTTCTCCACCGACTCCAGATCGAAGTTGAGCACCACTTCACTGCGATTGCTGTCGGAACCACATGCAGCAAGCGGCGCAACCAGAGCCACGAGCATCAGCGCAATGACCCGCTTCACTGTGATTCCTCCAGACGCACCGTGTAGGTCATCTCCACCACTCCGCCGAGTTCGTCGTTGCGGCGACCCTCGAGTACTCCTCGCCCACTCGCCTCCACGAAGCGGCCGGTCCCACCGATGACTCGCACCAAACCGGTGAAGCGCGCATCGGATGTGTCGGTCTTCGCCATGGCACGTGCGTCCACCACCCGCAACGCGAGTACGGCGCCATCGGGAAAAGTGAGTGTGACGAAGCCGCCGAAGGGGCCTCCACCGTCGGTGTACTCCACGTCGCCGAGCAGTTGGACCTGCACCGTTTCGTCCCCGACTTGTGCCGTGCCCTCGAGGTCGTTCCACCCATAGACGATCCGATTATCGGCACCGACGTTGTGGAGGTCCTTGTACTTGGACGACAACGACGTGGTGACCGACAGCGTGGTGACCCGATCGGCGGCGGGGTCACAAGCCGCCAGCATGACCAGTGCACACCCAGCGAGGAACGCTCCGACGAGTGGGCGCAGCCGCCCGAACGGGAGCCTGGAAGGAACGCTCAGCACCGCCGCAGTATGTCGTTTGGGCCCAAGGGCCCGGCGCATACGCCGCCGAAACCGTCCGGGACGCACGCGCCCGGGCCGAAATGCCTCTTGACGCAGGAAGTTAGGCACTCCTAACATTCCCTCCATGGGAAGTGCCCTCCTCATCACCCTGCGAGAAGGCTTCGAGATCTCGCTCGTCCTCGCCATCTTGGCCACCTACCTCGTGCGTACCGGCCGTCGGGCCGCCATCGCCCAGGTGTGGATCGGTACGGGGATCGCCGCAGCGATCTGCATCGTGATCGGCATCATCGTCAACGCGGCAGTCGGCGGACTCAATGGCAAATCTGAACAGGCCGTGGAGGGCTCGATCGCACTCGCTGCGTGTGCCGTGCTCACGTGGATGATTTTCTGGATGCGACGCAACGCTCGCTCGATGGGCGCCGAGCTGCGATCGCGACTTGCCGGCGCCACCGGTGCGGGCGCCGTGGTGATGGTGGCGTTCGTAGCGGTCATCCGCGAAGGTCTCGAGACCGTGCTTTTCCTGCTGAGCGCGCGCACCGAAGGAAGTTCTTCATCGGGAGCCTCGGTGGTGGTGGGCGGTCTGATCGGACTCGCCATTGCGGCTGTGCTCGGCTGGCTCGTCTACCTCGGTGGTGCTCGCATCAACCTGCGCATGTTCTTCAACATCACCGGCGTGCTGCTGATCCTGTTCGCCGCAGGACTGTTCGGCAAGATGTTCCACGAGTTCCGTGAGCTGTTCGGTGCCGAGAGTGGATGGCTCATCGATCCCGCATGGACGGTGGAATCCGGCCCGTTCGCGTCGGGGACGTTCTACGACTTCCTCAAGGGATTCTTCGGCTGGTCTGCCGATGCCGAGACGATCCGGGTCATTGCGTACTTCGTGTACCTCGTACCGGTGATGGCGTTGTTCCTGCGCCGGCAACCCGACACTGCAGCACCGGCATCGGGCGCGCCCGGTAGTGCGGCTGTCGGCCGTACGCCGGCCGGCGCACACTGAGCAATCAGAACGGCCACCCCGTGCGCTACACCGCAGTGGACAGTGCGTCCTTCGCGAAACATGCCAGCGCGTGTGCTCCGTTGCTCGATGCATGGGCCTACGCGAACGGATCGATCAGCGCCACGTTCCGAGTCCGTTCCTTCGCCCACGCAGGGGAGTTCGCTGCACAGATCGCACAGGCTGCCGACGACATGGACCACCACCCCGACATCGACATCCGGTTCCCGGCCGATGTTCGAGTGGCACTCACCACGCACGCCACCGGTGGCGTCAGCGAGCACGACGTGCGACTCGCCGAATTCGTCTCGAGTCTCGCTACGAGGTACGCACAGGAACCCTGAGCGTCACCGTCAGGCCCGATTCGGGTGTACCGGACACGCTGCCGAGTTGGTGCGCTGCACCATCGTCGCCGAAGACCATGTCCGACTGCAGGGTGGTGTTGGGGAAGTTGCGCTTGCTGGTCTCGTAACCGGGTGTGGCATACACGGCTGTGCATACCTCGGGGGCAAGCGCGATCTGCGATGTGGCGAGCACCCGTCCGGACGCAGTGGCCTCGGCGACGCTCGGGTACACCTCGAAATGCACGTGCGGCCATCGGCCGTTGTACGCACCGGGGAACACCGAGACGAACCGCGCAGTGCCCGATGCATCGGTCGGCTGCACACCGCGGAGGAAGTTCTCGCCCGTCACACCGTCGGAGTACATCGAGTACCGACCCTCGGTGTCGCAGTGCCAGGCGTACACCGCCGCCCCCTCGATGGGCGCACAGCCGTTCGCGTCCTCCACGATCAGTTCGATCGTCACGGGCAGTCCCGGCGCTGTGGTGGTGGATGATCCGAAACTCGAGCGGATGTCACTGCGTACGACCCCCGGTTGATTCAGCACATTGCGGCCATTGGAGCCGTCGCCGGGGAACGGCCCGGCGGTCTCCTCGGGGATGATGGAGCAGGAGGCATCGTCCGGCGTCGCTGCGCTCCCGACCGACGTCGGTGCGGCCGCCGTTCCTGCGGCGGCGCCGGATGACGGCGAACCTGCCGACGTCCGCTCGGACGAGCAGGCAGCGAGCACCGCAGTGGCGCCGGCGGCAAACACGCCGAGCAGACGGCGACGAGCGATCTGGGGCGCAGCGGAGAGTTCGTCGATATCAGGAAGTCCCATGCGCACACTGTGACGAACAGACCGCAGCCCGGCATCCGAGAATGCTGGGAATCTGCTGGGAAGCAGTCAGTACGGCTCGACCGGGAGCGAGCCGTCGGCGCGGACACCGAGCTCCATTGCTGCTAGCCGAGTTGGAAGACCTCGACTGCTTCGGACTTCCCCTTGAGTGCCATCTTCCCATGCGACGTGAGCGGCACCCGATCGCCGAGTTGTCCGGCGAGCTCCGGCGCAACGAGCACCTCGCCCGCACCGGCCTTCGCTGCAAGTCGTGCCGCAACGTTCACCGGATCACCCACGAGGTTGAACTCGCGCCGTCCCATGTGTTGGCCCATCTCCGCCGCGAACACCGGCCCCGACGCCATGCCCACCCGGAAGCCCACCTGCGCGCTCATGCGTCCCTGCATGTCACCGACAACAGTCTCCACGATGCTCGGGATCTGCATCGCCATGTCGGCGGCGCGACGCGCATCGTCGGAGTGTGCGTTGAGTACACCGAAACACACCAGCACGTCGGATCCCGTTGCCTGATACGTCACCCTGCGCAACATGCCACCCCGGGCCGCGGCCGCCGCGTCGAGCCGAGCGAACACACCCGAGAACGCTTCCATACGCGCCGCTATCTCGGTCTCGTCGGCAGTCTCGAGGTTGGTGTCGAAGCCTTCGAGCTTGACGAACATCACGACGGGCTCGCTCATCTCGACCGGGATCCTGCGGTCCTGCGCGGTCTCCACCATGACCTCGAGCAGCGGTCGCGGCATGTAAGTGGCAAGTGGTTCGACCAGATCGAGTGACCGCTCGATCTCCTCGAGCAGCGCCGGCACGCTGCGATCGAGCATGACGGGAGCGCGCAGACGACGCTGTTGCGGATTGAGGTCGTAGAAACCGAGTTCTTGTTCGTCGAGATCGTCGATCACGAGGAAGTGCCCATCGTTGCCGGCCTCGACGTGGAATCGGTCGCCAGCAACACGAGCAGCCTCGGCGGTGAGGCACACACGACCAACCACGCCCGCACCCTCGGCCGCCTTGGTGGCGCGCACTGCTTCGCCGAACAGCACGTGGTCGCGTCGACGGGGCGTTCCGACGTCGGCAGCGAGGAACTGTCCGACATGGATGCCCACGCGCATGCCGAAACTCGACGTGCCGGCCGGAGTCTCGATCACGCGAAACTCGTCCATGGCCCGCTGCATCCGGAGTGCGGCGTTCACGGCGCGCCGCGTGTCGTCGCCGCGGTCATCGGCTGCGAACCGCACGAGCAACGCATCACCGGTGAACTCGAGCAGGTTGCCCCCGGCATGACCGAACACGTCGATCATCGAGGCGAGATAACGATTGAGCACTCGCTGCACCACTTCGGTCCCTTCCCATCCACCGGAGGCATTTGCCTCGATGAACGGGGTGAAGCCGGCGAGGTCGGTGAACATCAGCGTTCCGGTCTGCCATTCGTGACGAGTGGCCGAGGCGGGCGGCGGATTGTCCGCGACGTGACTCGGCATCTGGTCGTACAGGATCCGCAAAAGGGTGCGCAGGTGCACGAACACACGGTGGAGACCGTCGCTGTCGGGATGCAACCACACCGGCGCGTACAACTCGGCCGGCAGCACACCGCGCAACCGCGGCTCGAGCGTCTCGAGGCCCGACCCCGGACGTGTGATGGTCGCTTTCGTCGGGTGCTCCACAGATGCATTGTGTCGTACGGGATGTATGTCCTGCGGATCTGGGACATCCCCCCGGTGGGGCACTGGGGCCAATAGGGTCAGGGCGAGGGAGAACAGCAGGAGTCTTGTTCGTGTATGCCGTGGATTCGGAGGCCATCGAGGTCTTCGCCGATATCTGGTGTCCGTTCGCACACGTCGGTCTGCGTGTGGTGGCAGGCGAACGTCGTCGCCGGAACCGAATGGACCTGCCGCTCATCGTGAGGGCGTGGCCGCTCGAACTCGTGAACTCGGCGCCGATGAACCCCGAGCGAACCACCGAGCACGTGGCCCATCTGCGTGAGCAAGTGTCGCCCGATCTGTTCGCCGGTTTCGATCCGGCGCATTTCCCTTCCACCACGCTGCCCGCCCTGGCGCTCGTGGTCAGCGCCTACCGGTGTGGCACACAGGTCGGCGAACTCATGTCGTTCGCCGTGCGCGACGCCCTGTTCGAAGAGGGTCGGGACATTTCCCAGACCGAGGTCATCCACCAGCTCGCCGATCGGCTCTCGGTGCCGTACCCGACCGCCGACGACGATGCGGCCGTGGTGGCCGACTGGACCGAGGGCAGGTCACGGGGCGTGCAGGGTTCCCCGCACTTCTTCATCGGCGCCGAGAACAAGTTCTGCCCGTCGCTGTCCATCGAACGTGGTGGAGGGCACACCACCATCACGTTGAACCGGACCGATCTGACCGAATTCCTGGACCGCACGCTCGGGGCCTGAGCCGGGCCGACGGCCCGGTGGATCGGCCGGGGGATCGGCCGGGGAATGTCCCGGGTGTCTGGGTGGTTGACCCCTGCACTATGAGCAATCTCCAGAACATCCCCGTGAAGACCATTACCGGCGCAGACTCGTCGCTCAAGCAGTACGAGGGCTCGGTGCTCCTCGTGGTGAACGTGGCGTCCAAGTGTGGCCTCACGCCGCAGTACACCGCCCTCGAGCAGGTCTATGAGCAGTACCACAGCCGCGGCTTCGAAGTGCTCGGCTTCCCCGCCAACAACTTCGGCGCACAGGAACCGGGTAGCAACGAGGAGATCGCCGAGTTCTGCTCGACCAATTTCTCGGTGAAGTTCCCGATGTTCGCCAAGATCAGCGTGGTCGGCTCTGATCAGCACCCGCTCTACGGTGCGCTCACCGCTGCAGCACCGCGCGCCGAGGGCGATCCCGATGCGTTCCGCGAGCGTCTGAAGGGCTTCGGCATGACCCCGAACAACGACCCGGACATCCTGTGGAACTTCGAGAAGTTCCTCGTGGACAAGCAGGGCAACGTGGTGAAGCGGTTCGCACCCACCACGGCTCCCGACGACCCCAGCGTCATCGCTGCCATCGAGGCTGCCCTCGCCTGATCAGGCCAACAGCCCTGATCAGG
>JAFMJD010000123.1 GCA_017853685.1 Actinomycetota bacterium | reverse complement strand
AGAACGCCGGTCAGTTCGAGCGCACGCTCATCATCGCCGACGAGGGCTCGAAGGTGCACTACATCGAGGGTTGCTCGGCGCCGGTGTACACCAGCGACTCGCTGCACTCCGCCGTGGTCGAGATCGTCGTGAAGCCGAGTGCCCGCGTCACCTACACGACCATCCAGAACTGGTCGCCGAACGTGTACAACCTCGTCACCAAGCGGGCGCGCGTCGAGGCAGAAGGTCACATGGAGTGGATCGACGGCAACATCGGCTCCAAGCTCACCATGAAGTACCCGAGCGTCTACCTCGTGGGGCCCAAGGCCACCGGAGAAGTGCTCTCGGTCGCCTACGCGGGTCCGGGCCAGCACCAGGACGCCGGGGCCAAGATGGTGCACGCTGCGCCGGAGACCACTTCGAAGATCGTGTCGAAGTCCATCAGCAAAGACGGCGGCATCACCACCTACCGCGGCCTCGTGCGCGTGGAGGAAGGTGCACATGGCTGCAAGAGCCATGTGCAGTGTGATGCGCTCATCCTCGACGAGGACTCCACCTCGCGTACGTTCCCGTACATGGAGGTCGGTGAGAAAGACGCCCAGATCGGCCACGAGGCCACGGTCTCCAAGATCGCCGACGAGCAGCTCTTCTACCTCATGAGCCGCGGCCTGTCTCAGGAGCAGGCGATGTCGATGGTGGTCAATGGTTTCATCGAACCCGTCACCCGCACACTGCCGATGGAGTACGCGGTCGAGTGGAGCCGACTGATCGAGTTGCAGATGGAAGGCTCTGTCGGCTGAGCAATGGGGAAACCCTGGGAGCCGGTAGCCGTACGTCCCAGTAGATGGGTGGCGGATCCGTGGACCCGCATGGCGTATTCGTACCTGCGGGTGGGTGGGGCGCCGGAACATCGGCACCTGCTCGGCACGGCCGTCGACAACTCGCTCTTCATCGTCGGTGAGGCCACGGCAACCAGCGCACCGGGCACGATGCACGGCGCGTGGCAAGAAGGTGTGCGCGCTGCCACGGCGCTCGCACCCATCTGCGGAACGGTTGCTGTGGTGGGTGCCGGACTCGCTGGTCTCGGTGCGGCGAGTCACCTGCGCGCGGCAGGAAGAGCAGTCACCGTGTACGAGGCGGCGAGCAGTCCCGGTGGTCGAGCACGGTCGGTCGCATGGCGTGATGGTCACGTACTCCCCGGCGCGATGTGGCTCCACGGTGATCGTGACCATCCGCTGACACCGTGGGTGCATAACACCGGAATCCCCACGGTGGTGGGCACGTGGGGTGACGACCACGACCCGGCGGGCAATGTGGCCACGTTCGTGGGTGGTCGTCGACTCGACGCCAACGAGATCGAGCGACTCGTTGCACTCGCGGACGAATTCGAGGAGCAGGCCACTGCTGCGTCGGAGCCCGGCGATGTGGTGCTTGCGTCGGTGCTCGACCCATGGCTCGACAAGCAGACACCCGATGACCGGGCGGTGCTGTCAGCGTGGTTGCTTGGCGAGTTCGAGGGAATCTTTGCGGCCGATGCGCGCCAGGGGAGTACGCGATGGAGGCGCGAGCCGTACGTTGCGGCGGGCGAAGACGCCATGCTGTGCGGCCCCACGGCGTCGGTGTTCGAACAGATCGCAGGCGAGTTGCCTGTCGTCTTCGACACTCCCGTTCGAGCGGTGCGACGTACCGACAACGGCTGGAGGGTGGACACCGATGCGGCCTCTCACGACGTGGACGGCGTCATCGTGACGGTGTCCGTTGCGGCCCTCGATGGCATTCGATTCGTTCCCGCGCTCCCCGAATCACACCGGAATGCGCTCGATCTGATCGGCCGAGGCAGGGAGGGCAAGGTGTTCGCAGTCTTCGACGAAGCCTTCTGGTCGCCGTTGCCGGCATTCGTGTCTGCCGTGGACGGTTGTTGGCTGCAGACCTTCGTGGATGTTTCGGTGCTCGTGGGTGAACCGGCACTGTGTGGCTTTGCTCCGCATCGCTACGTCGCCGCGTTGGAGGCGGCAGACGACGACGAAATCCAGTCGCACATCGCGCGCGCCATGGAACAGGTGTGGGCGCACGCGGCGGCGCGACGCGAACACGGCTGACGGCGGTCCTGCTTCAGCGCAGCGAGCGGTAGGTGCGGCACGGTTGACCGCGCAGCGAACCACACGGCGGGCGTTCGGCCGGAACGCTGATGCCGGGCACCACCGGCACCATGAGCCGTGACGGGTGTGCATCATCGGTGAGCACGCGCACGGTTCCGCCCGCAGGCAGATTGTCGAACGACCAGTGCGCGTGGTTGCCGCCGGGCGATCCCACCAGCACCCGCAGACGCGAACCCGAGCGGAACACGTGGGCGAATGGAAGCACCTCGACCCGAACGAGTGTGGGCGTACCGGGAGTGAGTGGTGCGCTGTCGGCCTCGAGTTGTGTGTGAACCGGCCGCAACTCTGTCGATACGGCCGGATCCAGTGCGCGCTGACTGGCACGGAGGCGTCCGGACTGTACGAACACCTCCTGACCGTCGGGCCGAACCTCGGTGATGGTCACCTCGATGTCGGTGTCGGCGGTGGTGGACGTGATCCACAGGTCGGCCGATGCCGGACCCACCAGCACGGTGTCACGCGCGTACGGCGCTGACTCGAAGCCCACCACGTGATCGTCGGGCACCGCGGGCCATGTCCAGCGCACGCCCGCTTTCCAGATACCCGACTCGCTGCCCTCGTAGAACGTGTCGGGTACGGCGTCGGGATCGTAGGTGTACGACGTTCCTCCGCTGCCCGGCGAGAGCCGCATCGGAGTGGCG
Source organism: Actinomycetota bacterium (assembly GCA_017853685.1). Classification (GTDB taxonomy): domain Bacteria; phylum Actinomycetota; class Acidimicrobiia; order Acidimicrobiales; family Ilumatobacteraceae; genus WLJO01. The sequence goes on along the minus strand of JAFMJD010000123.1, from coordinate 5,530 downwards.
ATGACACCGGGCGGTGGCCACGCGGTGAACGACCGTTCGAAGCGGGGTACCGGTGCGCCCGCCTTGGTTCCCGACGCTGCCCCCTCCTCGAACAACACGCGCACGCGAGGCTCGGCCTCGAAACGCGCCAGGGCCTCTTCGTAGTCGAGACCCGAAAAACGCGGTAGCGGCAGCAGCAGACCCGGTGAGTCGAACAGGGTCCAGTACACCACTGTGGGTATCACCGACGCGAGCAAGCCGAGCTTGGGTGTACGGCGGGCCACGTAGAAGTCGAGGAACTCGTAGTAGCGCTCGAGCGCACCGAGGCCGAGTGACTCGGTGTGCAGTCCGTTCATGAGCGTTGCGTACACCTTGGTGGTGGGAGCGAACCGATCGAGCAAGGCTGGGAAACGCCCGCCGGTCTGCTCGTCCTGCCACGCACCGGCGAGGAACACCGGAACGTCGATGCGGTCCACGTAGCGCGATGGATTGAGCCGATCGGCGACGGTGGGGTCGTAGTACGGGTGCTGGGCGATGAGTGCCCCCGCATCCTCGTTCCCGCTGCGCTGCTCCTGATTCGCTGCACATGTGGTGTCGCCGGCATCGGAGCGTCGCCGTGTCCATGCTTGGCCGAAGGGTTCTGCCTGACGCGTTCGTTCGGTGGCCCAGTCCACGGCGAAGCCCGTGTTCAGCATGCCTCCCGGGTACAGCGTCGACCGGAACGCATCGTCGAACACCGACAGCGGTGAGATGGCGGCAAGGCTCGGCGGTCGGGTCGCCGCCACGAAGAGTTGTGTGATGCCCGAGTAGGAGATGCCCACCATGCCGACTCGGCCGTGACGCACCCAGGGCTGCGCAGCGATCGTCTCGATCATGTCGTAGCCGTCGACCGCCTGTTGTTCGTCGAACAGTGCGAACGCGCCCCCGGAGCATCCGGTGCCGCGCAGGTTGACGCCGACGTAGGCGTAGCCGAGCGCGTTGAACACTCGTCCCAGCAAGCCGCTGTCGGGGTTGCTGGGGTCGTAGCCCGAGTACTCGACCACGGTGGGGAACGGCCCGTCGTCGGCCTTGCCGGGGAACATCACATTGATGGAGAGCGTCGTGCCGTCGGGCAGTTCGAGATAGCCGTATCCGGGGGCGGGCAGTACCTGATCCACCGGAGCGGGCCGACCGGCGTCGGTTGCCGCAGTGGCCGTGTCGGGAACCGTGGTGGTGCTGCGGTCGCTCGTGTCGGCGACTACCGGTGCCGCAGTGGTGGCCGCCGCAGCGGTGGTGGGAGTGGGACCAGTTGGGGCACCGGTGAAGGCGCCGTCGCTGCTGCTGCACCCGACTCCGGCGAGCAGAACGATCGCCCCCAGCAGCGCTGCGCTCGGTCGTCGTGCGATGGGTCCGCTCGCTCGCATGGCCGAATCGTGTCATGGCGCGCCACCGCGAACCGTGCAGTGCCGCCAGAATGTGGGGGTGCCGATGCGACACGAATGCAAGAACTTCGAGAGCCGCACCTACGCAAACGGCGAGACGGTGCAGAAGTGCAATATCGACCTTGCGCCCGACGCGCCGTGGCGCTGCCCCGACAACTGTTCGGGCTACGAGCGGCGAATCATCGATGGGGGATGGACCTACGGAAGCCTTGCGCCTCCCTCGGCGCCGGCCGAACCGCCCGGACTCGACGATGGTTCGGCTGCGGCGATCCTGGACATGGCCGAGGACATCGTGAATGCGGCGGTGCACGACACGCTTGCCGAGCTCGAACGCGAGCGGCAGCGACCCCGTGGACTGCGCCGTCTGCTGCGTCGTCGTGACCGCTGAGCCCCCTGGCACCGGCCGATTTCCACTACGCGGATGGTAGAATTTCGGGGTTCCTGAACCCCGTCCGATGCCTCCGAGTTGCCCATGACCCCCGATATTGCGCGAGCGATCCCCGGCCCGGAGTGGCTGCGGATCCGCCGAGTCGAAGCCGCCGAGCGAGCGCTCTCGATGCCGATGCCGAGTACCGAGGAAGAGATGTGGCGCTACAGCCGGGTGGCCGAGATCGACTTCGCCCGCTACACCTACGCCGCATCGGCTCCGACGGTCACCGGCTCCACCGGCAACCCGGACGGCCCCGACGAACAGGCCCCCGGCGCTCCGTCCCCGGACGTCTTTGCCGAATGGAATGCAGCCCTGAGCGAGCCGATGGTGCTGCGCACGAGGCCGGGACAGTTGGTGGACACCGCCATCGTGCTCGAACACTCGGTGCTCGACGGGCAGGCCACGTTCCCGCGACTGGTGATCGACGCTGCGGCCGACAGTGAGCTGACCGTGGTGGAGCGCTTCCGTAGCGCATCCGATGTGAACGCTCTGGTGTCGCCCCTGGTGGAAGTGCGTGCGGGCGCGGGTGCCCGTGTGCGTTATCTCGCCGTGAACGAATTGGGTTCTTCGGTGATGTCCGTGGCGCATCAGTTGGCGTGGGCGGGGCGTGACAGCACGGTGACACTCGCCACGATCGCCCTCGGCGGCGACTACGCGCGAGTACGCACCGAGGCCGTCGCCACCGGGCAGGGTTCGTCCACGCGTCAGATGGCGCTGTACTTCGCGGACGGGCACCAGATGCACGACTTCCGAACGATCCAGGCGCACGAGGCACCGAGGTCGCAGTCGAACCTGTTGTTCAAGGGTGCGGTGAAGGACACAGCGCGCAGCGTGTACACCGGACTGATCCGTATCGCTCACGACGCCAAGGGTTCCAGTGCGTTCCAGACGAACCGCAACCTCACCCTCTCGGAGGGAGCGTGGGCCGAGAGCGTGCCGAACCTCGACATCGACACCAACGATGTGCGATGCAGTCATGCAAGCACGGTTGGGCCCATCGACACCGAACAGCGTTTCTATCTCGAGAGCCGTGGCGTGCCGCCCGAGGTGGCCGAGCGACTCATCGTTCTGGGCTTCTTCGACGAAGTGCTCGAGCAGATGCCGGTACCGACACTCGCGTCGCAACTCCGAGCACGGGTCGCCGCCAAGTTGGACGGAGTTGCTGTATGAGCACGGTTTTCGCTCTCGGGCCGCTGTCGCAATTCGCGCCCGGCTCTGCCACTCGGGTGCAGGCCGGCGATGTCGCTGTGGCGTTGGTGCGCATCGGCGACGATGTCTATGCGATTGGCGATCGTTGCTCCCACGCCGACGTATCGCTGTGCGGTGGCGAGGTCTGGACGGACGAGCGCGAGCTCGAGTGCCCGAAGCACGGCAGCCGATTCAGCCTTGTGTCCGGTGAGCCGAACACGTTGCCGGCGACGCAGCCAGTTGCGGTGTTCGACGTCCGCGTGGTGGACGGTGAAGTGGAGTTGGTGGTGTCATGAACGGCAACGAACGACACACGCTCGAGATCCATGGGCTCGAGGCAGCGGTTGAGGGCAAGCAGATTCTCTTCGGCGTAGATCTCACCGTGTCATCCGGCGAGGTTCATGCGGTCATGGGCCCGAACGGTGCAGGAAAGTCCACGCTGTCCGCAGTCATCATGGGCAAGCCCGGGTACGAGGTGCTCGGCGGATCGGTCACCCTCGACGGTGAAGACCTGCTGGCGATGCCCACGTGGCAACGCGCTGCTGCCGGACTTCACCTCATCATGCAGTACCCCACCGAGGTGCCCGGAGTGATGCTCGACGACGTGCTCGCCGAGGCACTCGTGGCTCGTGGTAGGAGTGCGAATGGTCTCGAGGCGTTGCTGCGTGCCGAGGCCGCCCGCATCGGCCTGAACCCCGATCTGTTGCATCGTGCGCTCAACGTGGACCTGTCGGGCGGCGAGAAGAAGCGCAACGAAACGCTCCAACTCGCCGTTCTGGCGCCGAAGATCGCGATCCTCGACGAACTCGACTCGGGCCTCGACATCGATGCGCTGCGCGACTGTGCGCGTCGCGTGGAGGCCGCATCGAACGCCGGACTCGGTGTGCTGGCCATCACGCACTACAGCCGCTTGTTCGAGGAACTGCGGCCCGACGTCGTGCACATCTTGGTGCGCGGGAGAGTCGTGGCCAGCGGTGGGCCCGAACTCGCCGACGAACTCGAGCGTGATGGCTACGCGAAGTATCAGCCGGCCGAGGCACCCGAGGCGAAGTCGGGACGCAGCGGCTTGGACGATCTGTTCGCGCTGTAGCGGTACAGTCCGTCCATGCCTGATGCACGATTCGACGGACGCGCCCACGACGAACTGAGAACGATCTCGTTCGAGCGTGACTTCACCGAGATGGCCGATGGTTCGGTGTTGGTCACCTTCGGGCGCACCAAGGTGTTGTGCACCGCCTCGATCGACGAGGACGTACCGCGCTGGATGAAGGGCTCCGGCAAGGGTTGGGTCACTGCCGAGTACTCGATGCTGCCCGGCTCGTCGCCCGAACGTGTGGACCGTGAGGCCGCCAAGGGCAAGCAGAGCGGACGCACCGTGGAGATCCAGCGGCTCATCGGCCGTTCGTTGCGTGCGGCATGCGACATGGTGCTGTTGGGTGAACGTCAGATCGTGGTGGATTGCGATGTGCTCCAGGCCGACGGCGGCACGCGCACGGCGAGCATCTGTGGCGGATATCTCGCCCTGCACGACGCCCTCACGCGTCTGGTGCAGAACGGATTGGTGGCCGCGCATCCGCTCCACAGTCGCTGCGCTGCTATCAGTGTCGGCATCGTGGGTGGTCGGCCTGTGTTGGATCTTCCGTACGTGGAGGACTCCTCGGCCGAGGTCGACATGAACGTGGTGATGCTGCAGCCCGCCGACGGCAGCGAAGCCCGCTTCGTGGAGGTGCAGGGGACCGCCGAAGGTCTTGCCTTCTCGCGCAGCGAACTCGACGAACTGCTGCAACTGGCGTCGTCCGGGCTCGCCGAGATCTTTTCCCTCCAGGGCGAGATGACCTCGATCGAACCGGTCCGTCGGCCGCTCGCTGCGCGCTCGCGCGCCTGACGCAGATGCCCGCGCTGCGCCTCGTGTGCGCGTCGGCGAACCCGGACAAGGTTGCCGAGATCGCCGCCGTGCTCGCCGACAGCGCCGACGATGTGCTCTTGTTGCCGCGTCCCGACACGCTGGGCGAGGTCATCGAGGACGCCGACACCCTCGAGGGGAACGCTCGTCTCAAGGCCCGAGCCGTCTGTGAGGCCACCGGTATGCCAGCGATCGCCGACGACACCGGCCTCGAGGTTCCCGCACTCGGTGGCGCCCCCGGGGTGTACTCGGCCCGGTACGCAGGCGAGCGCGCCACCTACGCCGAGAACCGCGAGAAGTTGCTGCGCGAACTGGTGGGATGCGTGGGGGAGCAGCGACGCGCCGCGTTCGTCACGGTGGTCATCGTTCGGTGGCCCGACGGCCGCGAACTGGTGTGTCGAGGCGAGTGCGAGGGCTGGATCACCCAAGCCGAGCGCGGTGAGCGTGGCTTCGGGTACGACGCCGTGTTCGCCCCCGGTGACGGTGCTCGCACCTTCGCCGAGATGACCGAGTGGGAGAAGAACGCGATATCGCACCGCGGACGGGCACTCCGACTCGTGGCCGAGGCGCTGCGTCGCTCGCCGTCGAACCCGTGAGCGGTGGCGGTCC
>JAFMJD010000122.1 GCA_017853685.1 Actinomycetota bacterium | reverse complement strand
CAACGATGCGCCCGCACCCCGGCGGTCTGCGACAATGCGAGGGTGATGTGGTGGCAGGGAACCGGGGGCGAGACCGTTGCCCAGAGTTCCTCGGTGGGCGACAGTGCGTCGTCGCGGCTCGTCTACTTCATCGTGGTGGTGCTCGTGCTCCTCGCGGCCGGCCTGCTGTGGTTCAGCTATCAGTACTGGCGTCGGACACGTCCCGGCTCCGAGGCGGTCTTCGTCGGCGGTACGCCCAAGGGTTCCTCGCGTCGCTCGGGTGCCGGACCGACGCAGTCCCGTCGTGCCGAGGGCTCGGCCCGGCGTGACTATCCGGGCGATCGACCGGCGCGCCCTCGGTCGGGTGACCCGCGCATCGATCCGAGGGTGGAGCCGCGGCGGCCATCGCGCGCGCCGTCGGCGCCGGATCCTCGCACGGTGCGCGCACGACCCCCTCGTCGGGACGATCCCGATCTGGCGAGCCTGCTCGAGGACGATCCGAACGCCTATCGACGCGGTACGGCGGTGCGTCGGTCCTCGGACCCCCCTCGCGATCCGCTGCTCTGAGCGCGTGGCGCCACGGAGCGGGCGAGACCCCCGCCATGCGACGGGCCGGGCGGGCCGGGTCAGTACCCTCGGTGCCATGGCCGATTCCCTCGACGTCGACGCAATGATCAACCGATTTCGCGAGCGTGCCGCAGCGGTGAAGAAGCGCAATCTGCCCCCGGTTGCGGGTGAGGAGCGTCAGCGATTCCTGAAGCAGGCACAGGAGGACTTCATGGACTTCGCGATCATCGGTGATGCGCAGGCCTCACTGGAAGACGGTGTGCTCGTGCTGCGTGTGGATCTGCGTCCGGCCGATCAACGCAACTGATCGATGACCGAGCACCGCGATGCCGACTCCCAGCGCGCGCTCGGTGCGGCCTCCGTTGCGGTGTTCGTGTGGGGTTTCGGTCCGCTGCTCGTGCGCGGTGTCGATGCGTCTGCCGGTGCCATCACGTTCTGGAGGTTCGCGCTCGCACAGCCCATCATGATCGGCACCGCGTACCTCCTCGGTGGCGGACTGTCATGGCGAGTCATCCGGCGTGCCGTGGTGCCGGGTCTGTTGTTCTCGGTGTCGATGCTCGCGAGTTTCCTGTCGTACCAAAAGACGTCGATCGTGAACGCGTCGCTCATCGGTTCGTTGCAGCCCGCGCTACTCCTGTTGGTGGCGCCGTTCATCTTCGGTACCCGCACCACGGGGCGTCAGGCACTGTTCGGTTCGGTGGCGATCTCCGGAGTGGTGCTGCTGGTGGTGGGTGCCGGCGGGACGAATGGTTCGTCGTGGGTCGGCGATCTCTGGGCAGCGTTCAACCTGGTGCTCTGGACCGTGTACTTCGTGTTGGTGCAACGCATCAGGGACGACGGTGAGGACGCAACATCGATTCTTGCGGCGGTGTTCCTGATGTCGTTCGTGTTCGCTGCACCGGTGACCCTGCTCATCTCCGACGATGTGGGAGGCGTGGGCTGGAAGGGAATCCTGCTCGTTTCGCTGATGGCGATCGGCCCCGGACTCATCGGTCATGGGCTGATGACCTGGTCGCAGCGACACCTGGACATCCGGGTGGCTTCGCTGCTGGGCCTTGCGAGCCCGGTGATCTCCACGATCGGTGCGTGGATCGTGTTCTCGCAGAGCCTCGGGGTGCTGCAGGCCGCGGGCGGGGTCATCGTGCTGGTGGGCCTGGGGGGCATCGTGGCGGGTCAGCGGGTGCCCCGGACCGCCGCAGCGGCGGGAACCGTCCGGGTGCCGGTGGACGACGAGGCCATGTCACAAGCCCGGAGGCGGCTGCTATCCTGACGGCTCCAACGCGGACGTGGCTCAGCTGGTAGAGCATCACCTTGCCAAGGTGAGGGTCGCGAGTTCGAATCTCGTCGTCCGCTCCATAACAAAGGGCCCGGGGTCGATCCCCCGGGCCCTTTGTTATGGATCTGGCGGTTTGTCGAGATTCGGGAGGAGGGCTGCCGGTGGCAGCCCGAAGGTTCTCGTCGTCCGCTCCAAACGAAAGATGCAGCGGCCTCTCGGGGCCGCTGCACCGTTTTTGGGGCGCTGGCCGGGACAAATCTCCCGTCGTGCTCGTTTGACCGAGCGCAGTACAAATGCCACTCGCCGTGCTGCTCTGCGCGCCGTACGTTCGCTTCCATGAAACAGCAAGCGTCTGCCGTGCTCGAGTTCTCGTTCGGCACCGCGGAGTTACTCGAGGGTATTGGCGTCCCCGTGCTCATCACCTCGCCCGAGCGAGTGGCGCTCTGGGCGAACGAACAGTTCGCCGACCTGTTCGGCATCGTGGGCGGTGTCGAGATGCTGCTCGGCCGTGACCTCCCGCCGATCGCCGAACGAGTGAGCACCCAGTACCGGGACCCCGAGGCCTTCCTCGCCGGGATACGGCGTGCAACCGAACGTGCGGTGCCCATGTCGGGTGAGGTGCTCGAACGGGTCGACGGGCGAGTCATCTCCCGGTCGTTCTCGCCGGTCCGGATGGGTGGAGAACTCGTTGCCTTCGTGTGGCGCTACGACGATGTCACCGAGATCCACCGCCAGGCCATCGCGCTCGAGCAGTCCACGACGGTGCTCGAGGCCATGGAGCGGGCACATGCCCCCCTTGTTCGGGAGGCGACGGGCCGCGAGGTGTTCTCCGCGCTCCTCGACGGTCTCATCGATGTGACCGAATCCGCGTACGGCTTCGTGGGTGAGGTCCATCACGACGAACACGAACCGTTTCTCCGTTCTTGGGCGATCTCCGACATCGCATGGGACCACGCCACCCGGACATTCTTCGAAAGCGCGATGCGCGATAAGGGCTTTCTCGAGTTCCGCAAGTCTGATTCGCTCTATGGGGTCACGTTGCTGACCGGTGAGGTGGTGATCGCCAACGCTCCCGAGCGCGATCCCCGGGCAGGTGGGTTACCCGAGGGGCACCCTCCGCTCGTTTCGTACCTCGGACTGCCGATCCTGCACCACGGTCGCATGGTGGGCATGGCCGGACTCGCCGGACGGCCCGCGGGCTACGACGACGAGATGGTTGCTCGTGTGCAGCCGTTGTTGTCGGTGTGCGGTTCCATGATCGATGCGTACGCAGTGGATCGCGAGCGCCGCACGGCGGAACTGGCACTGCGCGGCGCTCTCGAGGTTGCCGAGCAGGCGAACGCCGCCAAGACGCGCCTGCTCGGACGTGTGAGTCACGAACTGAGGACACCGCTCAACGCCGTACTCGGCTTCGCACAGTTGCTCGCACGTGAGGTGACCGATCCACGGGCGTCGCGCTGGGTGGCCCAGATCGACGAGGCAGGCCACCACGTGCTTGCACAGGTGGAAGATCTCCTCGACCTTGCGGCAGCGGAATCGGGACGTCTCGAGGTGGAACTCGGTCCGGTGGATGTGGACAGCCTGCTCGGTGCCGTGCTGCGCCTGGCGAGCCCATTGGCCACCGAGCGACAGGTGTCCACGTCGCTCGTCCCCAGCGGACTCCGTGTCACTGCAGACGCCGATCGTCTGCGCGTGGTGCTGTTGAACCTCGTTGCGAACGCCATCAAGTACAACCGACCCGGCGGCGCAGTGCTGCTGTCGTCAGGCATGACGGGCGATCACGATGTGGAGATCACCGTTGCCGACAACGGCCCGGGGATTCCGGAGTCGCAGCTCGAACAGGCCTTCGTGATGTTCGAGCGACTCGATGCGGCCGGTCGTGGTGTGCCCGGCGCCGGACTGGGATTGGCGATTGCTCGGGAGTTCACCGAGGCGATGCATGGTTCGTTGAGTGCCCGGGCCCGCGAGGGCGGCGGTGTGGAGATGGTGGTCTCGCTCCGGCGGGACGAGCGAGAGGAGCAGGTGATGAGCAGCGAACCCACCGCACCGTGGGTGCTGTATGTGGAGGACAACGAGATGAACGCCGAGCTGGTGAGTGAGTATCTCACGGCGTTCGAGAACACCGCCGTGGAGATCGCTCCCACGCTCGCAGCAGCGCGACAGGTGCTTGCCGAGCGGACGCCGTCGCTGCTGCTGCTCGACCTCAATCTTCCTGATGGTTCCGGCGGCGATCTGGCGACCGAGTTGTTGCAGGGCGATCAGGCGCCACCCATCGTGCTGCTCACCGCTGATGCCTTTGCTGCGCACGACCTCCAGACAGCGCTACCGCAGTTGGCCGGTGCGCTGGTGAAACCGATTCGGTTCGAGGACCTCAGCGCCGTGGTGTCGCCCTTCGTGAGGGGCTGACGCGTCCTGTCGTGCGCCGGGGCGTTCGGGTCACTGCACCCCGAGCAGGGAAGCCAACGCGCTGCGCCGCAGTTTTCCGGTTGCGGTGTGCGGGAGGTCCTCCACACCGAAGTACTGCTTGGGTCGCTTGTGCGGTGCGAGGTGTTCTCGCGCAAATGCATCCAGTGACGATGCCGATGCGGTGCCCACCACTGCGGCGCACACACGTTGGCCCCAGCGTTCATCGTCGACGCCGAACACTGCGATGGCCCGCACGCCTTCGGCGCGGCCGAGCACGTTCTCGATCTCGGCGGGATACACGTTCACCCCACCGGTGATGATGAGGTCATCGCGTCGTCCGTCGAGGTACAGGTACCCGTCATCGTCGAGTCGCCCGAGGTCTTTCACGGTGAACGCGCCCCACGAATCGGGCTGCGATGCCGGACGCCATGCTTCGGCGCTTCGCGCTGGGTCTCGCCAGTACTCCCAACGTGCCCACGGTGGTACATCGCACCAGATGGTGCCGTCATCGTCGACGCTGAGCGACCGGCCTCGCCGGGCGCGGCCCACGGTGCCCGGTCGCTCGAGCCACTCGGTGGCGGCACACGCGGTGAACTGGCCCTCGGTGGACCCGTAGAACTCCCACACCCGGTCAACACCGAACGCCTCGATCGCACGGAGTTTGAGTGCCTCCGGGCACGCGGCGCCGGCGTGTGCCACGAGTCGGAAACCGTTGAGCGGTGGGAGCGCGGTGTTGCCGAGCGCAAAGAGTCGCTGCAGGTGCGACGGCACCATGAACGTGGTGTTCGGTGCGCAGTCGGCGATGGTGCGCGCCACCAACGCTGCGTCGAAGGCCCCCGGCAGGATCACGGTTCCGCCCGCCGCAAGAGTGGCCCCCGAGAACCGGATCGACACCGAGTGATAGAGCGGCGAGCACACCAAGTGCGTGTCTCGTGAATCGAACTGCCAGAGGTCGAGTTCCTCGGCCAGTAACGCTGCTGCGTCGTGTTCGTCCAGCAGTCCGCTCCACACACCCTTCGCTCGGCCGGTGGTTCCCGAGGTGAAGTGCATGGGCCGAGCCAGTGGCCACGGCGCGATGTCGATGGGCGATGAGGCGAGCAGCGTGGCGAGGAGTTCGTCGTCCACCACCAGGGCTGGGTCGGCGTCATCGAGCAGTTCGGCGCGCTCGGCAGGCATGAGGGCGGCGTGGGTGAGTACCGGCACGATGCCACTGCGCAGTGCGCCGAGAATCGCGCACAGCATGTCGGCCCCACTGGTGGTCACCAGAGCCACGCGATCACCCGGCACGAGACCGTGCTGGCGCAAACCACCCGCGATCCGACGTTCACGATCTTCGGCATCGGCGCTCGTGAGGATCTCGGTCACCCGAGCAGTGTGGCGGCGAACCGACACTGATCGGCGGACTCATTCCCGTCATGGGTTCGGGCTGCCGCCGGTACCGTTCGGGCGGCTTCCCCGGCGAGATGGGGAGGCATGTGGTGCGTGCGGCGACTGCAATCGGGGTGCGGGCCCGTGTGGGGAACTCTGTGACGCATCGTTCGGCGCGTGTGCGCGCCGGAGGTGCCTGTGTGGCCATGGCCGTGTGCGTGGCGCTCGGTGTGGGTGGAACGGCGGCTCACGCACAGCGTGCGGTGCCGTCACCCTCCAAGCACGCCGTGGTGCTCATCTACTACCAGAGCACTGCGGAGTTCATGGCGGTGAAGCGACGCCGCCCCGCCGGCTTCGACTGGGGCGACGACGGGTGCTCGGTGCCACCCTCGCTGCGGGTTGCGCTGCGCACCCTGCGCTACGCGGCGCGCATGTTCGCCGACGAGTGCCGACAGCACGATTTCGCCTACCGAAACTTCGGCGGACGCATGGGTCTCGACCGTTCCGAGGCGCAGCGCGCCGTGGTGGATCGTCACTTCTACGAGCAGATGAAGTTGCGATGTCGCCGTGCAGTGTCAGGCCGTGTGCAGCGCGCCATGTGCTGGGTGTACGCACGGGCCTTCTACATGTCGGTGCGCGCGTTCGGTCACCTCTGACCGCGCTGGCCGCGGTAGCCGAACCGACTGGTCCGGCGCACGCAGCGCCGGAACATCTGTGGGATCAGAGTCGCTCGATGATGGTGCCGGTGCCCAGACCGCCACCGCAGCACATCGACACGAGCCCGTAGCGACCGTTGGTGCGCTCGAGTTCGTAGAGGGCCTTGGTCATGAGGAACGATCCGGTTCCACCGAGCGGGTGACCCAGCGCGATAGCACCGCCGTTGGGGTTGGTGCGCTCGGGATCGGCACCCACCGCCTTCTGCCACGCAAGCACCACCGATGCGAACGCTTCGTTGATCTCGAAGGTGTCGATGTCGTCGATCTTCAGGCCGGTGCGGGCGAGCAGGCGCTGGGTGGCATCGATGGGGCCGGTCAGCATGAGTACCGGATCCACACCCACGAGGCAGGTATCCACCACGCGTGCCCGCGGGCGCAGGCCGAGCTTGGCGGCCTTCTCCTCGGTCATCATGAGAACGGCTGATGCACCGTCGCTGATCTGCGACGAGTTGCCGGCGGTGTGCACAGCGGGGTTGCGGTCCAGCACGGCCTTGAGCGATGCGAGCTTCTCGAGCGAGGTTTCGCGGATGCCTTCGTCACGCGTGACGCGGTGCGACGTTCCGGTGGGCTTGCCCTCTTCGTCCACATCGGGTGCCTCGATCTCGATGTACTGGCCGTCGAAGCGACCCTCTGCCCATGCACGAGCTGCGCGCTGCTGCGAGGACAACCCGAACGCATCGGTGTCCTCACGCGAGATGTTCCACTTCTCGGCGATGCGCTCGGCTCCCTCGAACTGCGAGGTGAACTCGTACTGCGCGAAGTAACCCTTGGGTACCGGTACGCCGAGGCCGAGCTTCTTGGAGGAGTTGATGCCGATCGGGATGCGGCTCATGATCTCGACACCGCAGGCCATGGCGATGTCCACCACGCCCGAGCCCACCAGCGATGTGGCGAGGTTCGTGGCCTGCTGGCTCGAGCCGCACTGGGTGTCCACGGTGGTGGCGGCAGAACTCATCGGGAGACCGGCCGACAGCCATGCGGTGCGGGTGATGTTGAACGACTGCTCGCCCACCTGGCTCACACAGCCACCGACCACCTGCTCGATGAGGGCCGGATCGATCCCGGTGCGGTCCACGAGCGCCTTCTGGACGGCGCCGAGCGCCTCGGCCGGGTGCAGGGTGGACAGCCCACCGCCACGGCGGCCAATGGGGGTACGGACAGCATCGACGATCACAACGTTGGACATGGCGGCGAGTGTAGGTCGCCGGGTGTGCCATGCTCGCTGGCCATGGGTGAGTTGCTGATGTACGGAAGGTTCGTGCCGCTCGTGGAGGCGCCTGCCGATGCCGGACCGGGTCGCTATTTCCACGTGGTCGGTACCTCGGTGTGGGAGGCCGACGAGCCGGCACACGAGTCATGGGGGACGCACTTTCTCGGGATGATGGGCAGCACCCCGTGCTGGGCGGTGGACGTCCCGCACGGTGAGGACCCCACCGACGGCGCAGCACTCGACCTGTTCAGCTATTTCGGTCGTGCGCCGGAGTTGGACTGGCTGGTTGCCGGACGCGCAGTGCAACTCGTGGACTGGGCCCGATCGCACCGGTTTTGCGGCCGCTGCGGGTCACCCACCGAGGTGGCGCCCGGCGAGCGTGCGATGCGGTGCCCGGCGTGTCGTCTGCTCGCGTTCCCGCGACTCGCTCCGGCCATCATCACGCTGGTGACGCGCGGCGACGAAGCGTTGCTGGCCCGTGGCGTGCAGTTCCGTGCGCCGCTGTATTCCACCCTGGCGGGTTTCGTCGAGGCCGGCGAGTCGCTCGAGGATGCCGTGCATCGTGAGGTACTCGAAGAGGTGGGCGTGCACATCCGCAACGTGCGCTACTGGGGAAGCCAGCCGTGGCCCTTCCCGCACTCGCTCATGCTCGGCTTCCATGCCGAATGGGCCAGCGGCGACATCGAGATCGACCCCAAAGAGATTGTCGACGCGCAGTGGTTCCACCGCGACGCGTTGCCGAACATTCCGCCGCGCATCTCGATCGCCCGCAAGCTCATCGATGCGTGGCT
>JAFMJD010000014.1 GCA_017853685.1 Actinomycetota bacterium | reverse complement strand
CCGCTGACGGTCTTGGGCATCTCGTCGATGAAGATGACCTTCTTGGGCTTCTTGTATCCGGCGAGGCGATCCCGCACGGCAGTGATGATGTCGGCTTCGGTGGCAGACATGCCCGGCTTGAGCACGATCACGGCGGTGACGTTCTCGCCCCAAGTGGGATCGGGCAGACCGATGATGGCTGCTTCCGACACTGCCGGGTGGGTGTAGATGACTTCTTCCACCTCGCGGCTGTAGACGTTCTCGCCGCCCGTGAGGATCATGTCCTTCATCCGGTCGACGATGTAGAAGAAACCCTCCTCGTCCCGGCGGGCCATGTCTCCCGAGTGGAACCAGCCTCCCTCGTAGGCCTTCTTGGTTCCCTCCTCGTTGCGGAAGTAGCCCTTCAGGGTCTGCTCGCCGCGGACCACGATCTCGCCAACCTCACCCGGCTTGCACTCGTTCATCTGTTCGTCCACCACCTTCACCTCGGCCATCACCATCGGCGTGCCGCAGGAGAGCAGGAGATGTTCGTCGCCGTTGATGGCCCGCACATGGTCCTTCTTCGGGAAGGTGAGCACGTTGCCGCCGAGCTCGGTCATCCCGAAACCCGAGTACACGATGGGTCCGAAGCGCTCGATGCCCTTGCGCAGCACCTCGACCGGCATCGCCGCGGCGCCGTAGCCGATGCCACGCAGTGAGCCGAGGTTGTACTCGTTCACCTTGGGGTGCTGAAGGATGAAGTTCAGCATGGTGGGCGCCATGGAGGTGTTGGTGATGCCGTGCTTGTCCACCAATTGCATCCAGAGTTCGGGTTCGAACATCGGGCAGAGCACGATGCGCCCACCGCGGTACTGATTGACCGGCACGGCGTATCCCGACACGTGACAGAGCGGGAAGGCGATGAGGTTGCGCTCGTCGGGCTGTGCCTCGTACTCGATCACCGAGTTGAGTGCAGCCACCATCAGGTTGCGGTGGGTGAGCATCGCTCCCTTGGGGAATCCGGTGGTACCACTCGTGTACAGCAGCCATGCCGTGGAGTCCTCGTCCACCGCGAGCGGTGAGCGGTTCGGGCTTGCTGCTCCAACGACGTCTTCGTAGCTCGGGTACTTGGCGCTGCCCTTGCCGATCACGATGACGTGTTCGATCGTGGGAACGTCACCGAGGTGCCCCTCGATCGCCTCGAGGAACTTCTCCTGCACGATCAGGATCTTGGCCTCGGCATTGTTCAGGATCCAGGCCCACTCCTTGGGGTGGAGGCGGTAGTTGAGAAAGTTCAGTGCCATTCCGGCGTCGGGCACGCCGTAGTAGCACTCCACGTACTCGGGCAGGTTCTCGGCGAGGATGCCCACTCGATCACCGGGCTGGCCGAAGCGGGACATGGCATTGGCCACGCGGTTGACCCGCGTGAGCAACTCGCCGAAGGACATCGAATAGTCCTCCCAGCAGAGTGCTGTTCTCGTGGGTGTCTTGTTCCCGTGCCAGCGGACGATGTCACCGATGAGCATGTCGATTCCCCTTCAGCGAGCGACCGAGCGGTCGCTTGGCCGGGAAATTGTTGGCCACTAGCATCGCTGCTGTCAATGTGAGCGGTCGGTGGTCGCCGACTGGATCCGTGGGGGAAGAGATGATCGTCAAGCAGGGCCGCACGCCCCGGTTGTTGCCGTACGACATGTCAGACATCGAGCGCGGCGCCGACGGTGTGCTGCGGTACACAGCGCTGCCGTCGTCGCTGATCGAGATGCTGGAGTCCACCGTGACCCGCAGTGGTTCGCACGAGGCCCTGGTGGAGCTCGGTGGCGAGCGAGTCACCTACCAGCAGTTGTGGGACCGCGCTGCGCGCGTTGCGGGCGGCCTCGCCGCAGCGGGCATCGCGTCCGGCGATCGTGTGGCCATCAACCTTCCCAACGGCAACGACTGGGCGTATGCGTTCTTCGGAATCCTGATGGCCGGTGGCGTCGTGGTGCCGGTCAACACCCGGTTCAGCGAGTCCGAGGTGGAGTACGTGGTAACCGACTCGGGGGCGAAGTACGTCTTCACGGCGGACAAGCCACTGCCCGATGGGGCCCCGCTCGTCACGAAGAACCGCGGGAAGAGCGACCTTGCGGCGATCTTCTACACCAGCGGTACGACGGGCTTCCCCAAGGGGGCGATGACCACCCACGAGAACTTCCTCTCGAACTGTGAGACCGTCAAGCGGGTCATGAAGATCCCTGCGGATCTCCAGATGCGCAACCTGATCTCGGTCCCGATGTTCCACGTGACCGGGTGCAACAGCCAGCTCCTCATCTCGGTGATGTACGGCGGCACCACCGTGATCATGCCGGCCTTCGACGTGCAGCTGTTCCTGCGCACCATCGTGGACGAGCGCATCAACGTGTGTGTCTCGGTGCCTGCCATCTACTGGCTCGCCATGAACCAGCCGAACTTCTCCGAGTACGACATGAGCGGCGTGCGGTTCTGCACCTACGGCGGTGCGCCTACTGCCGCCGATGTCATTGCCAAGCTCAAGGCGGCATGGCCCAATGCGCGCCTCGGGAACGGCTTCGGACTCACCGAGACCTCTTCGGTGTCCACTTTCTTGCCGCACGAATACTGCGACGAGCGCCCCGAGACGGTGGGCTTCGCAGCGCCGGTAGTGGAGTTGGACCTCTTCGAGCCGGATCCCGAGTCCGGTGTGGGCGAACTACTGATCCGCGGCCAGAACGTGGTTGCCGGGTACTGGAACAAGCCCGAACAGACCAAGGAGACCTTCGTCGACGGTTGGCTCCACACCGGTGACCTTGCCCGGCTCGACGACGACGGGTTCTGTCAGATCGTTGACCGCAAGAAAGACATGGTGAACCGGGGCGGCGAGAACGTGTACTGCGTGGAGGTCGAGAGTGCCCTCGTGCAGCACCCCGATGTCTTCGAGGTGGCGGTGATCGGCGTGCCCGACGCGATGATGGGCGAGAAGGTGGGAGCGGTGATCGTTCCGCAGCCGGGCTCGAATCCCGATCCGCTGGACATCCGGGCCTTTGCCAAGACGCTGATTGCGGACTTCAAGGTTCCGCAGTTCATCACCTTCCGCAAGGATCCCTTGCCGCGCAACGCCGGCGGCAAGGTCCTCAAGCCCGTGCTGCGCAAAGAGACCGAGTGGGGCGAGCAGCTGCGCGGATGATCCCAGCGGCCGGGGTGCAGAACCCCGGCCGTGAGTAGTCAGACGCCGTCGGCGATGTTGGCCATCTTGGTGCCGTCGAGGAAGTAGCGACGGTGCCAGATGCCCGTGGGGTCTTCGTCGCCAACCGGCATCCGCCACGTGACGCGCTTGGTGCCCTCGCCGTGCAGTGAGAGCCCCAACAGGGCCCGCGGTTGGTCGTCGGTGTTGTCCACGTACGCGTCGGCGGCTTCAGGCTCCACGTACCGCTTTGCGATCGTGCGGTAGAGGTCCCGCCACGCATCGTCCTGACCAGTGGGGTAGAGGAGTTTCACCCGCCCCTGCAGAGCCACCTTGCGGTAGGGCAGTTCTGCTTCGTCGATGGTCATGCCGCACCGTGGATCCCGAAGCAGGTTGTCCAGGAACACCGACCGCGCACGGGGCGTGAACTTGATCATGCCCTCGTCGTACACGTACCAGATCGGAACGACGCGCGGCATGCCGTCGGCATCGAGCGTGGCGAGCCGCAGCATGTGCCCCGGCTCGTGCAGGAAACTCTCCACCTCGTCGTTGGTCAATCCCGGCATGTCATCTCCCCTTGATCAGATGTGGCTCGGCGTTGTTTCGGCTGGATTCCTCAGAAGAAGTCCCAGTACGAGTCCCGGGCCCGCATCTGGGTGGCGTTCTCCTCGAGCACCACTCGTCCCGAACGCATCACGTAGCCGCGGTCGCTCACCTTGAGCGCTGCACCCACGTTCTGCTCGAGCAGGAGTACCGAGAGGCCGGTCTCTTCCATCAACGTGCGCACCACGCTGAAGATCTGCTCGACGACGCTGGGTGCGAGGCCCAGCGAGGGCTCATCGAGGATGAGCAACTTCGGATTGCTCATGAGCGCAATGCCGAGACTCACCATGCGTTGCTGGCCGCCCGACATCGTGCCGGCGAGCTGCGCCGTGCGTTCCTTCAGGATCGGGAACATCTCGTAGACGAGTTCGAGTCGACGGGCGCGACGATCGGTGTCTTGGTCGTTGGCCGCCCCGAGCAGCAGGTTGTCCATCACCGTGAGGTCCTGGAACACGAAACGTTCCGACGGAATGAGCGCCATGCCGTTGCGAACGTTCTGGCGACTGGTGGCCTTGGTGTTGTCCTTGCCCTCGTAGAAGATCGAGCCACCGAGCGGGGGAAGCACGCCGAGCAGGGTGCGCATCGACGTGGACTTGCCGCTCCCGTTGTGGCCGAAGATCGCCACGATCTCGCCCTTGTCGATGTGGATGTTGAGGTCGAACACCACCTGCTTCTTGCCGTAGCCGGCTTGCAGGTTCTCTGTGCGGAGCAGTTCTTCACCCATGTCACACCGTCCCGAAGTAGGCGGCCGCAAGGCGCGGCGAACTCGTCAGATCGTCCACGGTTCCCTCGGCGGTGATGCGGCCGAGTTCCATGAAGTAGGCGTGGTCGGCCAACTCGGTGACCACACGCAGGTTGTGTTCCACGATGGCCACGGTGCGGCCCTTGGCGGCAATGGCGAGCACGAGGTCGAGCATGTTGTCCACCCACTTGGTGTCGATGCCCGAAGCAGGTTCGTCCAGCAGTAGCACCTCGGCCTCGGTGGACAGCACTCGGGCCAACGAGATCAGCTTGGTCTGTCCGTAGGAGAGCGCACCCGCCGGCACATTCGCAAAGTCCTGCATGCCCACGAACGTGAGCCACTCCATCGCCTTTTCGTGAGCGGCAGCGTTGCTCTTGGAGACAGCACCCGGACGACCGAAGAGGGTGGGGAGTTTCTCGCCCGCTTGTTCCTGCACGCCGAACAGCACGTTGTCGAGGCACGTGAGTCGCTGGAACAGTCGCACATCCTGGAAGGAGCGCACGAGGCCCTGTCGGGCGGCAGCATCGAGCGAACGACCCGTGATGTCCTTGCCCCGGAGGTGCACTGTGCCACGGTCGGGCACGATGTTGCCGGTGAGCAGGTTGAACACCGTGGTCTTGCCGGCGCCGTTCGGTCCGACGAGCGCCGTGATGGTTCCCTGCTTGAGTACGAAGTCCAGGTCTTCGGCCGCCACGATGCCGCCGAACGACTTGCTGATGCCCCTGGCCTCGAGCACCACCTCGGCCTGCTCCCATTTCGCATGGCGTGTTCGTTGGTCCACCTCGGCGGCGCGAGCACGTGCGGCGAAATCGGGTTCGACGAGTGCGGCAGTCTTGGCAGACATCTCGGTGCGCCCTGCGTTCTTCCCGCGCCGGACGAACGAGATGAACGTCCGTCCCTCGGGCATGAGACCGGCAGGACGAACCATCACCAAGATCACGAGCAGGATTCCGTAGACGAGGATCTGGATCAGGAACGCCTGAGCCGGATCGATCTTGATGGTGCGCTCGAGGAAGGGCTTCAACGCCGTGAGGATGAACGCTCCGATGAGCGTGCCCTTCAGGTTGGCCATGCCGCCGAAGATCACGATGGCTACCACGGTGAGCGAGAAGTTGAACCCGAAGACGTTCGGGGTCGACACCGCCAACCATGCTGCGTTCATGGCGCCGGCGAGTCCGGCGAGAGCCGACGTGATGGCGAACACCATGATCTGCACCTTGAACGTGTTCTTGCCGAGCGAACGGGTGGCCACCGGATCCTCGCGGATGCCCTTGAGTACTCGACCGTACGCCGATTCACCCATGCGCCAGCAGATGGCGTAGGTGATGATGACCATCACGAACAAGGGAAGCACCCAGTCGCCGGGGCGGTCCATCGAGAGTCCGAAGATGTTCAACGTATGGGGCTCGGTGTCGATCTGGATGATGCCGTAGGTGCCGCCAAGGGCGGGAATGGCACTGATGACGCCGATGAGCACGTTGCCGAACGCCAGCGTGAGCAAGATGAGGTACTCCACGCTGAGGCGCATGGCGACCAGGGCCAGGAGACCACCGACCAAGAATGAGAAGCCGACGCCCAGGAGCACCGTCCACATCAGGTTCCAGTTGTAGGTGGTGACGACGTAGCCCATGGTGTAGCCACCGATGGCGCCGAAGGCGGCGTGAGCCACCGACACCTGTCCGGCATGGCCGAGGAGCAGGTTCAGCGAGAGGCCGAGCGCCGCTGCGATCAGGATCTGATCGAGGTAGTTGAGCCAGATCTGCATGGGTCAGCTCCTTGCCCAGTCGAAGCGGGCGATGCTCTTGATCCGTCGGGCGAGGATCGTTCCGTTCATCGACTTCCAGATGAGGTAGATGAAGAGCACCACGAATACTGCGGTCTGGGTCCATCGGGTCGAGATGAACATCGACAGCCACTGCTCGAGCAAGGCAATGGCGATTCCGGTGAGAAACACCCGAACCGGTGAACTCGCTGTGCCGGCGAGGAAGGCAACCACGAATGCGGTGATGACCGGTCGGGCGCCCATGTCGGGGTTCACGGTGAACTGCAGCCCGTACCAGAAGGCCGACGTTCCACAGAACAGGGTTCCGATGAAGAAGCAGATGAGATAGATGCGCTTGGAGTTGATGCCGATGATCTCGGCGAGGTCGGGGTTCACCCGGGTGGCGCGCATCTGTCGGCCGAGCGAGGTGAAGCGCAGAATGAGCGCAAAGATGATGATGAGACTGGTGGACGTAATGGCCTGGATGACATCGAGGTTCTCGTACGTCACCTTCCAGAAGCCCCAGCCCACCTTGGCAAGGTGGTTGCCGCGGTCGTAGAAGCCGACGCTCTGCTGCCCCCAGAAGAGTGCGATGGCGCTCTGGCCGGCGATGCCGATGCCGAGTGCAGCCACGAAGATGGCGAGCAGTGCCGTGGCGCCTGCACGTTTGGCAATGGGGCGGTAGACGAATCGCTCGATACCGACCCCGACGAACGAGGTAGCCAGGATGCCGATGATCCCGGCAAGGATGAACGGAATGCCGTTCGAGAACGGTCCCGCCCAGGTGCCGCGCGCGTGCAACGTGAATGCGAGGTACGCGGCCAGGGTGTAGGTGAATCCGTAGGCGAAGTGGAATCGCCCGGTCACTCCGAGGATGACGGCAAACCCTGCCCCCAAGAGCCCGTACGAGGTTCCTCGAAACAGGCCGTTGAACGTGAGCTGAGTGAAGATCTCACGTCCGATTTGCACGGCGATCATGCAACGGTTCCTTTCATTGCCGGACGGCCCCCCACGAGCGCCCGGTACTGCGAACGAATCGGGGTGGGCCGAAGTCGGCCCACCCCGAAACGCTGATTACTGGTGGATCAGGAAGCGAGCGTGAAGCCCTCGCCGCCGATACCGAAGTATGCGAGCGGGGTCACCTTGCCAGCCTTGTAGGTGAAGACACCCATCGGACGCTTGCTCACCGAGTGGGTGACCAGGTCGTGCGTGCTCGTGCCGACCTCGGTGGCGCTGCCACCGTAGACGCTCACGAGGGTGGGGTCCTTCTCCATTGCTGCGTTGAGGGTCTCGCCCACGCACAGCTTGTCGTCGGTTGCGCCAGCGGCCTTCGCCTCAGCCATGAGCTCCCAGAGACGCACGGTGTTCTCGAAGAAGTTGGCTGCATAGAAGTCCGGCGACTCGCCGTCGTACTTCGCACGGAACTTCTCCACGAAGTACTTGCCGAGCGGGTTGAGATCGGCAGCATCCGGGTTGAAGTAGTCGTAGGCGAAGGTCCAGCCTGCCGAGTCGTAGGTGCCCTTGGAGGCGTTGACGCCGTCGGGGGTGAACTCCGAGCCCATCATCACGGACTTGATGCCAGCGGTTGCTGCCTGGTTGATGAACGAACCCGGATCCTGACCGTAGATCGACACGATGAGCAGGTCGGGCTCATTGGCCTTGATCTTGGTGATCGACTGGGCGAAGTCGGTGTTGCCGACCGCCGCCAGTTCGTACAGGCCGTTGAACTCGAGGCCGGCAGCCTCGATCTTGGCGAGCACGTCCTGCTTGATCACGTCGTTGAGCGGGCCGAGCTCCCAACCGAGCAGACCGACCTTGGTCTTGCCGGGGTAGGTCTGCTTGAACCACTCGAACACGCCCGGAAGGGTGTCGTTCGGGGTGATGGCGCGGGTGCCCCAGAAGTAGGGAACCTTCTGACCGAAGATCGACGTACCGCCGCCACCGTCCAGGGTGAACACCTTGTTGGCTGCGGTGTCACCGAGCATGGCACCGAGGTCGTCCACGTAGGAGGCGAGCTTGACGCTGATGCCCTCGGCCACCATTTCCTTCATGGCCTTAACACCGGGCTCGGGGAGTCCGGACTGGTGGTCCCAGTACTTCACGGTGAACTGCGGGCCACCGGATTCCTTGATGACCTCGATGGCGAGATCAATGGCGCGGCTCATGGTCTTGCCGTAGAACGCTCCCGAGCCGGTGAGCGCGAGCACCGAGCCGAACTTGCACTGCACGCCCGAGAGCGAGTTGTCCCAGCCGAGAATGCTGGCGAGGTTGGTGCCCGCTGGCGCCTCGGTGCTGGCCGGGGCCTCGGTCGATGCCGGTGCTTCCGTGGTGTTCGACGACTTCTCGTCGTCGCTGCAGGCAGTTGCCAACAGACCGGCCACTGCCGTCATCGCTACGGCAGCAACCAAACGCGATTTGCGCGTTCGAATACTCATGTTTCCCCCTGATGGAAATTGGTTTGCCCGGGTCTCCGGGATGCCACCCGGTCGAGGCGACCGAGCGATCGTTACAGTAGTGGATCTTGGTCCGTCGTGCCGGTTTCGCGGCACCCGGCGTGCGGCGAACCTGCGTTCGCTCCACGCCACTGCGGTGTACGGACCGTACCGCAGCGACCGGTAGTTCGGCGGCGACCGGCGGGACCCTGCCCGTGCGGTCACCGCCGATCTGCGGAGTTACTTGATGACGATCGGGTTCACCGGTGCTCCGGTGCCGTTGACGACTTTCAGGGGTGCGGCTGCATACATGAAGGTGTACTGGCCGTCTGCTGCGCAGTCGGCGGCGAGGTCGTCGAGCCAGGCGATCTCGGTGAGCGTGACGCCCAGATTGCGCATGAGCGCGTTGTGCAACGGCAGCACCACGCCCGACACCGGATCCACCGTGACCTCGTTGGCGATGGTGTCGGTCACGAGGTTGGGGATCTCCATGTCGTGGAACCAGTTCACGAGGGCGTCGCTGTGGGTGAGTCCGGGCTCGACGAAGTTTCCGTAGAACTCCTCGCGAGTGACCTTGTAGAACTTGGCGATCCAGCCGGTGCGCACGATCAGGATGTCGCGCTTCTGGATGTCGCAGCCCTGCTTCTTCGCGCAGGCGAGCAGGTCCTCGTGGGTGAAGGTCTCGGCGACGTCGAGGCATTCCTTGCCCCGGAAACGTGCCATGTCGAGCAGCACGCCGCGCCCCACCACGCCCTTTTCGGCGATGGGAAGAATCGAGGCCTTCGAGAGACCACCGATGGTGGTCTTCGAGTCGTAGCCGTTCCAGATCTGATCGTCGTACCACACGTGTCCGAGGGCGTCGTACTGCGTAGAGCCCTGCAGGAAGAACGTCATGTAGTCGTCGGCGTAGTGGGCACCGCCGGCAAAGTGCGGTCCCTTGCCCGCCACGTAGTGGCCCTCGTCCATCACGTTGATGCGAGTTGCACCCGAGCGACCGGGCCACACCGGGTCGCCCTCGGGGTTCGCCATCTTCACCTGGAGCGTGAAGACCTTGCCGGACTTGATGTTCGCTGCAGCCTTCACCACCACATCGGGAGTGAGGTAGTTGAGCGAGCCGACTTCGTCGTTCGGGCCCCACTTACCCCAGTTCCTCGGTGAGTTCTTGAGCAATTCCTTGACGTCGGGCTCAGCAGCCATGGTTTGTTCCCCCTTGTGGACCCGCGCCCCCCGGCGCGTAGCCCGAGCGTAGTTGCACGGGTCGAGTCACAAAAGTGCCGGAACCGTCAGCGCGCTGCTCGAGCGTTGAACACGACGGGGTGCGACTTCCCCGGGGCCATTGGGCCTGGGGTACCCTGCGGTCTCCTGACCGGCAGAGGGGGCCGGGACAATCTGTGGAGGAAAAATGGCACAGTTCACTGAAGTGACATCGGGTCTGGCGTTTCCCGAGGGTCCGATCGCTATGGCCGACGGGTCGGTGATTCTCGTCGAGATGTTCGGTCCTCGTCTCACGCGGGTGTTGCCCGACGGTTCCAAGCAAGTCATCGCCGAGGTTCCGGGCGGCCCCAACGGTGCTGCCATCGGACCGGGTGGTCTGGTGTACATCTGCAACAACGGTGCGCGTTTCTTCCCGGTGGACATGGACGGCCTGTGCTTCCCCGCCGGGTCGGGCCCCGACCGCTACACCGGCGGCAGCATCCAGACGGTGGACATCGCCACCGGAAAGGTCACCACGCTGTACACCCACTGCGACGGCGTTCGTCTTTCGGCGCCCAACGACCTCGTGTTCGACAACGCGGGTGGCTTCTACTTCACCGATCACGGCTACTCGCACGAGCGCACCGCCACCCTCACCGGGATCTACTACGCCAAGGCCGACGGCTCGTTCATCAAGGAAGTGGTCTTCCCGGCGCACGAGCCCAACGGCATCGGACTCTCTCCCGACGGCAAGAAGCTCTACTGGGCCGAGACATGGACCGGCCGTGTCATGCAGCGCGACGTGGTGGCACCCGGTGAACTCGCCGAGGTCAGCATCGTGGACACCTCCGCGTGTCTCTACGGGTTCCCCGGATTCCAGTTGCTGGATTCGCTTGCGGTCGACGGCAACGGCAACGTCTGCGTCGCCACACTCGTGAACGGTGGGATCTCGGTGATCTCGCCGAAGGGTGAACTGGTCGACTTCTTCCCCACGGGCGACATCTTGACCACCAACATCTGTTTCGGCGGAGCGGATCTGAAGACCGCGTACGTCACGGTGTCGGGCACCGGCAAGTTGCTCACGATGCCGTGGAAGTGCGCCGGGGCGAAGCTCAACTACCTGAACACCTGATCGGTGGAACTCTCCGAGGTAATGCGTCAGACACCGGGTTGCCGCGACTACCGCAGCGACCCGGTGCCCGACGACGTGGTGTACCGGGTGCTCGACGCCGCTCGTTTCGCGCCGAGCGGCGGAAACCGGCAGGGCTGGCGTGTGGCCGTGGTGCGTGACCCGGGGACTCGTCTCGCGTTGCGAGACCTCTACCAAGCGCCATGGCGTGAGTACGTTCGAGCGCACTACGGACCACCCGAGTCGATGGATGACGACCGCAAGAGTCGGGTGGCCGACGCCGACCGCATGGCAGCCTCGATGCACGAAGTTCCGGTGCACCTTCTGGTGTGGCTCGACATGTCGGTCGTGGCGGTCACCGACGCAGCGGCCGATCGTCCAAGCGTGGTCGCCGGTGGTTCGGTGTTCCCGTTCGTGCAGAACCTCCAGCTTGCCGCTCGCGATCTGGGGCTCGGCACCAGGATCACCACGTTGCTCTCACACCGGGAAGACGATGTGAGAGCGCTCGTTGCAGCGCCGTCGGGTTGGGCGCTCGCAGCGCTGGTGCTGCTGGGCTGGCCAGTTCACCTGCCGAGTCGGTTGAGCAGGCGCCCGGTGGAGCGTTTCACCTGGCGGGAACGTTTCGACGGCGAATCCTTCAACGCGTGAGATGAATCAGCACCGCATGTTCGGGCCACAGGATCGGTAGTTCGATCCCGCGCTCGGCCAGCAGTGCCGAATGCAGCGTGATGCCCTGCTCCGTCCATGGAGGCTGTCGAAGTGCCGGCCCCACCACGCGGTCGCCGTCGTGGAGCGGAACGATGCGAGCGGTGTAGCGCGCCTCCGGTGTGAGTCCAGGGACGCGGAGCGGAGCGGCATGGAGTGACCCACCACTGGTGAGTCGTGCGACGCAGAGCAGGGCCTCGCTGGCATCTACCGCGTACACGCCGTGGACGAGCAGCGATGCGTCGGGATGCTCGAGGCGCACGCTGCGCCCGCCGTGGAGCAACGGTCGAAACTGTTTGTGCAACGACACCACCTGAGCGAGTCGCTTGAGTTCTCGCTTGTCGAGCGACAGGAGGTCCATCTCGATGCCGAGATGACCGAACAGCGCCGTGGCAGCACGGAACGAGAGATCATGGCGCCGGCCAGTGGTGTGAGCACGCTCGGGTCCGATATGCATGCCCATCACCTCGGGAGGCAGCAACACGGACGCGCTGCGCTGGATCACCTGCCGGTCGAGGGCGTCGATGCTGTCCGACAGCCAGACCCGTTGTGTGCGGCTCAGCATCCCGAGGTCCATTCGACCACCGCCGGACGCGCACGACTCGATCTCCACATGGGGGTGCCGGCGGCGGAGCTCATCGATCATGCGGTAGACCGCGAGCGTCTGTTGATGCGTAGCCGCTCGTCCGGTGCTGCTCGATGCATGGACGTGGTCCCGGTTCATGTCCCACTTCAGGTACGAGATCGCATTCGTCTGCAGGAGCGAGTCGACGGCGTCGAGCACATGCTCGAACGCAGCGGGGTTCGTGAGGTCCAGCACGAGTTGGTTGCGCCCGAGCACGGGTGTGTATCCGGGAGTGGCGAGAATCCAGTCCGGGTGGGTCCGAAACAGGTCCGAGTCGGGATTCGCCATCTCGGGCTCGACCCACAACCCGAAGGTCATGCCCAGGGTCTGCACATGCTCGATCAGCGGTGTGAGGCCGTTGGGGTACACAGCATTCGAGACGGTCCAGTCGCCGAGTCCGGAACGATCGTTGCGGCGGGTGGAGAACCATCCGTCGTCGAGGACGAAACGTTCGACGCCGACTTCTGCCGCAGCCGTTGCCAGCATCATCAGTCGATCAGGTCGATGATCGAAGTACACCGCTTCCCACGTGTTCAGAGTGACGGGTCGTGTGGTGCGAGGCGCACTCGGGAGCGAGCGCACGTAGTCGTGGAAAGCGTGCGACGCGCGATTCAGTCCCGCCGATGAGTAACTCCCGAGCAGCGTGGGACTCTCGTACGACTCGCCCGGCTCGAGAACCACCTCGCCGGGATGGAGTAGTTCACCGAACTGGATCGCTCGCGTGCCGTCAGCGAGGACATGGGCCAACATCTGATGGTTGCCGCTCCACGCCAAGTGCAGGCACCACGCCTCGCCATGGTGCTCGCCGAAACCATGAGTACCCACCACCAGCATGGGGAAGTGGTCGTGTGACGTGCGCCCCCGACGGTTCTCGACACCGATCGTGCCGGGGAGCCACGGTGCTCGGTGCGGTTGCAGTTCGTTCGCCCAGCGGCCGTGATAGGTGATGATCTCGTCCGCGTGCGGGGGGAGTGCCACGGTGCACATCACGCTCTGGAGAACGTACGGTTCATCGGAGACGTTGCTGATGCTCGTGCGTATGGCGAGCACGGAGCCGAGGGTCACCTCGGTGGTGAGTTCGAGACCCGCCGAAGTGTCCGATGCGCGAACACGCACACCGTTGGCGGTGTGCTCGAACGCTCGCACCGTGAAGATCGGCGCCCAACCCGAGCCGTCGGGGCGGTGGCCCAGCAGGCCGGGCCGCAAGGGGGTGCCCACCCCATGCTCGGGCACGATTGCCACGGCGCCGTCGACGGGAAGTACGCCGTGGGGCAAGCCGCGGTCCATGTCGTCGGCGCGGATGGACGCGCCGGACGGCAGCGGCGCCCCCCAGTGCAGCAACGCAAGCGAACCCGGTCCCGTGCGCAGTTGCACACTGCACTGGGAATTGTGCAGGTGCACGGTTTCCACCTGTGCAGTCTCACACGGCTACGATGTTCCGGGGGAGGAGTTCACATGGTGACCGAAGCAGAGATGCTTGCATTGGTAGGGCATCGCTTTCCCGGTGGCACGTATCGGATCGAGCACTGGGAGAACTTCCTGCTCACCGATTGCACCGGTGCAGCGCAATTGCCCGATGGACTTGTTCACCCGATTGCGCTGTTCCACGTACCGATCCTCGGTGTGCGTACCTCGATCACCGAGCTCTTTGCGCTGGGCGGTGTCTCGGGTGCGGGCTCGGTGGGACTCGAGGGCTACGACTGGGAGTATTACGAATCCCTGCGCGAAGACGTTCCGTACCGGATGGAAGGAGGCATCGTGTCGGTCGAGCGACGAACCGCCGAGAACGGCCAGGTCTACGACGCCGTTGCCTTCCAGATCGATCTTTTCGACGGCGATCGCCATGTGGCGAGGATTACCAATCGCTGGCGCTACCGACGGGAGAACCCATGAGCAGCACGGTCACGGTCGGCGACGAGATCCCCGCATGGGACATGCCGCGGGTGGACCCGGCGCGCATGCGCACGATGGCGGCCATTCTGCGCGACCCCTACCCCGTTCACTGGGACCGCGAGGCGAACGAACGACTCGGTCTCGGCGGTCGGGTGATCAACCAGGGCCCGCTCAATCTCGGCTACATCGTGAACATGCTGCACGCATGGAAGGGGCCCCGGTGTGTCCGTCGACTCACGGTGTCGTTCGGGTCACCCGTGCTCGATGAGGATCACGTCACGGCGCACGGCAAGGTCATCGAGATCATCGATGTTGCCGGTGAGCGCCGAGCGCGATGCGAGGTATGGCTCGCGCGTGCCGGAAAGCAAGTGGTCACCGGAACCGCAGAAGTCGCCATCTAGCAAAGGGGAGAGCCATGGCAGAGAAAGAACCCATCACCGACTACGAAGACCTCAGCGGAATGCAGCTGACGGACGAGGAGGTCGCTGCGCTCGTTGGCCAGGGTGGTGAGTGCATCTTCAACTGGACCACCAAGGAGGGGTATCCCGTGGGCGTGGTGGTCGCGTACGTCTTCCGGAACGGCAAGTTCTGGACAACCTGTGCGGCCCGCCGCAAGCGCGTGCCCGCGCTGCGCAAGCGGCCCCAGTCGGCGATCGTGATCAACACCGCCGGCAAGACCGTCTCCTACAAGGGTGACTCGATCATCCACCAGAACACCGATCCGGATTGGGTCGAGGTGAAGACCTGGTTCTACAAGGCGCTGTCGGGTACCGAGCGCGACCCGAACAACGTGGGCATGCGGAATTTCGAGAAGTTCCTCGACTCGCCGCACCGCGTGATCATCGAGACCGAGGCGCGTCTCGTGGTGGCGTTCGACACGGCACGTTTTGCCAAGTTCACTGCCGAGGCCATCGCCGCCGGCCTCGGAGTCGACTGACCGATGAACTGAGCCGTCGGTGCTGCTCCGTCGGGAGCAGCACCCACGGTCATCGGGCGAGGTAGCCGCCGTCGACGGCGATGGTGTCGCCGACGGTGAAGGTGGATTCCTCCGAACTCAGCCACATCGCAGCGTTGGCGATCTCGGACGGTTCGCCGAACCTGCCGAGCAGGCTGAGTCGGGTTCTGACGTCTTCCACGTTCCGTCCACGGCGCGCCATCGAGTTGCGCAACATCGGGGTGTCGATGGGGCCCGGCGCGATGGCGTTGATGCGAATGCCGAACGGTGCGTACTCCACCGCCGCCTGCTTGGTGATGCCGAGCACACCGAACTTGGAGGCTGTGTAGGCAGGCTGGTGCAACTGCGGACGGAACGAGTTGGTCGAACCGATGTTGACGATGGTGCCTCCGCGGCTGTCGCGCAGCATGGCGCCGATCTCGTATTTCATGCACAGGAAAATCGATCTCAGGTTGACCGCGATGATTCGGTCGAATCGTTCCACCTCGCAGTCGACGAGTGCGGTCTCCTCGTTCTCGATCGCCGCCATGTTGACGGCGTGGTCGAGGCGGCCGAACTGCGCCACGGTCCGTTCGACCATCGCCTCGACCTGCGCCGGGTCGGACACATCGGTGTGCAGGAACTCAGCACGCCCGCCAGCGGCTTGCGCGAGCCGCACGGTTTCCTGGCCCCCTGCTTCGTCGACGTCAGCCACCAGCACGCCGGCACCTGCCCTCGCGAAGGCGACCGCGGTGGCTCGGCCCATGCCGCCCGACCCTCCGGTGACGATGACGCCTCGGCCCCCGAAGTCGTAACGCGCGCCGCTCATGACGCAACCCGCTTCATCGTGTTTCGGTCGGTGTGGGGGATGAGCTTGTTGAGTGCCTCGAGATACACCCAGGTGGTCTCGTCGTAACTCCACGAATCGTCACCGTGCACCTCGATCGTCGCCTGGTACGCGGTGGTGCGGGCGACAGCATCGAGATAGAGATTCGACAGGACTCCGTAGGTCTGGGATCCGAGCGTTGCCTGGAGGCTGAACACCCGTGAGTCGGCCGACGCCGTGCCGCCGGCGATCAGTACCGAG
The DNA here is from genome assembly GCA_017853685.1 of Actinomycetota bacterium. GTDB lineage: Bacteria > Actinomycetota > Acidimicrobiia > Acidimicrobiales > Ilumatobacteraceae > WLJO01. The sequence continues at coordinate 14,377 of JAFMJD010000014.1, read as the reverse complement.
CCACGCGGCACCATGAAACAACGCATCACCTGACCGGCGTCGCCGTCCCAGAGCCAGTATCCGACTTCGGTGTGGAAGGGGTCCACTTCGTCATTGCGCCATGCCGACATGCGGTAGTCGAGTCCGTAGAGGACTTGCGACCCGTTGTCGACCGGTCCGAAGGGGTTCATCACGACACGCTCGCGGTACACCGTGTCGCCAATCTCCTGCTCGACATTGTGGAACGAGACATCGAGCCCCTTGGTTCCCTCCCAGGTTCCCGCGAGCGGCCCGAGGGGTCCGAGAAGTTGAAGGTCAGGTGCGGGCATGGGTGCGCTCCTCCCGGATGCGATCGAAGACGGCTACGAGTGTTGCACGGCGAGGCGCTTCGCCCTCAGTCCGCTGCTGGCCGCCATCGTCGGTCTGCCTTTCGGTTCGCTGCGCGTCGCTTGTCGTCGAGGCGTGCAGCACGCTGGGCGCGCGATGGCCGTGTGGGGCGGCGGACCTCGGGTACACGTGCTGCCTCGTCGATGACTGCGCCCAACCGATCGAGTGCACGGATTCGGTTGCGCCACTGCGACCGCTCGCTGCCACACGCCACGCTGATCGTCGAAGCGCCGAGGTTCTGCTCGATGCGCGCCAGCAACGGTGCGGCGATCCCGGCGCGACGGAGATCACAGGTGAGTTCGACCCGGGTGGACACCTTGTTCACGTGCTGACCGCCAGCACCCGACGATCGCGTGAAGCGCCATGTGAGCGACTCCGGCTCCAGACGGACGCCTCCCGGGGTCACGGGCTCACGTTCGTTCATCGCCGTCGTCGATCAGAAGTGGTAGGGGAAGGCCGACCAGTCGGGGTCACGCTTTTCGAGGAACGAGTCCCGACCTTCTTGTGCTTCGTCGGTGCCGTACGCAAGCCGAGTGGCCTCTCCGGCGAACAGCTGCTGGCCGACCAGGCCATCATCGATCAGGTTGAAAGCGAACTTCAGCATGCGTTGTGCAGTGGGGCTCTTGCCATTGATCTTGCTGGCCCACTCGAGAGCCACACGCTCGAGGTCCTCGTGGTCGACGACGGCGTTCACCATGCCCATCCGGTGAGCGTCCTCGGCGCTGTATTCGTCTCCGAGGAAAAAGATCTCGCGGGCGAACTTCTGTCCTACCTGTCGCGCGAGATAGGCGGAGCCGAAACCACCGTCGAAGCTCGCCACATCGGCGTCGGTCTGCTTGAAGCGTGCGTGCTGGCGCGAGGCGAGAGTGAGGTCGCAGACGACATGGAGCGAGTGCCCGCCACCGGCGGCCCATCCGGGCACCACGCACAGCACCACCTTGGGCATGAACCGGATGAGTCGTTGTACCTCCAAGATGTGGAGGCGCCCCGTTCGGGCCGGATCGATGGTGTCCGCAGAGGTGCCCTCTGCGTATCGATAGCCGTCGCGTCCTCGGATCCGCTGATCTCCGCCGGAGCAGAATGCCCAGCCTCCGTCCTTGGGAGACGGTCCGTTGCCGGTAATGATCACGCATCCGACGTCGGTGGTCATGCGGGCGTGGTCGAGGACTCGATACAGCTCGTCCACCGTTGCGGGTCGGAAGGCGTTGCGTACTTCGGGCCGGTTGAACGCCACACGAACGGTTCCGTGGGCGCGGGCTCGGTGGTAGGTGATGTCGGTCAGTTCGAATCCGGGCACCTCGATCCATGCCGAGGGGTCGAAGATCTCCGAGACCTGTGTGCTGGCCATGGGGCGAGGATACGGCTCATGCAACGCCGACGCAGTACCGTGCGCGCATGGTCACGGCACTCGACCCGGCAGTCCTGTACTCCAAGGAGTACTTCGCCGATCCCGAGCCGGTCTGGCGTCGGCTCCGCGAAGATCACCCGTGCTTCCACGACACCGTGGGCGGCGCCTACGTGTTGAGCAGGTACGCCGACGCGGTGGCGCTCTTCGCCGATCATGAGACGTATTCGGCGGCGACCTACGAGGGTCGCACCGGGGCGGTGCTCGGTCCGACGCTCATCTCGAGAGACGACCACGGTCACGTGGTGAGGCGGAGCATCGTGGCCCCAGACCTCGTAGGTAAACGTCTCGCTCACTATCGCTCGATGATCGAAGGGTGCGCGCACGCACTCATCGACAAATTCGTGGGTGACTCCCGTGTCGACCTGATCCGTCAGTTCACGATGCAACTTCCCGTCGACGTGATTGCGGCGATCCTCGGTATGGAGGGCGACGGCCAGCGCTTCCGTGATTGGGTGACAGTCATGATTCGAGGCTTGGCGCCCGAACTCCACGCCGAAGGTCGACAGGCCCATGCCGAGTTCTGTGCGCACATCGCCCCGGCACTCGATGGGGTGGAGGATCCGGCCCGGACCGATTTCATCGCAAAGATCGCAAGGGCATCGGTGGACGGTGAGCGACTGGACCGCGAGGAAATCGTTGCGTTCTGCGGCCTGCTGTTCATTGCGGGCGGGGAGACCACCGACAAAGCGATGGCGAACATGTGGTGGAACCTGCTGCACCACCGTGAGCAACTCGATGCGGTGCTGGCAGATGAGTCGCTGTGGGATGCCGCCTTCAGCGAGTCCATGCGCCTGAGCGCCCCAGTGGTTGCCGAGGACCGCTTTGCCATGCGCGATGTCGAGTGGCACGGCGTGCGGATACCGGCCGGAGCCATGGTGCGCATCAATCTCGGAGCCGCCAATCTCGACGACACGGTCTTCGCCCAGCCCGAGACGTTCGACATTGCACGTCACGATCTCCATCTGGCCAAAGAGCTCCGCTACGGCGGTTCCACCGAGGAGAGCCGCTCCGGTCACCTCGGCTTTGGCCTCGGCAAACACTTCTGCATCGGCTACGAACTTGCACGCACCGAGGCAATTGTCGGCTCACAGTTGTTGGTGGAGCGTTGTGGGGTGCCGCAACTTGCCCCCGAGGCAGCCAATGCCCACCTCACACTGACGCGTTCGATGCGGGCAGTAGTGCCCGACGTGCCGTTGATGTTCGGCTCCTGATCAGGCTCGCCCCGGGAAGAAGAAGTTCGGTCGAAGGTCGGTCTCGCGGTCTCGTCTGCGTTCGAGGAGCGTTACCCCGGCAGCGGTGAGGGCCTGGTTGCCCGCCGCAAGGCTTGCCTCGAGTGCGCACGACAGCGCCTCGCTGGCGAGGTGATACTCGTGACTCCGGTCCTCGAGGTGCAGGGAGTCGGTGCGGCCGGAGCGGAGCGCAGTGAGGGCGTCGGCGGCGGCGCTCGGCGCGGCGGCCACGGTGGCGACGACCTGTTGCACGTACGGCTCGATGGCGGCGATCTCTTCTGCCATCCACGCCATCTCGTGCCCGGCGCGCAACGCGCACTGGGCAAGAACCTGCTCGAGCATCTCGAGTGTCACGCGCAGCTTCGGGTCGGTGAGCGCAGGCATCAGGGTCTCGCGCACCTCGCGCGCGCAGTCCTCGAGCACTTGTTGGGTGGTCGGACGGGTGATCATGCTGCCTCCTCCGCTGCGGCGATGGCTGCCTCGAGGGCCTGGACGGCCTCCAGGAAATTCCGGCTGCCGATCGAGATGAGATGTGTGTTGAACGAGATGGGGATGCCCCGACGTTCGTTGCGCGCCATCGAACCGCTCGCTGCGACGAGTCCCTCGACGGACGTGACCGTCGAGAGCACAGTGAAGTAACCGAATGTGATGGGGTTCACCGCGTCCTCCCCGAAGCCTGTGCGCTCGCGGAATCGGCGGAGGAACCGATCGAGGTCGATCTGGGAGAGATTCGGTGGCACAGCGCCGGAGTATGCGTTGTAGTAACCGAGATCTTCCCGTGGGTCGCCGATGCGCGCGAACTCCCAGTCGACGATCCGCCAACCGTCGGGCGCGGCCACCACGTTTCCTGCCTGCAGATCTGCGTGCTGGAGCCGCAGTGGGAGGGGAGCGGGCTTGCGCTTGCGGAGCCATGCAGCCAAGTACCGGGTGATGGGTTGGGCCTCGGGATGCGAACGTGCGAGCGCGTGCCAACGGTCGAGCACCCCATCGATGTAGTCATCCCACGAGGGCGGGCAGTGCAGCGAGGGAACCTGTGTCGGTTCGACCCCGGCGACTGCGGCAACGAGGTCGATGAAGCGTTCTGCGGTGGCCTCCTGGTCGAGCCCGCCGTCGAGTGCCGCCTGCAGGGATCCGCCCACAACGAATTCCATGAAGATCGCCTTCGTACCGAAGATCGACGGATCCGCGCAGTAGAAGCGGGCCTTGGGTACCGACAGTCCGTCGACTCGACTCAGCGCTTCCAACAGTGCCCACTCGGCATCGCGATCGGATTCGAGTGTTGCCACATCGGGCGGTGGATCGCCGCGCATCACGAGGGTCTCCTCGGTTCCATCGGCCCACGTGAGGTCTACCCTCGCCATGTCACGGGAGAATCCGCCCACCATGAGCTGATACGAACGGACAGTGGCCGGCCGGCCTGTGCTTCGCAGCCATCCCTCGATGAGAGCAGGCATCTCGGCGGTGTTTCGCATGGACCACGTTCTAGCAAAGTGGATCGAGGGCCGTCCCAAACCGCATGGGCAGGCCAGACTGTTGTGCGTGCACCCCTTCGTTCGTCTCATGCATCGCTATATCGAGGACTACTGCAATCACCACGACACGTCGGTCTGTCTCGAGATCATGGATCCGGATTACGTCGTTCACATCGCTGGTCGCTCCCATGTCGGGCGGGACGATCGGTACGTTCCAGCTGCATCGGCTGCCTTCGCGAACTTCCCGGATCTGCATCTGGTGGTCCACGAGCTGCACACCAACGGCGATCGCCTGGTGATGCGCTTCACCGAGCGCGGGCGCAATCGCGAGACCGGCCGCGTTGCGGCGTGGGGTGGGATCGGGCTGTACGACTGGAACGGTGTTGCGCTCACATCGAACTGGGTCGAACAGGATTACGAGTCGCGCCGTCGTCAGGTGGAGGGCGAGACCGGCCCGGACCCCGTTGATGGGGTTCCTGTCGATCCATGGTCCGTGGAGGTGCTGGCAGCCGAACCGTCGGCACTCGACGTGGCGGAGCGATGGTTGCGCGCCGGCGATTGGTTCGATGCGGCGTCGGTGGTGATCGACGATTCGTGGATCACGGGGCACGCCGACCTTCCGCTCGAGGTGGCATCCGTGGAGATCGACGACATCTTCTCGGTGGGCCGCACCGTCGCTGCGCACGCAGGACTGAGTGACTCGCGTGGCCGTCGGCTGAATGCGAGCGCCATCGTTCGGGTGGATGGCTCGCAGGTGGTTGCGATGCGCGCCGTCACCGATCGGCTTGCGTTCGCCTCACGTTGACCCGGTTACCAGGGCATCTGTGACTGGATCGTGTTGTTCCAGTTGCCCAGCACCAGGCCGCCGTCGGACACCAGTGCCTGCCCGGTGACGAACCGACCGGCAGGAGAGCACAGAAAGACGATCTGGGCGGCGACTTCGTCAGCGCTCGCGAGCCGCAGCATGGGCGTGTCCACCAGGACGCGCTGGATGGTGGCGGCGGTGTCGGGATCCATCTTGGCGATCTCTTCTTCGCGGAAACCCTCGGTGTCGATCGCTCCGGGTGCGATGGCATTCACGTTGATGTCGTGATTCGCGAGGTACAGCGCCATCGTCCGGGTGAGGTTCACCACGCCGGCGCGGGCAGCCCCCGAGTGGGCGAACAGTGGGGCACCGCGATCAAAACTCTGGACGTGCACCATGTTCACGATCGACCCGTATCCGGTCTCGATCATCCGGGGCACGGCACGGCTGCACACATTCCAGGTTCCGTTGAGGTTGAGGTCGATCACGGCGCGCCAGCCGCGATCGCTGATCTTCGAGGGCGATGCCGGAAACTGCCCGCCTGCGTTGTTGATGAGGAAGTGCAGGGCCCCGAACTCGCTCCAGGTCTCACCGACGAGTCGTTCGACGCTGTCGATGTCGCGGATGTCGGTCTGGAACGAGAGGCAACGGCGGCCCATCGCTTCGATGTCGCCGCGCGTATTGGCCAGCGTGTCGGCGTTGCGGGCGGCGATGACGACGTCGGCGCCGAGGCGGGCGAATGCGAGGGCCGTGGCGCGGCCGATGCCGCGCCCACCGCCGGTTACGAGGGCCACCCGGTCGGTGAACACCCCGGCGGCGAAGGTGGAGACAGGATCGTTCGGCATGGTCGCAGGCATGGGCAGAGTGACTAGCACGGGCGAGGTGCCCGAGGCGACCATGGCCCCGGGTGCCCGCAAGGCACCCGCGGGGCGCCGGTCATCCCCGGAGCGGTCCGCCGGTGCTGCGATGCCGCTACCGTGGAGCCTGAGCATGTCTCCCGCCCCACGATTCCCCCGATGACGACATCGACCGCCACGGTCACCGTGGTCGTTCCCGCAGCGCACCTGATGGCGCCACTGCTCGGTCGGCGTGACGAGCACCTCCGTCTCATCGAGTCGGCGTTTCCGGGTGTCGACATCTCGGTCCGGGGTAACGAGATCACGATTTCGGGCGAGCGCGCACACGAGGCCGGTCGCCTGTTCGAGGAGCTGGTCATGCTGGTCCAGCAGGGTCACCCGCTCGACGAGGCGGCGGTGCGACGTTCGATGGACATGGTGCAGGAGGATCAGCGTCCGAGTGCGGTGCTCACCGAGCAACTCATGCGGAGCGCGAAGGGCAAGCCGATACGCGCAAAGACCGCTGGTCAAAAGCGATACGTGGACGCCATTCGCAAGAACGTGATCACCTTCGGAATCGGCCCGGCCGGCACCGGCAAGAGCTGGCTGGCCGTGGCGATGGCCGTGCAGGCCCTCCAGGCCAAAGAGGTGTCCCGCATCATCCTCACCCGGCCTGCGGTGGAGGCCGGTGAGCGTCTCGGATTCCTCCCGGGCGACCTCATGGCCAAGATCGACCCGTATCTGCGCCCCCTCTACGACGCGCTGCACGACATGGTGGAGGCCGAGGGTGCGCAGCGCTTGATCGAGAAGGGCATGGTGGAGGTGGCTCCGCTCGCGTTCATGCGCGGCCGCACGCTCAACAACAGTTTCATCATCCTCGACGAGGCACAGAACACCACGCCCGAGCAGATGAAGATGTTCCTCACGCGCATCGGCTTCGGCTCGAGGGTGGTGGTGACCGGCGACGTCTCGCAGGTGGACGTTCCCGGGGGCCGCAGTGGACTGTTCGGTCTGGAGCGGATCCTGACCGGTATCGAGGGACTCACCTTTGTGCACCTGACGAGTCGTGATGTGGTGCGCCATCGCATCGTGGGAGACATCGTTGCTGCTTACGAGCGCAACGAGACCCCGTCATGAACGATGGTGTGAGACCGCGCAAGCCGGGCGTCGGGCGCGTCGGCGGCGATGGTGAGGTCGAGGTCTTTGCTGCCGACGAACAGTCCGACGTCGTTGTCGATCTCGACCGCTGGCGCGAATTGGCCACCGACGTACTCGGCGACCTCGGCGTGCGCGGTGCAGCCGAGCTGTCGTTGCTCTTCGTCACCGTGGACGAGATCACCGAACTGAACGCTGAGTACATGGGGGCCTCGGGCCCCACCGACGTTCTCGCTTTCCCTATCGATGCAGCAGACGCCAGCACGGGGTCCGGTCCGGGCAGCGCCTCACGTGGGCCGTCACGGGTGGAACCCGACGCAGGTGACATGCCGTTGTTGCTCGGCGATGTGGTGATCTGCCCAGCAGTCGCCGCGGCCCAAGCACCCACGCACGCCGGCACCTTGGCCGACGAATTCGCCCTGCTCGTGGTGCACGGGATTCTTCATGTGATGGGCCATGACCACGCCGAGGCGGCTGAGGCCGAGCGGATGCGGGCGGAGGAACTCCGTCTGCTCACGGCACACCATTGGCGCGGACCGGCACCAGCAGAGTTCCGTCAGGAGCACGCGTCGTGATGATCGCCGGTTCGTTCAGCACGGGCGACGTCTGGATGCTCGTTGGCATCCTGGTGATCCTCGTAATCCTCGCCTTCCTCTCGCTCGCCGAGATGGGTCTGTCGCGCATGACCAAGCCCAAGGCGGCGGCGCTCGCCGATCACGGACACAAGTCCGGGCGCGCACTGCTGCGACTCGCCGGCGAGCCCGAACGCTGGGTGAACCCGGTGCTGCTCTCGGTCAATGTGCTCCAGACGGTGCAGGCGTTCCTCACCGGCATCGTGGCGAGTGGATTCGGGCCAGCGGGCGCGGCCGTGGGTCTCGTGGCGAACGTGCTGGTGTTCTTCGTACTCGCCGAGTCGATCCCGAAGACCTACGCCGTGCTCTTCCCCGAGCGCGCCGCCACCTTGTCGGCTCGGCCCACGCTTGCACTGGTGCGCTTCTGGCCCGTGCGCATGGTGTCGAGCGGGTTGATCGGCCTCACGAACTGGATCATGCCCGGCAAGGGTCTGAAGAAGGGCCCCTTCGTCTCGGAGCAGGAGCTCTTGGGCATCGTGGAGGCAGCCGCAGAAGAGATGGTGATCGAGCACGAGGAGCGCAAGCTCATCGAGAGCATCATCACCTTCGGCGACACAGTGGTTCGTGAGGTCATGGTGCCCCGCCCCGACATCATTGCGGTCTCGAAGGACGATGATGTTCGAGCAGCGCTCGACGTGGCGATCGAACAGGGCTATTCACGCCTGCCGGTGATCGACGAGGACGACGACGATGTGGTGGGCGTCGCCCACGCCAAGGACCTCATGAAGGCCGAGCGAGAGGGACGCGGTTCGTTGAAGGTGGTCGAGATCGCGCGCCCGGTGCGGTTCGTTCCCGAGAACAAACCGGTGGGCGACCTGATGCGCGAGATGCAGGCCGACAAGGCCCACATGACGATGGTGGCCGACGAGTACGGCGCCCTATCGGGCCTGGTGACGCTGGAGGACTGTCTCGAGGAACTGGTCGGCGACATCGTCGACGAGTACGACACCGAGGAAGCCGAGGTGGAGCGCAAGGAGAGCGGCGACTACCTGATCGACGGCGGAACCTCCATCGGGGATGTGAACGAACTGTTGTCGATCAACCTTCCCGACACCGATTGGGCGTCCATCGGCGGGTACGTCTTCGGTCGACTCGGGCATGTTCCTTCCCTCGGGGAGGGAGTCGAGTTCGAGGGTTGGCGGATGACCGTGGAGGAGATGAGCGGTCGGCGCATTCGACGCGTCCGTATCTCCATCGCTCCCGATTGGGAGCAGGCTGCGAACGCGTCGGCCTCCGATTCCTCCCCGGGGGAGTCGACTCCTGATGTCTCTGCTGCAACCAACGATCCGGATCATCACTGATGCGTTCGGGTTTCGTCGCGCTCGTGGGCCGTCCCAACGTCGGCAAGTCGAGCTTGGTGAATGCGATCTGCGGAACCAAGGTGTCGATCGTCTCGGACAAGCCGCAGACCACACGCTTTCGCATCCGCGGGGTTCTCACCCGACCCGACTCCCAGATCGTGTTCGTCGACACGCCGGGACTCCACAAGCCGGTCACCGCACTCGGCGAGCGTGTGAATGCCACTGCGCTCGAATCGACCGGCGACGCCGATGTGGTGTTGCTGGTGGTGGACGCCACTCAGCCGATCGGCACCGGTGATCAGTGGGTTGCCGGTCGATTCGATGTGTCTCGCGCGGTCATCGTGGTGAACAAGATCGATCGCGTCGGCCGGCCGGCCCTGCTCGCCCAACTCGCACGAGCGGCGGAGTTCGGCGCCGAGGCGTATTTCCCCGTGTCGGCCCGCACCGGCGAGGGCGTTGCAGCGCTCGTCGACTACGTGTCGAGCCGCCTTCCTGAGGGACCTGCGTACTTCCCGGACGATGTGGTGAGCGATCTGCCGGACGAGGAGTGGGTCGCCGAACTGGTGCGCGAACAACTGCTTCAGGTCACCCGTGACGAGTTGCCGTACTCGATCGCCACGCGCGTGACCGAGTGGGAGTGGCCGCGGGTGCGATGCGAGATCATCGTGGAGCGCGAGAGCCAAAAGGGCATGGTGATCGGCAAGGGCGGCGCCGTGCTCAAAGCGGTGGGCGAGGCCGTGCGACGTCAGATGCCGCCCGGAGTCTTCATCGAACTGCACGTGAAGGTGGACAAGGACTGGCAACGTCGGCCCGATCGGGTCGAGCGACTCGGGTACTGAACGCCAAGTCGGTGATTCGGGCGCGCCCAGATGGCGCCCGGTGTCAGTTCACCGGCGTGTAGATCGATGTGGTGGTGGACACGGGCGGCCGGAGGTCACCGATGATGAGTTCGCTGTAGTCCTCCCAAGCCACCGGCGCACCGGGCTCGAGCACGGTCTGGTCGGCACGAACGGCTGGGTAGGGCTCGCCGTTCCGCGTGAACACCACCTGCCCGAGTCGGCTCGGGGCCAGCACGGTGAGCACGATCTGGGCGAAGAACAGTGGTTGGTCCTCGGGGATCACGGCATCGATGGCAGAGCCCAGCTCGATCGTGACCACTCCACGCTCCTGTTTGCTGAGCAGTAGTGCGTTCTCGTTGATGACCGTGGCAAGACGGAGGTTCGGCGAGATCATGCCCACCCGTTCGACGAGGTCGAGCAGTTTGCGCTGGGTACTCACGGGCGACGTCTCCGAGAGCGACACCGCTTTCACGCGACTTCCCTGGATGAAGAACACCTGGATCACCTCGGTGGGCACGCTCGAGGTGGTGACCGAGCCGATGGTGGTCGTGGTCTCGGGGATGGTGGTGGTCGTGGTGGTGGGAGGGATGGTCTCGCGCAAGGCCGCCGGGAACTCCTCATCGGGCACCGGCGAGAACGAACTCGAGTCCGAGATGGTGCAGGAGGCCATGAGCGCCACACCCACGACGGCTGTGGCTCGCCGCAATCGCGTGAGGGGCGCGTGAAGGTGCCGGCTCGTCTGCCGACTCATCGTGGACCCCCGACTGGTAGCGACACGACGAACCGAGCACCGGCGGGTTCGCGGTCCTCCACCCATGCGCGGCCGCCCAGTGCAGTCGCATGCTCGGCGACCAGAGCGAGTCCGAGGCCCGTTCCCACACGGTGACGGGACGCAGCGCCGCGTGCGAAGCGCTCGAAGATCCGTTCCCGCTCCGCGGCTGCGATACCGGGACCGGCATCTTCCACTGCGATCTCGACATGGTCGTCGGCCCGCGAAATGGTGACGCGTGCGGGTCCGCCGGCATGTTCCTTCGCGTTGTCGAGCAGGTTGGCCATGATCCGTTCGAGTCGCAGCTTGTCGGTGTTCACCGGCAGTGTGGCAGCGGCGTCGACCACGATGGGCACATGGTTGTAGCCGTATCGCTGTGCGATACGGCGAATCGTGTCCTCGAGTTGCAGTGGCTCCACGTTCACTTCAGTGGCTCCGGCATCGAGGCGTGACAGCTCGAGCAGGTCCAGCACCATCTGATCGAAGCGACGCACCTGGGTGACGACCACATCGAGAGCCTGTCCCGTCCGACCCGGAAACTCTTCGCGCCGTGCGTCCAGCATATCCACCGCTGCGCTCAGTGCGGTGATGGGCGAGCGCAGTTCGTGGCTGACATCCGACGCGAATCGTGCCTCGCGCTCGATCCTGGTCTGCACCGCATTTGCCATTGCGTTGAACGAGTCTGCGAGTCGACCGAGATCCGGATCGTCCTCCCGGTCGAGACGTACATCGAGCGAGCCGGACGCCAACTCACTCGCTGCATCGGCAACTCGTGAGAGCGGCCGCATCAGCCGTCGGCTGTTCCAGAGCCCGAGGCCTGCTGCTGCTGCCGTGGTGACCGCCGAACCGATGATGAGCGACGTACCGATGACACGCAGGGTGCGCTCTGATCCCGAGAGCGGGAATGCCTCGTAGTACGCGGCGTCGATGCTGCGGAGGTTCACGCCGAACGCGAGATACGGCTCACCGTCGAGCGAGGCGAACTGCTGCGACGGCGTGCGCATCGGGAACTTCTGCGAGCCGGTGAGACCGTTGGTGCCGACTTGTTCCAGGAGTTCGGCAGGAAGAGCGAGTTCGAGCGGTGATCGTGATGAGCGTCGCACGGTGTCGCCGTCGACGGTGAGAACGAGCAGAGCGAAGCCGTCTCGTTCGGTGCTCACGCTGTCGATCGCTCGGATGGGTCCGAGACCGCGGTCGCTGAGGTCACGGACGCGTGTCTGGATCAGCGCTGCGTTCGCGAGTGCCTGACTCTTCGCGGTGCGCTCGCGTTGATCAAGCAGATAGTTGCGCGCAACGACGTAGGTGATGATGGAGAGCGACACCGACACCACAAGGCCGATGAGCATGAAGAACAGGGTGACCTGAGCCCGCAGACCGGGTTTGCGGCGCAGTCGTCGCAGGCGATCGAGGAGTGATTGCTGCGGGGTCACCTCACCAGCATGCTCCAGCGGGGGGCCAGATGAGGGACCGGTCTCGCTGTCCGGTGAGGCACCAGGGGGAGGTAGGCGCCTCACCGGGGCAGCGTGAACAGTCACCATGGTGGGGCGGGAATGTGACAGGGCGAGGTTGGCAATGTGCGCGTTCTGTAACAATTCGGCCGGCGGGTTGGGCCGTCATGGGGCGGTCGGGGGCCGCCGATGGAGATGCGAAAGCCCGCTGAGCGGCCACAATGGGGACCACTGTGCACGAATTGCTGTTCATCGAGGATGACGACCACATCCGTCTGGCCCTGACCCTCGCGCTCGAGGACGAGGGCTACACCGTGCGTGAGGCCCCGACGGGCCGGGCCGGACTCGAGGCATTTCATGCCCGTGAACCCGAGTTGGTTCTGCTGGACCTGCGGCTCCCGGACCTGTCGGGTTTCGAGGTGGCCCGGGCGATCCGGTCGGCCAGCATCGTGCCCATCATCATCGTGACTGCCCAGACCGACACCTACGACCTCGTGGCGGGTCTCGAAGCGGGTGCAGACGACTACGTGACCAAGCCGGTCAACGCGAAGGAACTCGCCGCTCGCATTCGGGCACTCCTGCGCCGGGTGCAGTTCCACGAGCAGCCAGCGCCTCCGTCCCGGGTGTCGGTGTTCGGCGATGTGGAACTGCGACGTGACCAAGGCGTAGTGCTCAAAGCCGGGCGTGAACTGAGCCTCACCAAGACCGAGTATCGGCTCCTGTGCGAATTCGCGGATCACCCGGGCGCCGTGCTGTCCCGGGACCAACTGCTCGAGTTGGTGTGGGGGTACGAGTATCTGGGCGACTCGAGGCTCGTGGACGCCCACGTGAGGCGACTGCGCGTCAAGATCGAGGATCACCCCGATGAGCCGAGGCTCATCGTGACGGTGCGCGGCTTGGGCTATCGCCTGATGGTGTGAACGCTGATGCTGTGAAGTGCGGATGGCCGGGGTGACGCCCAGCGCCGCTTCACGCAACCGCGACGTTCGTCACGCGTTGGCGAGGGCCTTTTCGAGCCGGTCGAGTTGATCGATGAGTTCGGCCGGGAGACGGTGTCCGAACTTGGCGAAGTGCTCGCGGATCTGCGGGATTGCGCTCTGCCAACCGGGACGATCCAGCGCCAGGAGTTCGCGCATGTCGTCTTCGCTGACATCGAGACCCGATGTGTCGATCTGACCGGATGCAGGCAGCAGGCCGATCGGTGTCTCTACGGCAGCTGCCGTGCCGGCAACGCGCTCGAAGATCCACTTGAGCACACGGCTGTTCTCGCCGTAGCCGGGCCACAGGAAGCGACCGCTGTCGTCGCGGCGGAACCAGTTCACGAAGAAGATCTTCGGCTGGTTCTCGGACGGCGTGGATGCGCCCACCTTCAGCCAGTGGCGGAAGTACGAGCCCATGTCGTAGCCACAGAAGGGGAGCATCGCCATCGGGTCGAAACGCAACTGGCCCACAGCACCGGCCTGTGCGGCCGTGGTCTCGCTCGCCATGATGGAGCCGAGGAACACACCGTGCTCCCAGTCCCGCGCCTCGTTCACGAGCGGCACCGTGGTGCGGCGACGACCACCGAACAAGATGGCCGAGATCGGCACGCCCTTGGGGTCTTCCCACTCGGGCGCGATCGACGGGCACTGGCGTGCCGAAACGGTGAAGCGAGCGTTGGGGTGCGCAGCGGGTGTCTCCGAAGCAGGCGACCATGCGTTGCCGCGCCAGTCGGTGGCTGCAGCAGGCGGCGTGTCGGTCATGCCCTCCCACCAGACGTCGCCGTCGGGGGTGAGTGCGGTGTTCGTGAAGATCGCATTGCCCCACAGCGTGCGCATGGCGTTCGGGTTCGTGTCGTCGCCGGTTCCGGGGGCAACACCGAAGAACCCGGCCTCGGGGTTGATGGCGTACAGGCGTCCGTCGGCGCCGAACTTCATCCAGCAGATGTCGTCACCCACGGTCTCCACGGTCCAACCTGCAACGGTGGGCACGAGCATGGCGAGGTTGGTCTTGCCGCAGGCCGACGGGAACGCGGCGGCCACGTACTTGACGACCTTCTCCGGTGAGGTGAGCTTCAAGATGAGCATGTGCTCGGCCAGCCAGCCGTTGTCACGTGCCATCACCGAGGCGATGCGCAG
>JAFMJD010000013.1 GCA_017853685.1 Actinomycetota bacterium | reverse complement strand
ACTTGTGACCTCATCCTTATCAGGGATGCGCTCTAACCGACTGAGCTATAGCCCCCAGCAGGGTTGGATGAGCATACCGACCACCCCGCTCGAGCCTCAACCGGCCTGCAGCTTCAGCGCAGCACGCGGCGACGCCGGCGCCACCGAGTGATCGGGGACGGCGCCGGGCTCACGGGACTCCAGCCGCCCTCACCCGGACCGGCTGCGGTGTCGAAGTCTGCGTCGGGCGCACCCGGCGGACGGCTCACCACCACCTCTTCCTCGAGCACGGTCACCCGCACACCACCCATGAGGTCGGCGATGAGGTTGTACAGCGTGGCGAGCACCACGTTCATCCCGGTGAGGCCCACCACCAGCAGCAGTCCGAGAATCCATGCGTTGTGATAGATCTCGCCGCCCTTGAACTCGAAGCTCTTCCAACCGAACGACTCGAAGAAACTCGAGATGTTGTCGATGGTTCCGGTGGAGTAGGCCACATTCCACAACAACACACCCGCCACCAGACACACGATGTACATGGCGAGGTAGAAGATGAGCGAGATCTTGAACACCGACCACGCGTCGATCGCGCGCAACACACGACTCACCTTGCGCACGCGCGGTCGGCGGCCCATGAACGGTGGCGGCCCAACGGGTGCACCCGGATCCTGCACGTATCCGTAGACGGAGGGGTCGGGTGCGTAGCCGTCGCCCGGGTACGCGTCGGGATCGTCCAAGTAGACCGGCGACGGAACGGCGGGCTGCATCACCGTCGGCGGTGCACTGGGTGGCGCTGGGCTCCACTGCGACGCACCGACATCGGTGATCGGTACCTGCATCGTGGGCTGCATCCGCGCATCATCAGCGACATTGCCCACACCGAATGCCGAACGAGGCCGCGGACGCGCGCCTGACTTGCTCGGATCGGACTCGGTACGAGGATCGACCGGCGGGTCGCTCATGGACACACGCGCAGCGTAGTGAAGTCTCACGATCCCGGGGTGGCGCGAGCCGTGGCCCGTGCTGCACCTACCCGAACCTCCACCACCACATCGGCACCCACCTGGTTCGACGGTGGCCCGAACCGCACCAGCACTGCGCCGTTTGCCTCGGCCATCGCTGCTGCGCCACTGCGCCCGCTCATCGCGCCCGCAAGCGCGGCGGCGTCTGCCGCTGTGCGCGCACGCGCGGCATCGTGTGCAGCCACGCCCAATCGTGCGGCGGCAAACATCCCCGCGCCAGCGGTCATCGTGACCCCAACAGCCAGCATCGCTGCCTGTCCGGAGTCGGCTCGGATCACTCCTCGGTGGCGATGATCGGCGCGACGGATGCGACGCTCTGGCCCGCATCGAGATTCATGACCCGAACACCTGTGGCGTCGCGACCCTGTGAGGAGATCTCGCGCACGGCCATTCGGATCGTGACACCCGTTGACGACACCGACACGATCTCGTCGTCGATGCTCACCATGAACGCCGCGACCACCTTGCCCTTCTTGCCGGTGAGTCGGATGCCCATCACGCCCTGGCCGCCACGTCCCTGACGGTTGAAGCGATCGATCTGCGTGCGCTTTCCGTACCCACCGTCGGTGACGATGAGGATGGCGGAGTCGTCCCGGGCAACGTCGCAGGAAACCACTTCGTCGTCGGCCTTGAGTTTCATGCCGCGCACACCGGCAGCGGCGCGTCCCATGGCGCGCACCTCTTCTTCGCTGAACCGGATGGTGGTGCCGGACCGGGCAACCATGAAGATGTCGTTCGACCCGTCGGTCACGATGACCTTCACCAACTCGTCGTTGTCACGCAGGTTGAGCGCAATGAGACCATCGCGTCGGGAGGAGTCGTACTCGTTGAACGCCGTCTTCTTCACCTGACCGTTCTTGGTGGCGAAGAACAAGAACCGCTCGCCGGGGAAGTCCCGCGTGTCGATGATGGCCTGGATGGTCTCGCCCGCCTGCAACGGCAAGAGGTTCACGATGGGAGTTCCCTTGGCCGTGCGGTCGCGCTCGGGGATGTCCATGGCTCGGAGGCGATACACCTTGCCGCGGTTGGAGAACATGAGGAGATACGACAGCGCCGTGGTGTAGATCACGTGGCTCACGAGGTCTTCGGACTTGAGCTTTGCGCCCGTCACCCCGCGCCCGCCCCGGGCTTGTGTACGGAACGCGTCGGCCTCCACCGTCTTCGCGTACCCGGCCTGGGTCATCACCACCACGAGGTCCTTGTCGTCGACGAGGTCGGCAAGATCCATCTCGCCGCCATCGAGCATGATCTCGCAGCGCCGCGGCTGGGCGAATTCCGACTTGATGGACGAGAGATCGTCCTTGATGACTCCGCGCAGCACGCCCTCGTCGGCGAGGATCGCTTCGTACGAGGCGATGTCGGTCCGCAGACCCTCGATGCGCTGCTCGATGTCCACACGTGCAAGGCGGGTGAGGCGACCCAGTGTCATGTCCAGGATGTGTTCGGCCTGGGTCTCGCTGAACTCGAACGGCGTTGCCTGCAGGCGACCGCGCGCATCGGCACGGTCCTCCGACGCACGGATGGCGGCGATCACCTCGTCGATCACATTGAGGGCCTTCATCAGACCCTCTTGGATGTGCAGTTCGTTCTGCGCCTTGTCGAGGCGGAACCGCGTGCGCCGCTCGATCACCTCCACCTGGTGAGCCACATAGCCGTGCAGCATCTGAGCCAGATTCAGGGTGCGCGGCACGCCGTCCACCAACGCAACCATGTTCACCCCGAAGCTCGTCTGCAGCTGGGTGAGCTTGTAGAGATTGTTCAGCACCACATTGGCGTTCGCGTCACGCTTGAGCGTGATGACGAGATTGGTCTTTCCGCTCGCGGATGCGTCGTTCGCATCGGCGATACCGTCGAGTTCGCCGCCGTCGACGAGTTCCTGGATGCGCGAGAGCACCGCAGAACCACTGACCTGATACGGCATCTGGGTGACGATGATCTGGAAGCCGCCCCGCTTGCCCTCCTCGATGGTGGCCTTGGCGCGCATCTTCACACTGCCTCGCCCGGTGCGGTACGCGTCGATGATGCCGGCGCGCCCCATGATGAAACCGCCCGTGGGGAAGTCGGGCCCTTTCACGAACTGCATCAGATCGTCGGGCGTCGCATCAGGGTGATCGATCAGATGAATGGTGGCGTCGATGACCTCACCGAGATTGTGCGGCGGGATGTTGGTCGCCATGCCCACGGCGATGCCCTGACTGCCATTGACGAGCAGGTTCGGGAAGCGTGACGGGAGCACCTTGGGCTCCTCGAACTCACCCGAGTAGTTCGACGCGAAGTCAACCGTGTTCTCGTCGATGTCAGCCAGCAACTGCATGCTGAGCGGGTGCAACTTGCACTCGGTGTACCGCGATGCAGCGGGACCGAAGTCGGGACTGCCGTAGTTGCCGTGGAAGTCGATGAGCGGATGCCGCAGCGAGAACGGCTGCGCCATGCGGACGAGCGCGTCGTAGATAGCACCCTCGCCGTGCGGGTGGTACTTGGCCATGGTGTCGCCGGTGACACGGGCCGACTTCACGAAGCTCCGGTTCGGGCGGAAGCCCTGCTCTTCCATGTCCCAGATGATCCGGCGGTGTACGGGCTTGAGTCCGTCACGGACATCGGGGAGGGCTCGCGCCATGATGACGGACATGGCGTAGTCGAGGAACGACCGCTCCATCTCCTCGTTGATCTCGATCGGCGAGATACCGCCGGCAAGCACTTCGGGCGGGGTGATGTCCTCGCCAGAGTCGCCGGTGTCGCCGGTGTCGCCGGTGTCAGGGGTGTCGGGGGTGTTGTTGTCGTCGCTCATCGGTGTGCTCTCGGATCAGATGTCCAGGAATCGAACGTCTTTGGCGTTCTGCTGGATGAAGTTCTTTCGGCTCTCGACGTCGTCGCCCATCAAGACGCTCGTGATCTCATCGGCAAGGGCTGCCTCTTCGAGCGTCACCTGCAGCAGGGTGCGGCGACTCGGGTCCATCGTGGTCTCTTTGAGTTCTTCCCAGTCCATCTCGCCGAGACCCTTCAGACGACTGAAGTCCTTCTTGTGGTTCGGGTTCTGTGCGAGGAACTCGTTCTTGGCCGAGTCGTCCTTCAGGTAGATCTTGGTCTTGCCGATCTCGGTGGAGTACAGCGGCGGCTGCGCGATGTACACATACCCGTTCTCCACGAGCGGTTTCATCTGCCGGAAGAAGAAGGTGAGCAACAGGGTTCGGATGTGGCTGCCGTCCACGTCGGCGTCGCACAGGGCGATCACCTTGTGGTAGCGCACCTTCACCGGATCGAACTCCTCACCCACGCCGCCACCGATCGCCGTGATGAGCGCCTGGATCTCGTTGTTCTTCAGCATCTTGTCGAGACGAGCGCGTTCGACGTTGAGGATCTTGCCGCGGATCGGCAGGAGTGCTTGCGTGCGCGGATCGCGCGCGTTGAGCGCAGTGCCACCGGCGGAGTCGCCCTCCACGATGAACAGCTCGGCTTCCTCGGCGTTGCGAGTGGCGCAGTCCTTCAACTTGTCGGGCATGCCCGCTCCGCCCAACGCCGTCTTGCGACGAATGGCGTTGCGTGCGTTCTTCGCAGCCACGCGCGCCTGTGCCGCCGAGATGGCTTTCTTCACGATGCGGTTGGCCTCGGTGGGATTCTCCTCGAGCCATTCGGCCAGTCGTTCGTTCACCACCTTTTGCACGAACGAACGCATGCTCACGTTGCCGAGCTTGGCCTTGGTCTGACCCTCGAACTGCGGCTCGCGCAGTTTCACCGCAACGATGGCGGTGAGTCCCTCACGAATGTCTTCGCCGGTGAGGTTCTCGTCTTTTTCCTTGAGCAGCGGCGTCTTGCCGGCACGGGCGTACTTGTTCACCACCGAGGTGAGCGCTGTACGGAATCCCTCGACGTGCATGCCGCCTTCGATGGTGGAGATGCCGTTTGCGTATCCGTGGATGCCTTCGTAGTACCCCGTGTTCCACTGGAGCGCCACATCACAGATCTGCCCTTCTTCGTCGGAGGACTCGAAGTGCGCCACCTTGCTGAAGAGCGCCTCTTTCGAGGCGTTCAGGTGTTTGACGAAATCGACGATGCCGCCCTTGTAGAGGTACGTGACCTCTTGTTCACGGCCCGGGCGCTCGTCGACGAATGCGATCTCGAGGCCCCGGTTGAGGAACGCCATGGTCTGCAGGCGCTCGAGCACCGTGCGCGCCACGAACTCGGTGCCCTCAGCAGCGAAGATCGTGGCATCGGGCCAGAACTCCACCGTGGTTCCGGTGGTGCGCCCGCGGGCGGGTGTGGACCCGACGGGAGCCAACTTGCCCTGGGGCTTGCCGCCCTTGGCGTATTCCTGCGAGTAGCGCGTGCCGCCTTTGTCGATGGTGACCACGAGTCGCTCCGACAGGGCGTTCACCACCGACACGCCCACACCGTGCAGGCCCCCGGACACCTTGTATCCGCCGCCGCCGAACTTGCCGCCGGCGTGCAGCACGGTGAGCACCACTTCCACCGCGCTCTTTCCCTTGTGGGGGCCGCTCGGGTACGGGTCCACCGGGATGCCTCGGCCGTTGTCCTCGACCCGGCAGGATCCCTGCGCCGTGAGCACCACCACGATGCGCGTGCAGAACCCGGCCATGGCCTCGTCGACGGAGTTGTCGACCACTTCCCAGATGAGGTGATGCAGTCCGGCAAGCCCGGTGGAGCCGATGTACATACCCGGCCGTTTGCGGACCGGATCGAGCCCTTCGAGAACCTGGATGGCCTTGGCGTCGTACTCGACCGACGGCGTGGTGGCCGACTCGGTCGCGGCGGGGGTACTCGTCACGGGGTGATACTCCTCGACAACATCGAACGTGCTGGTCAGCACAGGTTTTGGGGGGCGGGTCCGCGGTCTCGAGAGCCTCGTGAACCGGGGGCCGGACACCCGACTGCCAAAAGTCTACTGCCGAAAGGACCGCGCAACGTGGATGGATTCGCTCCGTATTCGGCTCTGAGAGGCCACGCCGGGCGGGTTTTTCGTCGAAAGTGACCCGCGGGTGCCCGAGATCGATTTTCGGGCACCCCGGCGGCGGTCAGCGCCGCCGAACGCGCACCTCGATGCGCTCCACCCCGGAACCCCCCACGGCCGCCAGCCGCTCGAGGATCTCGCGCTCGAGATAGCGCAATTGGGTGGCCCACCCGGGCTCGTCCACCTCCACCACCAGCGTGCCCTCGTGCAGGCGAACCGGGCGGGCATGAGCGCTCACCTGGGGGCCCACGGCGTCGTCCCACCGGTTGAAGACGCCACCCACCACCTTGGCCGACACCGATGGCGACCCGGGTGGCTGGAGCGAGCGGAATACCTCGTCGAGCGCCTTGGTCAGCGGCACGGGTTCGTGATGTCGGCGGCCCGAAGCGCTCATACCCCGTCGTCTACCACGGCGCCCGACGAAATACGAACCACCCGGTCGGGATGAGCGTGTTCGGGGAGGGCGGCTGCCGTGGTGAGGATCACCTGCCCGGCCGGCAGGTGTTCCAGCAGCGCTCTCGATCGACCTCGGTCCAATTCGGACAGCACATCGTCGAGCACCAACACCGGAGGGGAGTCCGTTCGTTGTGCAACGAGGCGATGCACGGCCATTCGCATCGCCAGTGCGTAGGTGCGTTGTTCGCCCTGCGACGAGTGCGTGCGCGCCGGCATGTCGTTGATGAACAGTTCCACATCGTCACGGTGCGGTCCGACCGTGCTCACTCCCCGACGCACGTCATCGCGACGCGCCTCGGCCAATGCCTCGGCCAGCCCGCCGTTGCGCCATGCCGGTTCGTACAGCAACCCCACGGGGGTCTCACGGTCGGCGAGTGCGCTGTACGCCTGATGGAGCAATGGACTCATGTCTGCCACGAGCGCAGCGCGCACTGTCCCCAACTCATCCCCAACCTGTGCAAACTTCGCGTCCCACACGTCGAGCGTGAATGACACGTCGTCGCTCAATCGGCCGCCGGCTTGCTTGAGCAACGTGTTGCGTTGGCGAATGATGCGATCGAGATCTCGTCGCAGCACGTCGTGCTTGGGCGCCAGTGCCACCAGCGCGTCGTCGAGGAAACGCCTCCGTTCGCCGGGCCCACCTTTCACCAGCGCGAGGTCGTCAGGCGAAAACACACTCACGCGCAGCACACCGAGCAGATCGCGCGAGCGAGCCAACCGTTGTCGATTGACGAAGATCCGGTTCCGGCCGCTGCGATTGATCTCGGCCTCCACCAACAGGGTTCGCCCGTCGTCGTGGAGCACCTCGGCGCGGATGATCGCTTGATCGCACCCGAGCCGCACCATCGCCTCGGGTGGTACGCCACGAAAACTCTCGAGGGTGGCGAGATACGTGAGTGCCTCGGCCAGATTCGTCTTGCCCTGGCCGTTCTCGCCCACCACCGCAGTCACGCCGGGAATGAGCGCGAACGATGCTTCGCCGTAGTTCCGGAAATCCCGGAGCTCGATGCGCTCGACGATCACCGGTGGTGACTACACCTTCTGCGGCATGAGCAGATAGAAAAACTCGTCGTGCTCGGCGCCGCGCAGCACTGCCGGGCGGTTGCTCTCGAGCTTGGTCGCCACCGTGATCTGCTCACCTGCACATGCGTCGATACCCGCAGCGAGATACTCGGCGTTGAACGCAATCACCAGTTCGGTTCCGGCGAACCGCGCATCTACTTCTTCGACCACCGTGCCGCGGTCGTTGCTGATGGCCTCGAGTCGCAAGGTGTCGCCGCCCATCGAGAGCCGCACGGGAATGTTGTCCCTCGCAAGCAGGCGCACACGACGAAGCGCGTCGGTGAAGGCTTCCTTGTCGATCGTCAGCATGTTCGGGTAGTTGTCGGGCATCAACTGGCGATAGTTCGGGAACGGTTGGTCGATGAGTCGTGTGGTGACACGCGCCGAGGACACTTCGAACGTGGCGTCCTTCTCACCGAGGCGCAGCGTCAGTTCGCCGGCGCCCGAGGCGAGACGGATCACTTCTTGCAACGCGCGCGCCGGAACGAGCACCTGCTGATCGGCGCCGAGCACGGTGGTACCGGTGAGGTCACGTACTGCGAGTCGGTACGAGTCGGTGGCCACCAGTCGGAGGCCGCCGGCCTCTGCGGCCATGAGCACACCGGTGAGTTGCACCTTTTGTTCATCGGTGCTGGCTGCGCGCACCACCTGGCGGAGTGCATCGACGAAATCCGCCGCCGGCAGCGTGACCGAGCTCCCGCCGGTGAATCCCACCCGGGGGTAGTCGTCGAACGCCATGGGGCGGATCGTGAACCGCGAGCGCCCGGCGCTCAGTTCCACCGAGTCGCCCTCGGCCACCATCTCCACCTTCGCGTCGCCGAGCGACTTCACGATGTCGGCAACGAACCGGCCCGGCAGCACCACGCCGCCGTCTTGTTGCCCGGCCACGGTGAGGTCATGTTGCACCGTGAGCTCGAGGTCGCTTCCCGTGATGGTGAGGCGATCCCCCTTGAGCTCGAGGCGGATCCCCTGGAGCACTGGAAGCGACCCGGTCCGACCGGTTGCTGCTCGGCTTGCAGCACCGAGGGCCTCGGCCAGTACGTCTCGTTCGCATCGGAACTTCACCGCTATTGCTCCTGCTGATGGGGTGATGAATCAAGTAATAACGCTAATAACGCTGTGGATTGTGGACAGTAGGCCGTTCGGCCTGCTCATCGGTGGTGCGTGCCTGTGATCGGCCGTCCACAGACTTCCACAGCGCGCGGGCCCGAGCCGATGTGCGCGGTGGACAACTCCGCGTTGTCCCCAGATCGCGAGGCTCTGTCCACGGGTTGTCCCGTTGTTGCGCCCGCAGCCCGCGCCGTGGTGTGCACCGCACTCATCCGGTCTTCAATCGCTGTCGGAGTTCGTGCACCTGGTCGTAGATCTGCTTGCGCTCGGCCATGAGACGCTGCACCTTCTCGACGGCGTGAATCACCGTGGTGTGGTCCCGGCCGCCGAACAGCCGGGCGATCGAGGGGTAGCTGAGGTCGGTGAGTTCGCGGAACACGTACATCGCCACCTGGCGGGAGGTCACCAGTTCCCGCTGGCGACTCTTGCCCCGGAGGCTGTCCACGCTCAGGCCGAAATAGGCGGCGATCTCGGTGAGCATCTCGTCGGGGGTGCGGGGCCGCACCGTGGCCTCGGTGAGCAGATCGCCGAGGAGTTGCTGGGCGAGGGGGACCGCGATCGGGATCCGGTTGAGGCTGGCGTAGGCCGTCACTCGGATGAGGGCCCCCTCGAGTTCTCGGATGTTGGTGGTGATGTTGGCCGCAATGAACTCGAGGACATCGGCGGGCACTTGGGTCTGATCCCGTTCGGACTTGTTCCGCAGGATCGCCAACCGGGTCTCGAGGTCGGGTGGCTGGATGTCGGTGATGAGGCCCCAGCGGAATCGGCCGCGCAGACGCTCTTCGAGCGTGGGGATGTTGTCGGGCATCCGGTCGCTCGAGATGACGATCTGCTTGTTGGCGCCGTGGAGAGCGTTGAACGTGTGGAAGAACTCTTCCTGCAGTCCCTCTTTGCCCTCGATGAACTGGATGTCGTCGATGAGGAGCACATCGATGTCCCGATAGCGACGCTTGAACATCGCAGTGGATCCGGTTCGGATCGCTTCCACGTATTCGTTCAAGAAGGTCTCGGTGGACACATACCGAACGACGTAATGGCCGTAGTTCTGGTTCACGTAGTGGCCGATGGCGTGCAGCAGGTGCGTCTTGCCGAGGC
The DNA here is from genome assembly GCA_017853685.1 of Actinomycetota bacterium. Classification (GTDB taxonomy): domain Bacteria; phylum Actinomycetota; class Acidimicrobiia; order Acidimicrobiales; family Ilumatobacteraceae; genus WLJO01. The sequence goes on along the minus strand of JAFMJD010000013.1, from coordinate 21,030 downwards.
CGGCGGCGCCGTAGATGAACAACGGGTTGTACGAGCGGGCCGGGGTTTCGGCCACCCGCATCGCTGCGGCGAGCGAGAACTGGTTCGACTGGCCCTTCACGAACGTCTCGAAGGTGTACCGCGGATTGAGTCCGGCCGTGACTGCCTGCTCCACGGGATCGGCGGCGGCCATGCTCGGCGCACCATCGAACCGGCCGCTCACCACGGTGGCCGTTGTCGAGCCGCCGCCCGCTGCGAGGCGGACCTGCTCGGGTTGTTCGGCTTCGATGTCCACATCGACGAGCAACTGCGGATTCGCCACGCCCACTTCCTCGAGGGCATCGCGCACGAGGGGGAGATAGCGATGCAGGATGCGCTCGCGGATCACGGTGTTGGGAACACCGATGCGCAGGTATCCACCATCCGCGGGCAGCGCTCTGACATCCTGAAAGGTGGAGAGCCAGACGGCATCTGACACCTGCTCACGCAAGATGTCAGCGACTGCTGTCCACATCGACTCATGGTCGCTCACCGGCGGCGCCTCGACTTCTGCCCAATTACTGTCCACAGCCCCATCCACAGGTTGTGGACAGCGCGGGTTGGAAGCCCCAACCCGAGTTCGGGACGCTAGCACCATGGACCCCCGGGATGGCTAGGCCCATCGGGAACCTAGGGCCTGTTCACCACGAGCCGGGGCGAGCTCGCGTCACGAGGTTGTCTCGGGCGGGGCAGGGCACCTAGCCTTGACCGGTCAGTGCGGCCGTCTTTGCTGGTCGCGCACCCTGACCACGTGTTCCAGGCCGTTGGGCGCCATGCGTGGGCAGCCGAGATGAGGAGGCATGGGTGAAGCGCACCTTTCAACCGAACAACCGTCGCCGGGCCAAGAAGCACGGCTTTCGTCAGCGCATGAGCACCCGGGCCGGGCGCGCCGTGCTGAAGGCTCGTCGCGCCAAGGGCCGCTACCGGCTGTCGGCCTGATCGCACCCCTTCGTGGCCGTGGCGACTTCGATCGTCTCCGGGCCGAGGGTCGTCGGGCATCGTCGGGCGGGCTCTGGTGCGTGCACCGAGCCGGGCAACCGGGTGATCCGACGCGGATCGCGTTTGCCATCGGACGCAACGTGGGCAACGCCGTGGTGAGGAACCGAATTCGCCGCCGTTTGCGCGAATTGCTGCGGGCAAGCTCACTCCCGGTGGGCGATTATCTCTTTGGTGCTCCCACGTCGGCCGCCACCATGCCGAGCGCAGACCTGCAGGCGCATGTCGCCCGCGTGCTCGATCGCTTCCGCATCCGGGGTGCTTCGTGAGCGGGCACGGGATGGAACGCTGCTCGGAGCACGGCCGGGTGCAACGGTTCTTGATCCGCGGCGTGGAGTGGTACCAGCACCAGCGCGACGGATATCCGTCGCCGTGTCGCTTTACGCCCACCTGCTCGAACTACTCCCTCGAGGCCCTCGAGACCTACGGTGCAGGCAAGGGCACGGTCCTCACGATCCGCAGATTGCTGCGATGCCGGCCCTTTGGCCCCTCGGGGTACGACCCCGTACCCGAAAAGATCGTTCCTGACGAGAAAGAGTCCCCCGGTGCTCGCCAACGCATTTGACCCGCTTGCGAAAATCTTCGCCGTTCCGCTCACGGCCTTCTACGCGGCCACCGGCAGTTACGCGGTCTCGATTCTGCTCATCACCGTGGTGGTGATGCTCATCACCACGCCGCTCACGCTGAAGAGCACCAAGGGCATGCTCGAGATGCAGCGCCTGCAGCCCGAGTTGAAGAAACTCCAGGCTCAGCACCGCGGCGACCGCCAGAAGCTCAACGAAGAGATGATGCGGCTCTACCAAGAGCACAAGGTGAACCCGCTCGCCAGTTGCTTCCCGCTGCTGTTGCAGATGCCGGTGTTCATCGGCATGTTCACCCTGTTGCGGGGCCTCACCAACCGCGATGGCGGCTCGGAACTGTTCACCCCGAGGATCATCAGCAAATCTTCTGAGTTGTATCAAGATTTGAGCAAGTCCAAGCAGATGCTCTCATGGGGCTTCGATCTGGCCTTGTCGCCTCGGGAGATGTTCAAAGAGAGCGCCGGCAAGGGCGTCCTCTACATCCTCATCGTGGTTCTGCTCGCCTTCTTGTACTGGGTTCAGCAGCGGATGGTGGCGAACCGGACGGTGTCGCCCACGATGTCGGCCGGCCAGGCCAAGTTGATGCAGTACCTGCCGGTGGCCTTCGCCGTGTTCCAGATCTTCTTCCCGATGGGTCTGATCTTCTATTACGTCTGGCAGACCGTGCTGCGCATCCTGCAGCAGCACTACGTGACCCGGCGTTTCTACCGCGGTGAGGGCTCCTTGGGCGCCCAGGCCCAGGCCGCTGGGGCGGCGGCACGCGAGATGGCCAAGTCGGACAAAGACACCAAGAGCGGCGGGCTGTTCGGCGCCGCCCGTGCGGCCGCCAAGGACGCTCAGCAGGCGAAATCCACGCAGAAGCCGGGCGCCGCTGGCCGACCCAAGGGTCGACCGAACCCGAATCGCCCCACTGGGGCCAAGAAACCCACGCCGGGCTCGGGGGCCAAGAAGCCCACGGGCGGCGGTGCCAAACCGTCGTCGGGATCATCCCGACCGCCGGCCAAGCCCACCAAGCCCCAGAAGCCCAAGAAGCCGGGTACCTGACCCCCGAATCAGGGGCCTGTAGAAAACGGACATTGCCACGGCCGACCAGATCGGCCTGATCCACGAGACGGAAGCACGCATGGAATGGGTTGAGACCACCGCCAAGACGGTGGAGGAAGCAAAGGAATTGGCCCTCGATCAGCTGGGTGTCGACGAAGCAGACGCCGAGTTCGAGGTGCTCGACGAACCGAGGCCGGGCCTGTTCGGTCGCACACGGGGCGAGGCCCGCGTGCGCGCTCGGGTCCGTCCGACCCAGGCGCGACCCAAGGTCGAGCGCCGGGACCGGCGCCGAAAGGGCGCCAAAGAGCCCGGATCGGGCCGCGCCGAAGCCGCTGAGAGCGGCCAGGGTGCCGCACCCGCCGCCGATCGGCCCGCCGCCGGAGCCAAGCGCAGCGGCCAGCAGCAGTCCCGCCCCGCGTCCCGTCGGGCCGAGCGGCCCAACCAGTCCGCATCGAATGAGAAAACGGAGAAGCCCGTGAACGATTCCGAGAACGCCCCCACCGCCGCCGATGTGGCCGCTGAGGCCGAGAAGTTCCTGCAGGGACTCCTTGCCGCTCTGGGCCTCGAGGGGCGCACTGCGGTGAATCAGGACGGCGAAGACCTCGAGGTCACGGTGGAGGGCGACCAGCTCGGCGTGCTGATTGGGCCCCGAGGCACCACCCTGCTCGCCGTGCAAGATCTGGTGCGGGTCGCCAGCCAGCGCCGGATCGGGGATCACCAGACCCGGCTCCGGCTCGACATCTCGGGCTACCGGGAGAAGCGCCGGGCGGCACTCGCCCGCTTCGCCCTCGAGCAGGCCGATGCCGTGGCCGAATCGGGCGAGGAGCGCGTGCTCGAGCCGATGCCGTCGGCTGATCGCAAAGTCATCCACGACGCCATCGGAGATCGAACCGACGTGGTCACCCGCTCAGAGGGCGAAGAACCGCGCCGTCGCGTGGTGATCGCCCCCGCCTCGGCGGGCTAACCGGCTCGTTTCCACCGGATGCCAGGGCGGTTCCTCCATGTCCACGGTGGAGTCGGTACTCGCTGAATCCCAGCGCATTGGGCTGATCGGGCCCGGCGATCTAGGGGCAGCGATCGCTCAGGCGCATCGGTTTGCCGCAGCGATCCCGGCCGACGCAGCTCGGGTGGTGGATGTGGGCTCGGGCGGGGGACTGCCCGGCGTGGTACTGGCCGCCGATCGCCCGGATCTCGAGGTGACCCTGGTGGATCGCCGCGGACGGGCCTGTGATGTGCTGCGGCGGGCGGTGGGCGCGTTGGGCTGGACCGGCCGGGTCCACGTGGTTTGTGCCGACCTCGCCGACTTGGGGCACCACAGCGACTGGCGCGGGCGCTTCGATGCGGCCACCGCTCGTGGGGTGGCCCCGCCGGCGGAGGTGGCCGAACTGGTGCTGCCACTCGTGCGTCCCGGCGGGCTCCTCGTCGTGAGCGTGGCCGGTGAGGGTGAGGCGTGGCCCGAGGATGGACTGGGACTCGTCGCCGCCAAGATTCGGCAGCGATCCGACGGTTTGCTGCTGGTGGAGGCCGGCGTCTGCCCGCCCCAGTACCCCCGGGCCCGGCGCGTGCCCGACTTGTTTCACGTGAAACCATCCGCCGGGTGATCGCTGGCCGTTTCACGTGAAACATCGGGAACAGCCGCTCCCTGAACGATGGGTCGGATGGCCACTTGGTGGCATCCTCGCAGGCAGATAGCATCGGCCCGCGCCGGAACGGGACCGGTGCACGACCCGGAGAGGCCCGTTAGACGTGTCCATGAGCGACCAAGGCCCAGTGAGCGCGCCGAGTCCTCGGGCGCTGCCTCGGGTGATTGCCGTAGCGAACCAGAAGGGTGGCGTGGGCAAGACCACCACGGCGGTGAACCTCGCTGCCTGTCTCGCCGAGTCCGGGTATCGCACGCTGCTCGTCGACTTGGATCCACAGGGCAATGCGTCCACCGGGTTGGGCATTCAGGTGCAGACGCTGCAGCTGTCGATGTACGACGTGATCATGCATGAGGTCGGGCTGGCCGAGTGTGTGAAGACCACCGAGGTGCCCAATTTGTTCATCGCTCCCGCGAGCCTCGACTTGGCGGGCGCAGAGATCGAACTCGTCCCGGCGTTCAGCCGTGAGATGCGGCTCCGCCGTGCGATCGAGGCCGTGGTCGACGACTACGACTTCGTCTTGATCGACTGCCCACCATCGCTCGGCCTGTTGACGGTGAACGGACTTGCCGCGGCCCAAGAAGTGCTCGTGCCGATTCAGTGTGAGTACTACGCCCTCGAGGGCCTCGGCCAACTGCTGAAGAACGTCGAACTCGTGCGGCGCAGCCTCAACCCCACGCTGGAGCTGTCGACGATCGTGTGCGTGATGTACGACGCACGGACGAAGTTGGCCGACGGCGTCGTGCAGAACGTGCGCGAGTATTTCGGCGACAAGGTGTGTCGCACCGTGGTGCCGCGCACCGTGCGGTTGTCCGAAGCACCATCATTCGGACAGCCGATCATCACCTTCGATCCCACCTCACGCGGTTCCATTGCGTATCGCGAATTGGCCAAGGAGGTGTGCGGTGGCGCAGCAGCGAGGGCTCGGTAAAGGCCTGGGTGCAATCTTCGGTGGCGCTGTTGCATCGGACGCGTCGCTGACCGATACGCGCGCAGGTCTCGATGAGATTGCGATCACATCGATCGAGCCAAATCCGCATCAACCGCGCGTGCACTTCGACGAGGAGTCACTCGCGGATCTCGCAGCATCCATCGCAGAAATCGGCGTTTTACAACCGATTCTCGTGCGTCCGCGTGCTGCAGGCGGTTATGAACTCATTGCAGGAGAACGTCGCTGGCGCGCAGCGCAGCGCGCTGGGCTCACCACGATTCCTGCAGTGGTGCGCAGCATCGATGAACTCGCATCGGTGGAACAAGCACTCGTCGAGAACTTGCATCGCAAGGACCTCACTGCACTCGAAGAAGCGTCGGCGTATCAACAACTCATCGAGGATTTCGGTTTCACGCACGAACGCATTGCTCAACGCGTCGGCAAGAGTCGCGTTGCCGTATCGAACACGCTGCGTCTCTTGCAGTTGCCGCCGAGCATTCAACATCTGCTGGCCGATGACCAACTGACGGCCGGCCACGCACGCGCCCTGCTCGGTACGTCGGACCGCGGGTATCAAGAACACATCGCGCGCCGCGCCGTCGCCGAGCACTGGACGGTGCGAGCCGTGGAACAGGCGATCCGTGATCGGGAGCAGGGCCCCGCAGTGCCCACGGCGGGCGAGACCGCCAAGCCGACTCCTCCCGTGACGGCGTTACGGCCGGCCGCTGTCCTCGAGCTCGAAGAGCAACTCGCTGATGCGCTCGCCACGCGGGTACGGGTGACGATGTCGGGCGGTCGGGGCAAGATCGTGGTCGAGTTCGCCGACCTGGCGGACCTCGACCGGATCTATCGGCAGATCGCCGATGTCCCCAGCGACCTGTGAGTTACTCACAGACGAACGGTATAGGCCCTGAGCAGGGCAAAGAGCGTCTCGTCGATCGGCGACCACGCTCCCGTCCACAAGTTTCGCGCAGGTCTGTGGATAAGTAATCCGGGTACACACACCCCCGCATGGACGGCACCTCAACCTCCACTACAGGGTTGGACCCACGCATTGCGTGCGCGTCCGGGCGGTGACGGGCGTCGATCTACTGCTGGCTGGGTGTTGTCGCCGGCATGGAATTCACCCACGCCTCGAGCGCCATGGTGCAGCCCGCTGCGAGGGCGGCCGCATCATCGGCCACGGCGCGCACCGGACCCAACCGGCAGAGCACGGCGGGCATCTTGGTCTCGCGCAGCACCGGGAGCCGGATGCCTTCGGCAGTGGGCGCCACCGGCAACCGATCAGCAAGTTCGGACATGAGTCGTTCGGCCAGTGCGCGACCAGCCGTGGACTCGAATGCGGGCACTTGGTAGTAGCAGAACGTTGCTTGTGGCTCGATGCTTGCCTCGAGTCCCAGGTACACGTGAGCACGAAACCGATTAGCGGCTTCGGCTTGCACGCTGGCATCGGGTTCGTCCACGAGGATCACATCGGCGCCGAGCGCGCGAGCATCTCGTGCAATGGCGCGTGCGAGTGCACTCAGTCCACCGAACTGCCCGATCACCAAACGACATTCCACGAAATGCGATAGCGAGCGGATGCGTTCGGCTTCGCGCAGTGCATACACGCCGGGACCCTGGCCCGATTGTCGGCCGAGTCGATCGAGGAAGCGCAGGGTTTCCGGCCCGCACACACCGTCACCGGGCATACCGCACGAACGCTGGAACTCGAGCAACGCCGTCGCAGTGTGTGGGCCGAAGATGCCGTCGACGCGACCAGCGTCGAATCCCAATCGGCACAACTCTGCCTGCAGTGCCGTCACGTCATCGCCGCGCATGTTGGGTGAGGTGAGTTTCAGCAATCGATCACCGAGCGACCAGCCTGCTTCCACGAGCGCCAGCCACGTTTCGTGATCACAACTGCCGGTGGGTTTGAGGCCACGCGCTTCTTGAAATCGAGCGAGTGCGGCTTCGGTTGCGGCGCAAAAAACACCGATGTCGACAGGAGTCGTGATGTGCCCCAGATAGGCGAGGCGGCGCTGCAGGTCTCGTACCGGCTCGCCGCGCGAGCCCCGCGTCAGCGGGAGGGACCCAAGTACTCCGCCAGTTCCGCTACGAGAGCGCCCTTCCCCTTGGCCCCCACGAGACGCTTCTTGATCTCGCCGTCCTGGATCAGCAGCAGTGTGGGGATGCTCATCACGTTGAACTTCTGCGCGAGCTCCGGGTTCGAGTCCACGTCCACCTTTGCCACTCGGATGCCAGGGTGCTCCTTGGCCAGTTCGTCGAGGATCGGGGCGATCATCTTGCATGGTTGGCACCAATCAGCCCAGAAGTCGACGAGTACCGGCGTGTCAGCCGACTTGATGGTCTCGTCGAACGTGGCGGAGGAGAGATGGAGGATCCCGTCAGACATGTCGGGGAGGTCCTTTCGACTTGGAATCGCAATAGTAGTCAGTGCAACGTCACGGGGCGGAAGTTATTCCCGACCCGCAAGGTCGGCATTGGGGACCGGGCAGCGGGTCGGGCAGCGGGCCGGGCGACCCGGGCCGATGGTTCAGCCGGCGTGTTGGGCCTCGAGCCAGCGCTCGGCGTCGATGGCCGCCATACATCCCGATCCGGCTGCCGTGATGGCCTGGCGGTAGGTGTGGTCCTGCACGTCGCCGCAGGCGAAGACACCCGGGATGTTCGTGTACGACGAGTTGGGTTGGGTGACGAGATAGCCGTTGTCGTCCATGTCGAGCACGCCGGTGAACAGATCGGTGTTCGGGCGATGTCCGATGGCGAGGAACAACCCAGTCACCGGGAGTGTGGTGAGTGCACCGGTCTCGGTGTGCTGAGCAACGAGTCCGGTGAGGCGGTCGTCGCCGAGGAGGTCCACCACGGTGTGGTTCCACATGAACTCGATCTTCGGGTTCGCATGTGCGCGATCCCGCATGATCTTCGACGCGCGCAACGTGTCGCGTCGGTGGATGAGCGTCACCTTGCTCGCGAACTTGGTGAGGAACGTTGCCTCTTCCACGGCGGAATCACCACCGCCCACTACCGCAATCTCATGACCACGGAAGAAGAAGCCATCGCACGTTGCACACGTGGACAGCCCGTGCGACAACAGTCGACTTTCGGCCTCGAGTCCGAGCATCAATGAACGCGCGCCGGTGGAGACGATGATCGAATCGGCGCTGAATTCGGCATCTCGCACCCACACGCGGAACGGACGTGCAGTGAAGTCGATACGGGTGACTTTCTCGGTGAGGTATTCCGCGCCGAAACGCGCTGCCTGCTCACGCATGTTCTGCATCAGTTCGGGACCGGTGATACCAGTAGGCCATCCGGGAAAGTTCTCGATCTCGGTGGTGAGCATGAGCTGTCCGCCCGGCTGATCGCTCGTGGACGACGGCTCACCCTCGATCACCAACGGCGACAGGTTGGCACGAGCGGTGTAGATGGCCGCAGTGAGCCCAGCAGGGCCAGAACCGATGATGATCACCTTGCGGGTCGAGGACATATCACTTCTCCACGGGAGCGTGGCGCTTGGCCATCAGGAACGAACCGGCGACGACGAACAGTCCGCCCACCACGAGATACGAGATCCACACTGCGGTGTCGTGATCGATGACGGCGTCGCCTGCGTGGATTGCCCAGCGCGCGCCGCCGAAGGCGAGTACGACAGCGCCGAGCAGCATCGAGAGTTTCTGGGACTTGATGAGTCCGATCAGCGCAATGAGTACACCGACGAGCGCAACAGATCCCACGATCCATGCGGCTGGAGTACCGAGTTGCCAGGTGAGATAGATCTGCACCGCACGAGCCGACGCAACGCACCCGAGCACTGCCGCGACGAGCGCCGCAAAGATGACCAGCAATCCGTACACCACGACGTTGGTGGCCTGCACTGCTCGTGTGGTGACCGTGCTGCGGACCTTCTGCACCACTGCGTCGATGGCATCGGCCGCTTGCTTCGGCCACGACGGATGGAGTGGGTTGAAGGCCATGCGGCCAGCCTAACCGTGGGCGATCAGGACCCGAGTGTGGCGCTGGCGATCACCGTGCAGGTGCTCGCATCCACGACGAATGCGTCGGTGGGTGCATCGGCCGAGGGGGCCACGAACAGCAGTGCACTCTGGGCTTTCCATGTGATGGAGGCGATCGCTTCGCCGCGCGCCGATGTGCACGGATGTGTTGGCGCAGTGGAGCGCTTGGCGGCGCGCAGGTCGAGTGCCGCCTTGGCGATACCCGGGATGTCGTTCGGTGTCTCACCGATGAGCGCCGTGTTGTCGGCGGTGGAACCGCTGTCGTTGGAATCGGCCGCCGGTGACACCATCGCCGACATCGGTGACTCGCTCGCCGATTCGGCAGCCGGCGCACCTGCATCGGGTGTGTCGACCGTGCCGGTTCGCGCCAACTCAGCGGTGTTCGATGTTGCAGCGATCTCTACCGATGAGGCGTCGGCGGTCACCGTGTCGCGACCCGACCCACGATTGGCCGCCACCCCTGCCACGAGACCGATCACCGCAACGGCGGCCGCAGCGGCAAGTACCGGAGCGAGGCGCCGTGCCCGCCGTGCCCGGGCGGCCTCGAGCGACGAGACCGATGGCACGGACGACTCGGTGTCCCCCACCGAGAACTCGGCGAGGGCCGCAAGCACGTGACGTTCCCGGAGATCTGGATCCGCCGGAGCGGGTGAGCCGAGGTGAGAGCGCACCGCTGCGAATCGGCGAACCAGTGTGCTGACCTGCGGATTCTCGAGCGCTGCGGCTTCGTCGTGGGGCGCCAGCGCCCCATCGAGGGCAGCGCTTGCCAGTTCGACGAGGTCGTCGGGCGGCATTCCGGAGGCAGGCGAGGTGGTCATGACTGCCCGTTTCGACGGTCGGAGGGGTCGGTTTGGTTCCCGGCTAGTTCCCCTTCGGCCCCGGCCGACTCGAGATACCGGGCGAGCAGGGCGCGTCCCCGGGCGATCCGGGAACGCACGGTGCCGATCGGAACGTCCAGGGTGCTGGCGATATCGGCGTAATCGAGGTCGGCGACATCACGCAGCACCACGGCCACGCGGAACTCCTCGGGAAGCCGCGCCAGCGCCGCCTGGAGTTCGAGGTGATCCACCACCGTGAGATCGAAGGGAACTCCGTGATGATCACCGGTGAGCACCAGGTCGGAGGTCTCCACCATGGCGTCGAGGGGCGTCGTGGGGCGACGTTTGCGTCGACGGAGTTGGTCGAGGCAGGTGTTGGTGGCGATGCGGTACAGCCAGGTGCCGAACGCAGCGTCACCATCGAAGCGCGCGAGGCCCCGCACGGCAGCAAAGAGCGCATCCTGGGTGGCATCGGCCGCGTCTTGTTCGTTGTGCAGGATCCGGCGGCACACAGCGTGGACACGGTCGTAGTGCCGGCGGAGGAGCACCTCGAGTGCAGCACGGTCGCCGCCCTGAGCCGCAGCGACGAGTGAGCGGTCGTCGCCGCTGCTCGACGAATCATCGGTGCGAGCGGATCGGTTCACGCAGGCCTCAGGCCGGTGCCGCGCCGAACGTGATCTCGGAGAATCCGCCGCGGAACGGATTCTGCGAGTTGCAGTCGCCGTCCCGGCCGACCTCGCGCAGCATCAGCAAGAGATAGCGCTGGGAACGATCGAGTGTCACGGAGGTGGAGGTGGATTTCTGTTGCGCCGCCTGTGCAACGGGCGAGCCCCACGATTCGAACGCAGCGAACGGACTGTTGGCGGCGTAGATGTCCACGTTCCACGGGGCGTTGGGGAATTGCATGGTGAGCACACCGCGCGCCTCGTCGCTCAGGCGAACGATGACCCCCACGCCCTGCTTGGCCCCGAAGTACTGGTTCTGGTAGCACGACGTGAGCCACGCCGTGTCGGGGTCGCCGTCCTTGGCGAGTTTCACCTGATCGGCATTCTCGGTCTTGTCGCCGAATGGATCGAAGGTGGCGATGGCGCTCACCTTGGCGCCGCTGTAGTTCGAGGCGCTGGCCGCACCCGATCCGTTCGAGCCCGAGACCTCGGTGGCCGCACGGGTGCTGGGGCTATTGCGCAACGCCGACCAGAGCACGAGGCCGGCCACGAGTGCGGCGGTGAGCAGGCCGGCGATCAGGATCACCGACGGAGATGGGCGACGTCGCTGCAGCGAAGCGTTCGCGGGCCTGCGTCGGGGCGTGCCCGCTACCGGGGTGGCGGCCCGATCACGGGCGTTCGCCTGGCGGGGCAGGTTGCCTGCACGTTGCGCCGCTCGTTCGTCGAGGCGAGGCCACGGCGCAATGTCGGCGGCGCCACTCTGGATCCGGGCCACGGCCGCACAGACTTCTGCGCCGGTAGACGGCCGCTTGGACGGTGTGCGGGACAGCAGCGACTCAATGAGCGCAATGAGGCTCGACGGCAGGAGGGGCCGCATTTTTCCGAGCGGCGTCGGATCACGCGTGACACGTGCGAGGGCTGTCTCGGTATCGGTCTTGCCCTTGAACGGCACCCGGCCGGCAAGGCATTCGTAGAGAACGAGCCCGAGTGAGTACAGATCGGCGCGTCCGTCCAGGCGATCGCCGCGCACCTGCTCGGGCGACAGGTACTTGGCCGTACCCATCATCACGTTCTCGCTCGTCAGGTCGTCGCCGCCCTCGGTTGCCTTGGCGATACCGAAGTCGGTGAGCAGGATCTGACCATCGTCGGCGATCAGGATGTTGCCCGGCTTCACATCCCGGTGCACCAGACCTGCGGAGTGCGCCGCATCGAGCGCACTCGCTACTGCCGTTGCGATGCGCAGCACCACGTCCACATCGAGTTGGCGCTGCGCATCGAGCACTTCACGGAGGCTCTCGCCCTGCACGAACTGCATCACGACGGCTTGTTGACCGTTGAAGTCCACGCGGTCATAGACGGCGACCACATTGGGGTGCTCCACGCTGGCAACAGCGAGCGCCTCACGTCGAAAACGCTCGGTGGCAACGGGATCCGAGGCGAGTTGTTCCTTCAACACCTTCACGGCCACCTTGCGGCCCAACTGCTCGTCCCACGCCAACCAGACCTCGGCCATGCCGCCATAGGCGAGCTTGCGGACGAGTCGATAGCGAGACGCCAAGAGGGGCGAGGTGGCGGGCGGGTCGGTCACCGAAATTTCACGCTAGTTGCGCACCGCCACAAATTTTGGGCAATCAGCACAGAAGCACATCAGCGGCGATGTCTCGTGCGGGAGACGCGCTCGCTGCGAATATCACTATGACGAGGTCTGGAACACCACGGCGATGGTGCCGCGACCTGCGTGTGTGCCGATCACTGCACCGATATCGCCCACGAGGATCTCGCCGGGCGCACTCGGCCGCAGCATCTCGACGAATGCGTCCACATCGGAGCAATCGGCATGTGCAACCGCCACCCGAGTGACATCGGAATGTTCGTTGACCTTGTCCACCAAGAACGCGAGCGCCTTGGCCCGAGTGCGTTGTTTGCCACCCTCGTGCACCTCGCCGTCCCGGCACACGATGATCGGCTTGATGGCCAGTGCCGAGGCGAGGAACGCCTTGGCGCCGCCGATCCGCCCACCCTTCTTCAGGTTCTCGAGGGTGTCGAAGGCCGCCCATACGTGTGTGCGGGGCACGAGGTCCCGTGCCACGGCAGCGGTCTCGGCCAGCGAGGCACCCCGAGCGGCGGCTTCGGCCGCAGCGACCACCATCATGCCGAGACCGAGCGACACCGACCGGGAGTCCACGACCTCGACGGGAATGGTGCCGGCAACCTCGCCGGCGGCCAGTTGGGCACTCTGCATGGTGGCCGAGAGCGCACTCGACAGACAGATCGCCACGATGCCGGTGGCACCCTCGGCGGCGAGGCGCTGGTAGGCGGTGGTGAAATTGCCTACCGACGGGGCTGCGGTGGACGGCAACTCTGCCGAGGCCGAGCACCGCGCCCAGAACTCAGCCGTGGAGAGTTCCTCGCGGTCCACGAACTCGTGGTCGCCGAAGCGGATCTTGAGGGGGACCACCGTGATGCCGTGCTCGGCCAGTGTCGAGGCGGGGAGGTCACAGGCGCTGTCGGTCACGATTCGAATGGTCATACGTGGCGGAGGCTAGCGAGGTGGCTGCTGCCGGGCGCGTTACCGTCGCTGCGGTGAAGAGCCCGGTGAACGCTCCGGAGGCCGAACGGATCGGCCGTGTGCTGCGTGCCCGTGTGCCGTATCACGACCCCGACGAGTTCGCCGCCCGCGTTCGTCCGTGGCCCGATGAGCCCGGCACCGTGCAACTCATCACCGTGGACCAGAGCGCCCCGCCTCCCGAGGTGATCCGCTCGTGGCTCGATGAGCTCCGCAGCGAGGGAGTGAGCCGGGTACGCACCGGTGCGCTCGGACCCACCATGCGCCCGCCGTATTTCGAGTGCGGTTTTACGGTGCGCCAGGAACTCACGCTGCTATCGCACGACCTCACCGACCTGCGCACGCTGCGCACACCCGGCGCACTCGACGGGGGCCCGGTGCTGCGCCGCGGCCGCACGGGCGACCTCGTGTCGCTCGCCCTCACCGATCGGCGCGCGTTCGGGTCGATGTGGTGCATGGACCTCCAGGGCATCGTCGACGCGTGCACGGCCACACCCAACCATCGGCTCCGCATCGCCATGGAGGGTTCACAGGTGTTGGCGTACGCCGTGTCGGGGCGTGCTGCACGGAGCGCCTACCTGCAGCGTCTCGCCGTGGACCCCGATGCACAGGGCCGGGGCCTTGGACGGATGCTCACTGTTGACGCATTGCGCTGGGCACGACGTCATCGGTGCACCACGATGCTCGTGAACACACACGTGGACAACGAGGCTGCGCTGCACCTGTACCACTCGGTGGGTTTTGTGGACATGCCGTACCGTCTCATGGTGCTCGACATGGCGCTGGGGCGCGATCTCCCGTGAGGTTCGTGCGCCCAACCGCAGCGATCGCAGTGCTCTCGGCGACGTTGCTCCCCGCTGCAGCCTCGCTCGCACAGACGGATGCGTCCCCGACGACCCGGCCGCAACTCGTGTCGGCGCCCTTGGCCATCGACGCCGAGGCCGATCTCGTGGTTGCACTCGGCGGCTTCGAGGTTTCGCCTGCCGCTGTGTCGGTGAGCGCTCACCTGCTCGACAACAACGTCGTCGACCTCGACACTGCACTCACCCAGCCACTCGGAGCACCGTTGGATTCGGTGACGGTGGCCGATGATCGACTGGTCGTCGACGATGGCGTGCTCACCATCACGATTCCCACAGAGTCGGTCACCGATCTACCGAGTCGACTGCAGCTCGAGAAGTCGGGGCTGTACGTAATTGCGGTGCGCGTGAATGCCGGCGCCGCGCTCCCGATTCCCGTCGTGCGACGCGCCCGCGGCGATGGAGCACCACCGATCCCCGTCACCGTCGTGCTCAGCGTGGACACCCCGATCAGCCTGCAACCCGACGGCACCACCACGATCGCAGCGAGTACCCGGAAGCGCATCGAGCGACTCAGTGCGTTTCTCGGCGATTCCCAGGTACCGGTGTCGGTTGCCGTGCGCCCCGAACTGTTGGAGAGCCTGTCGAAGGCCGACGAGAGCGGGCGACAACTCGTTGCCGAGCTGGCCGACGACTTCGGACGTCAACGACTGTTGTCCACGCCGTATCTCCACATCGACCCGAGCGTCGCTGCGAATGCAGGGCTCACGAACGAGTTCACAACACAACTTCGATACGGCGAGGACGTGTTGTCCAACACGCTGCAGCGACTGCCGGATCGGCGCGTGTGGGTAGCAACCGATCCGCTCTCCCCCGCCGGAGCGAGCCTTGTGCGCAACCTCGGCGCCGTGGTGGTTCTGCAGACCGCGGGAGCGGCCAAGGATCTGTCGGGCACCCCGGCCACCAGTTCGTTGTCGCAACCGGTGCTCGTGCCGGCCGACATCGCCGAAGCCCTCGCAGCCGAGACCGACGATCCGATGGTGGCGGCGCGCAACATCGCGCTCGAGCTGGCGCGAGCCGAACAGGACGACGCGCGCCCGGCAATCGTGCTCGCACCGGATCTCG
This sequence comes from Actinomycetota bacterium, assembly GCA_017853685.1. GTDB lineage: Bacteria > Actinomycetota > Acidimicrobiia > Acidimicrobiales > Ilumatobacteraceae > WLJO01. The sequence continues at coordinate 5,833 of JAFMJD010000013.1, read as the reverse complement.
ACACAGCGCGACCCGACACACTCCGTGCGCTCATGTCGGTGCTTGCGGCCGGCGTGCTCGTGCAAGGTGTCGATGTGGAGCAAGTGGGTATCGGTACCACCACCACGCCGACACCTACCGACAGCGAAGTAGTGGATGCATCGGGCATCCGCCAGCAGCGGCAGCGACTCACACGCACGATCGAGGCCACCTCGGCGATCCTTCCCATCGACGATGCCCGTCGGGCGACCTGGCCCATCCGAGCCGATGTGCTGCTCGACACTCGGTTGACCACCGAGGAACGAGCTGCGTACGTGGAAGGCGTGCGCAACGAGATGCTTGCGGTGCAGAACAACGTGATTCTGCAGGTGCCCAAGGCAGTGAATCTTGGTGATCGCAAGACCAACATCCCCATCACGATCCAGAACGACAACGATGTACCGGTGTCGGTGGCCGTCCGACTCGTGAGCGCGAAACTGCGGTTCCCGCCCGTGAGTGATGTGGTGGTGGTGGAGCCGGGAGCAACGGTGTTCCTCGACATCCCGGTCTCTGCGCGCAGCAACGGGCGCTTCCCAGTAACGGCACAACTCCTGGCGCCCGGTACCACGCTGACGGTGGGACGGTCTGCCGTGATGAACGTGCGCGTGGGGCGTCTCACTGGTCTCGGCATCGTGGTGACCTTTGCTGCGGGTCTTGCGCTGCTGTCGTGGTGGGCACAACACCTGCGTCGTCGCTGGCGCCGCGCCGAGACCGCCGAGATCGAACGTCGACACCGCGCCGGTCTGCCCACCGACGATCTCGATGATGTGGTGCCGTTCGAGGAAGCAGCAACCATCGAGCAGCCGGTGGTGCCGTCGGCACGACTGCAGAACGACGCACCCGAGTCCACCCGCGAGATCCCACAGGGGCCCGACGCGGTACCGTGAGCGCGGTGACCGTGCTGTTCGCGACCCACGAGGCCTACCTCGATCATCTGGCGGGTCGCGATCATCCGGAGCGCCCCGAGCGACTCGGCGCAGTCATCGACGGACTGCACGATGCCCACATCGCTGATGGAGTGGTTGCGCTCGAGCCCCGAGTTGCACAACGTTCCGAATTGCTGCGCGTGCATCCCGCCACGTATCTGGATCGCATCGAGGACATCTGTCGGTCGGGTGGTGGCCGCCTCGATGCGGATACTCGGGTGAGTTCGGGCTCGTGGGATGCGGCATGCCGGGCCGCCGGGGCGGGACTCGCTGCGGTGGAGGCGCTCCAGCGCGGCGAGGCGGGCGCATCAGCCGCGTTCTGCGCTGTTCGACCGCCGGGGCACCACGCAACGTCGAATCAGTCGATGGGCTTCTGCGTGATCTCGAATGTGGCCGTGGCCGCCGCACATCTCGCCGCGCAGGGCGAGCGGGTGATGATCGTCGACTTCGACGCGCATCACGGAAACGGGACGCAGGACATCTTCTACACCGATCCGCGGGTGCTCTTCGTGTCGTTCCATCAGTGGCCGCTGTATCCGGGAACGGGCTCGGCGCGCGAGGTCGGCGAGGGCGATGCCGTGGGGGCAACGCTGAATCTTCCGCTGCCGCCATTCACCACCGGCGACCGCTATCTCGCAGCGATCGATGGAGTGGTGAGCCGGGTGGCCGAACGATTCGGTCCGACGTGGCTCATCGTGTCGGCCGGATTCGACGCTCACCGCAACGACCCGATCACCGATCTGGGGTTGAGCGCAGGCGACTATCACCTCATCACCGAGCGACTCATGCAGTTCGCGCCACCGGGCCGTCGCCTCGTGATGCTCGAGGGCGGCTACGACCTCGATGCACTGCGACTGTCATCGGCAGCCACCACCGCCGCGCTGCTCGGCCGTACGTACCAGCCGGAGACTCCCACCGGTGGCGGCCCGGGTGAGCATGTGGGTGACGACGTGGCGCGCTTTTGGTCCGAGCACGGCCTGCTCTGAGTCGAGGAGTCGCACCGACGGGAGATCACCCCGGTCGGTGCGCGGTACCGCAGTAGCCTGAGTCAGCCATGTTCCCCGAGCGTTTCGCCCCGGTACTCGACGAGTTGCAACCGCTCGCCGAACGCTTCGGTGCCGCGGGACATCGCCTGTACCTCGTGGGTGGTTCGGTTCGGGATCTGTTGCTCGATCGCGGCGATGCAGCGTTGCCCGATTTCGATTTCGACTTCACCACCGACGCCCGACCCGACACCATCAAGCGACTCGTGTCGGGCTGGGCCGACGCGGTGTGGACCCAGGGCGAGCGGTTCGGCACCATCGGCGCCAAGCGCGGCAACCGCACGTATGAGATCACCACCCATCGCGGCGAGAACTACACCCCGGACTCGCGCAAGCCCGAGGTGGAGTTCTCCGACGACATCGAGATCGATCTGTCACGACGTGACTTCACGGTGAATGCGATGGCGCTCGAGCTCACCACCGCATCGCCGACGTTGGTGGATCCCTACGGTGGTGCTGCCGACCTGTTTGCGCGTGTGCTGCGTACTCCGCTGGCACCCGAGGTGAGCTTCAGCGACGACCCGCTCCGGATGATGCGTGCGGCACGCTTCATCGCCGGCTACGGACTCGCACCCGAACCGGCGCTCGTGGCGGCCGTGCGCGAGATGCATGGTCGGCTCGACATCGTCTCGGCCGAACGCATTCGGGACGAGTTCGACAAGCTGCTCACACTCGAACATCCCGCATCAGGACTGTGGTTCCTCGTGGACACCGGACTCGCCGACGTCTTCCTGCCCGAACTGCCCGGGCTGCGCCTCGAGCAGGACCCGATCCATCGCCACAAAGATGTGCTCACCCACACGATTGCTGTGGTGGAGAACGTGCGCCCCGATGCGCACCCCGAGTTCGACTTCCGACGCACGAGGTTGGCGGCCTTCTTCCACGACATCGGCAAACCCAAGACCCGCTCGTACCGCAAGGGACGGGGCGTGTCGTTCCATCACCATGAGGTGGTGGGGGCACGCATGACGCGCGACCGCATGCAGGCGCTGCGCTACTCCAACGACGATGTCGAGCAGGTGACCCGTCTGGTGGAACTGCACCTGCGGTTTCATACCTACAAGATGGGGTGGACCGATTCGGCCGTACGCCGGTACGTCCGTGACGCCGGTCCGTTGTTGGCGGAACTCAACGTGCTCACCCGCTGCGACTGCACCACGCGGGACGAACGCAAGGCCGTGGTGCTGTCCAAGCGGATGGACGACCTCGAGCAACGGATCTCCGAACTCGCCCAGCAAGAGGCGATGGATCGAATCCGTCCGGAACTGAACGGCAACGAGGTCATCGAGCATCTCGGAATCAGTCCCGGCCCCATCGTGGGTCAGGCGATGGAGTTCTTGCTCGAGGTTCGCCTCGAAGAGGGAGTGCTCGGTCGCGAGGAAGTGCTCCAACGTCTCGATCGCTGGTGGGCCGAGCGCTCGGGCAACTGAAGCAGCCGGTTACCCGGAGAGTCCGGGCCCCGATCACACGCCCAGTTTGCGGGCACGCACCACGAGCATCGACGGAGCGAGGTCTCGTGGACGAGTGGCGTCAAACAACTCGTGCATGGAGTCCACACGGAAGTTCGATCGGTACAGCGATGTGAACCAGTCGCTGATCGAGCGTGTACCACCGGTGCCGTATCGACTCGGCACTTCGCCATACATCGTGGCGTTGAAGCCGGCCATGGGGTGCGCGGTGGCGATCACCAGCGCGCATTCCGGCTTGAGCACCCGATGCACCTGGCGCAGCACGCGTGCAAGATCGTCAACCTGCGCCAGTGAGTCGGCGGCCACCACGAGGTCCACCGATGCGCTGGTGGCGAATCCGAGATCGCCGAGCTCGGCCTGGTGGAACTCCACACGGACACCGGCCGCATCGGCGGCGCGTCGCGACGCGCTGATCTGATCGGGCCGAGGATCCACGGCGATGGCCTTGGCCCCCAACTCGGCGAGGGTCACGGCATTCTGTGCTGCAGAGATGCCCAGTTCGATGGCCCGCTTGGCGTTGGGGTCGCCGCAGAGCCGCAACTCGGATTCGTCGCTGACGTGGGGTCCGTAGGAGATGGTCCGGGGCACCACCACATTCTGACCCATCCACGACGCCGCGAACCTTCGTACACTGCGGGCCGTGAGTTTCGGTGCCGCTTCGTTCCGGGGAGCCGCAAACCAACGCGGTGCCGTGGTGGACCACCGCTTCGCCCGACGGGCCCTCATCAACGAGTTCCGACGCGGTCGGCTCCGACGTGACCAAGTGTGCGATGCACATCCCGAACTGATCCGAGCAGCAACCAACTTCGGCCAACCCACCTCCGTGCGCTGCCCGATCTGCGAGGAGCAGGAAGTGGTGCTGGTCACCTACGTGTTCGGTCCGCGCCTGCCCGCATTCGGTCGGGTGGTCTCCAAGGCCTCCGACATGGCCACGCTGGACCGCAGGTCGGATGACCTGGCTGCCTACGTGGTCGAGGCGTGTACCGGATGCCGATGGCATCACTTGCTGAAGGTGCTGCCGGTGGGCGGGCGCCGACCGCGCTCGGCTGCCTCGGCGTCGCAGTGAGCGGCGAACACCCCGAAGCAGCGACCCCGGGCGAGCATCGCCGGCCACTCCGTGTGTTGGCAGTGATCCCATCGCTCCTGCCCGACGGCGGAGCCGAGCAGTCCATCGTTGCAGTGGCGCCGTTGCTCGCCGAACGGGGGATCGACTTCCAGATCGTCGTGCTACACGGAGAGGTTCATCTGGGGGCGCAACTCATGGAGCACGGCATCCAGGTGACGGCGCTCGACAGCGACCCTTCGATGTCGCGGTACCGAAATCGGGTGGTGGCGATGCGAAGACTGATTCGCTCCACCAAGCCGGATCTCGTCCACGCAACGCTGCATCCCGCAATCGTCGCTTCCGCACCTGCCGTGTTCGGGACCCCGGCGCGGCTCGTGGTCACGTGGGCCAACACGCCGCTCGAGGCCACCGAGCACGCTGGGCTCGTACCGTGGCGCGTCTGGCTGCGTCACACGATCGAGATGGTGCTCACCACCGCCGTGCGCGCCAGGTTCCATGCGGTCACCAACGGGGTGGCGCAGGCGTGTCGGCGTCGGTACCGCGTGTCGGCCCGTCGAGTGCGTGTTGCCGAGCGCGGTCGAGATGCGCAGCGCTTCGCGTCGCTGTCAGCAGCCGAGCTCGACTCGCTGCGTGCATCGCTCGGTATCGATCCGACCCAGCGTGTGGTGCTCGCAGTGGGACGCGTAGCACCGCAGAAGAACCACGTTGCGCTCGTTACAGCGTTCGATTCGGTAGCGGACCGTTATCCCGATGCGGTGTTGCTCATTGCCGGTGCGCGCGGTTCTTCGTGGGTCGAGGTAGAGCAGGCAGTGGGGTTCGCTCAGCACCACGATCGGATCCGTCTGCTCGGCCAGCGTGACGACGTACCGGCACTCCTGCAGATCGCCTCGGTCATCGTGTGTTCGTCCAAGCGCGAGGGCGCTGCCGGTGCGCTCATCGAGGCAATGGCCACGAGCACGCCGATTGTGTCCACCCGGCTCGATGGGCTCGAGGGCGTGCTCGAACACGGACGCAATGCGTGGGTGTCGGACGATCTCGCTGGCGGCATCGCAGCGGTACTCGACGATCCCACTGCGGCGGCGGTACGGGCGCAGCACGCCCGCCGCGATTTCGAGGAACGCTTCACCGTCGAACGAGCCGCCGATGCACTGGCCGAGGTGTATCGATGGGCAGCGCAGCGTGGAGCTGCTTCGGCGTCCGGAGTGTCCGCAGTGGAGATCGACCGATAGGCGGGGCCGATCGAGGTGGCTCAGTTCATGTGGCGACTTTCCCAGGGTGGCGGTGTGCAAACGGTGGTTCGCATGCTGATCA